>NZ_JBKGUA010000018.1:0-172155 GCF_046543485.1 Paraburkholderia sp. EG304 | reverse complement strand
GATGTCATGCGCAACGCCAATCCTGCCGTCCGGTCCGCTCGGTCACGTTCCCGAAATGACCGGTCACGTTGCCGAAATCCCCGGTCACGATCCCGAAACGGCCGGTCACGTTCATCCGAAATACGCACCGACGAGGCCACGCTTTCGATGGTCGCCGATATTTGCCGACGGCTGGACGGAATTCCCCTCGCGATCGAACTTGCCGCGTCTCGTACAGCCAGCCTCGGGCTGGAAGCGATTAAGGCAAACCTCAACCGAAGGTTTGCCATCCTGACCGGCGGTTCACGCGACGCGTTGCCGAGGCATCAGACGCTCAGGGCTGTCTTTGACTGGAGCTACCGATTGCTCTCTGCGAAGGAGCAGTTAGTGTTCCGGCTCGTCGGAGTGTTCGTCGACGGGTTTTCTCTGGAAGGCGCGTGGTCGCTCGCAACCGGCTTTGGCCTGACATCGCAAGAGACGACTGAGGCACTCGCAAGCTTAGTGTCTAAATCGCTGATCTCGATGGACCGCACGCGTGCGAAACGATATCAACTACTGGACAGCGCGCGGGCCTATGCAATCGATTGCATGGAGGCCAACGGTGAAAAGGCCGCCGCCGATCGAGCTCATGCAGAGTTTTTCAAGAGCCTTGTCGCCGATGTGCGCATAGCGGTACGCGAAGCGGCGGGTATTCCAACGTGGCCCGAGTTTGAGGCTGACCGGGGTAATCTGCGCTCCGCGATGACGTGGGCGTTCAGCCCACTCGGTGACGTGCGATTCGGCATTGAACTCGCATCGCAGTCTGCATCGCACTTCTTCGAACTGTCGGCCCTGGACGAGTGCACGTATTGGTCTTCGAAGGCACTGCAGGCGCTGCGCGATGCCTCGCTTGAAGAGCAGTTGCCGACGGTTCACCTGAATCTGCTGTGTGCGTATGCAGCTGCGCTTGTGTACATTGAAGGTCCAAGCCCTCTTGTGTACACGTTGTGGGAACAAACGTTGGCTGTTGCCTTGGCGCACGACGCGTTAAGCCACCAGTTACGTGCGATGTGGGGTCTTTGGAACGCGAGCCAGTACGGCGGATTCGCCTATACCGCGCTCAACCGCGTAAAGGAGTTCGACAAGGTCGCTTCAACGCGCGGAAGCACCTTCCAGGCAACCCTGAGTCACCGACTGTACGGCATTGCCTTGCACTACCTCGGACGTCACCACGAGGCTGCGGTCGAGCTCAAAGCGGCGCTCAGTTCTGACGAACTTGACACGAAGAAGTGGGTGATCACCGGGATACGAACAGGTCAGGCTGCGGTCACCAAGGCGACGCTTGCCAGAGTGTTGTGGTTTCAGAGCGATCGAGAGGGCGCCCTTGCCATGACGCGTGAGGCCGAGGACGATGGAAGGACATTCGGCCACGAATTGACGTTAGCTTATATCCTGCTTGAAGCGAGCGTATCCATCGCCATATTTACCCGAGATTCCGTTGCCCTGGTGGATGCGGTCGAGGAGCTTGCTCGTGAGTGCAAAAAAGCCGCACTCCATATTTGGCTCCAGTGTTGTGATGCGTTTATGTGGGTCGCGCGCGCGATGAACTCGCGCCTCGATTCGAGCGAGCTCCGTAGCTTCGAGACTGCCATCGTACGACTCAAGCAGACACACTATCTGGCGGTCTATCCGCTGGTTGCCGTTGAGTACGCGCGCGCGTTGCACACTGCCGGCCGTTCCTCCGGCGCAGTCGATTTCCTGTCCGACGTCATTGGCGAGTGCGAACTGTCGGGCAACCTTTGGTATATCGACGAGCTTCGAGCAGTGCTCCGCGACCTACCTGGATGATGTGCGAGTCTGATCGAGTTCCGACGTCGCGGCCTCCACCGACATCGATCCGGCAAGCATACGCTGCGTATCTCGACGCAAGACTTCAACTTCGGACAACCCGATAGAGTTCTGCGGCATCGGAGCGCGACAGCAGGAAATCCATTCAAGAATTTTCTTTCCATTCGGGCTGTCGATGCCATCACGCGAGAATTGGCCATCGGACACCATCGCTCCGCCTGTTTCGAACAGCGTCCTGAGGTGTGTGCTCGAGACCATCGATTTCACGTAAGCGAGTGCAAGGTCTTTATGCGGAGACCAACGCGTGATCGCCCACCCGATGCCGCCGGCAATGGGCAGCGAGAGTTTCGCACCCGGGGCATTGGCACCCGCTGAGCCCGAGAGCGCGACGGGCAAATAGCTTCCGACCTTATCGGGCCCGACGACCGCTTCGAATTGCTTCCAGTGTGCGGTGTCCGAGACGAGACCGATGACATTTGCGGCTTCTCCGCGCATGAATCGATCGTATTGGTCTGGGAATGTCGCTGTCGAGTTCACCCCTTTGGTGTACCAGCCTGCTTTTGATTTCTCGACCCAGACACGCAGGATGCTGCTCACAGCAGGGTCGCTCCACGCGAGCTTTCGGTCCGCCCAGGCGGCTCGCTGTGCGTCGCTCCATGAATTCGCCGCAATAGAATTGAAGAAGAACATCGAGCCATAGCCATCCTTGTTGCCCATCGTGAAGCATGCGACATGCAATCTCGCGATGAGCCGGGTGCAGTCGGCTTCGAGTTCCGCCCAATTGACCGGAGGCTTGTCTGGATCGAGTCCGGCCTTACGATAAAGATCCTTGTTGTAGTAAACGACCTGGCCTTGCAGCGTGAGCGGAACTGCGTAGATCGTATTGTTCTCAGCCGAGAACGCTTCCCATCCGACAAGCCGGTCTCGAAGCCTGCCGAGATCTGGATTCAGCGCCACGAGCGCACCGGCCCGCTCGCGGGTCGGGGTGCCTCCGTGAAGCATCACGATATCCGGTCCTTGATTCGCACCGATCGCGGCACCCAGCAGCGAATAATACTGGTCGTGGGGCTGCGCGACATGCTTGACGATGACGCCCGGATGTACCGCTTCAAAATCTTTGACCGTCTGCTGGAAGTATGCAGCGATCGAGGGGTCCGCCGATTTAAAATCCCAGACCGTGATCGTGGTGGTTTCTGCCGAGGCGATTCCGCTAGATGCCGCCAATGTGACGAGAATGACCCACATCGCTACGCACTCGCAAAGCTGTTGCCATATAACGCGGTACTGCTCAAAACGCATTGAAATTCTCCGATGGAGGTTAAATCAGTTGCTGGCGAAACACCTGCGATCGCTCCGTCGTGCGGTGGCCACCGCCGTTTGTTAGCGCAAGAGAATATAGCTGAAAATATAAGGTCGTCTTCGCCGCCCAGTCGCGGTGACGTTGCGAGTGGGTAAATGGATCGCTGCGACGTCTGTAACACAGGGCTCGCCGCCGGCAGCCCCCTCATTACCAGACGGCGTAGTTTCGCGACAGACGTTGGCGCGAGTTTGCACGCCTACACTGCGAACCGGTTGGAACTCGTTCTGCCTTCGGCGTCGTCCATCCGGAGAGAGCCCCATGTGTCATTTATCTTGAGAACGGAGAGCGTACATGTCGAACGACAATGCAATACTGGTTTTGGGCGCATGAGAACTCGGCCTGGCCGTGCTGCGCAACCTGGCGCGACGTGCGATGCGTGCGGCCGGCGTATCCATCAATACCGGATCGCGGCGACTCATCGGCACCGGCATATTTGCCTGAACCCTGCGATGCGTCTCAGATACGAGACGTTGTCGAGCGCGTGCGCTTCTCGCTCAATACATCCCGAGATTGCGCTGCAACGCCGCCGCGAAGTGCGCCGTGACGGCGGCTTCGGCGGCATCCGGATCACGCAGCCTGCAAGCCTCGAGAATCGCGAGGTGTTCCTTGAGCGTGCGCAGTACTAACGGCGCAGTGAGCTTGCGTTCGAGGCGCAACAGCTTCAGGTAATTGTGCATGCGCCGGTAACTGTTCTCGACGAGCGGATTGCCGAGCGACGTGATGACCGCATGATGCAGCGAGGTTTCGAGCGCTTCGACTTCGGTGAGGTACTGCGCATTGAGACCTTGCTTCTCGATCGCGGTCACCAGCGCGAGATGGCGCTTTTCGAGTGAACCAATCGACTCTTCATCCGCGGTCTCGGCGAACACGCGAATCGCCGCGCGCTCGATGATGCTGCGGAACTGATACGTCGCACGAGTAAGTTCGAGCCCCGGCTTGATGAACTGAATGCCCGAGCGCGGGTGAATTGTCAGTACCCCTTCCGCTTCGAGCACGCGCAATGCGTCACGCAGCGGCGCTACGGGTATACCCAGAAGCTGGACGAGTTCGTTCTGCGAAACGAATGCGCCGGCAGGCAGTTTGCGCTCGAACAGCCCCTCGAGAATCCGCTCGTACGCAATGTCGCTGAGCCGCCCGCCGCCGCTTGCAGTCTCGGTGGCCGGAGAACTCTCCACGGCCGTTTTAGCGGATGCCGGCTCGGCGAGGGCATCTTTTCTCGTTCTACCCACTTGTGATCTCCGATCGCAACGACTAACATGATATATCAATTACGGCATCTGATCTATCAGAGCACTCGATCATGCGTATCGTTGACTTCCGTATTACGCGTTTCCAGTTTGCCCGAGATCGGGTGATCGGCGATAGCCAGGTCCGGGCCGACGATGCTCACGTCGTGGCGCTCGAGCTGATCGGTGAGAACGGGCTCACCGGCCTGGGCTTTGCGCAGTCATTATTCGTACCGTTGCCGCCCGAAGCGGAAATCGAGCGCATTTTCCGCTTCGAAGTTTGGCCCACGCTGGAAGGAGAGCGGCCGCTCGCACTGGTGCACCGTGTAGCGCGTCCGCGAGGCGGCAACCACCGCGCGTGGACGTTGCCTTTCCATGAAGCAATCCAGGTCGCGCTATGGGACCTGGCCGCGAAGCAGGCGGGCATGCCGCTTTGGCAGATGCTCGGTGCGCGGCGCGACCGGATCAAGGCGTACGCAAGCGGGCTCGACTTTCATCTGAGCGACACCGACTTCGCCGAACTTTTTGGACGTGCCGACGCACTCGGCTATACCGCGTTCAAGATAAAGGTCGGGCACCCGGACTTCGAGCGCGACCTTCATCGCCTCGACTTGCTCAAGAAGGCCGTGCGGGCCGACGCGCACGTCATGATCGATGCGAACGAAGCGTGGTCACCCAAGGAAGCCGTCGTGAAACTCGAACGCATCCGCGACGCCGGTCACGCCTTGCTCTGGGTCGAGGATCCGACGTTGCGCGACGATTTCGAAGGCCTGCGGCACATCCGGCACAACGCCACGTGGACCGCGCTGAATACCGGTGAGTATCTCGATGCCAGTGGCAAGCGTGCATTGATGGAGGCCGGCGCGGTCGATATCCTCAATGTGCACGGGCAGGTGACGGATGTCATGCGCGTGGGCTGGCTCGCGGCCGACCTCGGTGTGCCGGTCAGCATGGGCAATACCTTCCTCGAAGTCGGCGTGCACTGCGCATGCGCGCTGCCCGATGTCGAATGGCTTGAATACTCGTTCCAGAACTTCGACGCGCTCGTCGAAGAGTCGATCGCCATTGTCGACGGCATTGCGATGGCACCCGATCGTCCCGGACACGGGCTCGAACTCAGCGAATATGCGCGCCGCGAACTACGGCGGCCCGATGTGCGTGACCGGAGCGAGCTTGGCCCGCCGCCGCTCTCGAAACCGGCGGCCGTACCGACGGCCGGCTAGCCATGGATTTCATATAAAAACCATTGGAGACAGCTGTGCGAAGCCCATTCATCTCACGCATCGCGGTGTGTCTTGCCGGACTCGCATTTTTCGCCGCCGCCGCGGCACAGACCCTGACGGTCTGGGACTGGAAGTCGAGCGATCCCGTTACGTCGACGTATTTCAAGAAGGTCAAGAAAGACTTTGAAGCCTCGCATCCGGGCGTCACGGTGAAGTTCGTCGGCCAGCCGATCGAGCAGTACTACACGATCCTCGGCACCTCGCTGTCGGCTAACGCCGGGCCCGACGTGTTCCTGATGAACGGCGGCGCGCAGGCACGTGCACGGATGTCGGACCTCGTCGACCTCAGCGGGCTCGACAAAGGCATGCTCGGGGTGAAGGAGTTTCAGGACGCGAGCGGGAAGACCTATGCATTGCCGCTGACGCTTCAGGGGTTTGTCGTGTATTACAACAAGGCCCTCTACACGCAGGTCGGACTCGATCCGAACAAGCCGCCGAAGAACTGGGACGATCTCAAGCGCGTTTGCGCGGCCTTCAAGGCCAAGGGCGGCAAGATCCCGTGCTTTGCGCTCGGCAACAAGGAAGGCTACGGTGCCGAATTCGTCTTCTCCTCGCTGGCCGCGACGTCGATGACACCCGACGAACAGGCGCAATTCGCGGCGGGCAAGCTCAAGTGGTCGAGCCCGCAGGTCAAGGGGATTCTCCAGGCGTGGGTCGATACGCAAAAGGATGGCTGGTATCCGAAGGGCGCGAACTCGACGACGAAGTTCATGGATGAATACGAGCAATTCATGCGCGGCGATGCGGGCAACACGATCGGCCTGATTTCCGATGTCGCGCACTGGAAGCAGTTCGAGAATTTCCTCACGCCCGAAAAGCTCGGTGTCTACAAGATGCCGTCGCCGACCGTTGCGGCCGGCGATCCGCCCGACAATCCGCGTGTGCCCGTGTCCGGCGGTATCGGCTACGGCGTGAACAAGGCGTCGAAGAATGTCGCGCTGGCCAGGCAACTCGTGCAAGAGCTGGCGAGCCCGGCGGCCCTCCAGGTCTTCGCCAACGATGCGGGCGCGCTGCCGGCGAACAGCAGTGTCGACCTCACTTCGTTCAAGGGCCCGACCGTCAAGATCATTCTCGGATGGCTCAAGGACTCCGCCGTGACGACGACGCTGCTCGGCGCATCGGCGGCCGAGATGGAGGAGTGGCACCGTCAGAGCCAGCTGTTGCTTAATGGCGATACGACGGTCGACAAGGCCGCTGCGCGTATGGATGAAGTCCAGGCGTCGGCAAAGCGGTGATGTGTAGCTTGTTGGGCGCGCCGGATTGTTGCAAGGTGAAGCCATCGCAGCACCCCACGTGGTGCGACTCAGGGGGCAGCGCCACCCGATAGTGAAGCGAATCAGGCCAGCCCTTGGCGATTGTGTGGCACTCGAAGGCACGTTGAACTACGACCCAGACATGTCGAAACCTTCTGCATCTATGACGAGCGGCGCGGCGCCCGCATCAAAGGCGTCGCCTGCGGTGGCCAGGTCGGGCGGTGACCGTTCGGAGCAGCGCATGGCGTTCGTGCTGTTGCTTCCCGCGTTGCTGCTCGTCATCGTCTTCCGCATCTTTCCGCTCGGATGGGGCGCAGTGCTGTCGTTCCTCGGCGTGACGTCGTCGGGTGCGGTCGGCTTTGTCGGTGTGTCGAATTACGTCGCGCTCGCGCACGATCCGTCGTTCCGCGATTCGATGGTCAACACACTGATCCTGCTGGCCACGCTGCCAGTCTGGGTCATGCTGCCGATGGTGCTGGCGATTCTGATTCATCAGGGGGTGCCGGGCGGCAAGGTGTTTCGTGCGGTCTATTTCTTCCCGGCCGTGTTGTCGAGCGTGATCATCGGCTCGATCTTCAATGTGGTCCTGCGATACGACGGCAACCTCAATGCGATGCTGGATACGTTTGGCATCGATGCGGTCGACTGGCTTGGCAACGGTTCGACTGCGCTCATGAGCCTGATCGGCGTGCAGATGTGGTCGACCTTCGGCATGGGCGTGCTGATCTTCATGGCGGGCCTGTCGACGGTGCCCGATGAGATGATCGAAGCCGCGCGGCTTGACGGCGCCAATTTCTGGCAGACGTGGATCTACATCATCATCCCGATGCTGCGGCCGATCATCGAATTCGTGGCCGTCGTCACGACGGTCGGCGTGCTGACGTCAATGTTCGGACTCATCTACGTGTTGACCGATGGGGGGCCCGGCACATCGACGACCTTGCCGGAATTCCTGATCTGGATCGAGCAGGGCAAGATGAATCGCCCATCGTATGCGGCGGCGATCTCCGTCGTGCTATTTGCGCTGATGGGCGGCATTGCATGGCTGCAGATCCGGATCATGACCCGTAACGCGAACCTCTGAGGGCTCATGGCATGGCGATTACCGTCAAGCAGGACCGGCGAGTGCTCTGGACGCTGTCCGTTCCGATGGCCGTGCTCGCCGTGTCGTGCGTCTATCCGCTGGCGTTTGCACTCAACAACGCGTTCAAGTCGACGCGTGACTATATCCTTGATCGTTTCGGCATCGCGGGTCATCCGACGTTCGAGAACTTCATTCAAGCTTGCGTGCAGGCCAATCTTGGCGAGTACTACATCAACTCGATACTCGTGACGGTCGGCGCGGTCGCGTGCTTGCTGTTCGTTTCATCGCTCGCGGGCTTTACGTTCGCATTTCTGCGGTTCCCGCATCGCAAGCTGATTTTCGTGGTCATTCTCGCGTCGCTGATGATTCCGGTGCAGGTGGTGCTCGTGCCGTTCTATCAGACGATTATTGCGTTGGGCCTGTTGAATACCCGCGTGGGCCTGATCATTTCCTATACGGCCTTCTTTCTTCCGTTTAGCGTGTATCTGATGACCGCGTTTTATTCGAGTTTGCCGCGTGAGCTGCTCGAGGCCGCGCGGATCGATGGCGCGAGCATTCTGCAGGCGTGGTGGTACGTGATGCTGCCGATGGGCAAGCCTGCGCTCGTCACGCTCGGCATTCTGAACACGCTGTATTGCTGGAACGATGTACTGATTTCGCTGCTCGTGCTTCAGGACAAGCGCACGCTAATGGTCGGTATCGCCGCATTGCGCGGCGAATATACGACGAATGTTCCGCTGTTGTGCGCGGGTCTTGTGCTGGCCGCGGCGCCGATCGTCGTGCTTTACGTCGTGTTCCAGCGGCGCATCGTGTCCGGCATCGCCGTGGGTGCGGTAAAGGGGTGATCCGCTGCGGCCGGCATCAATCGTCCGGACATGATTCAGCGCCTCGGCCAATATCCACCGCCGCTGGCGCGCCGCGCATTCTCGGCCTGGAGCTTTCCGGCACGATCGTCGGGGCCGGCCCAGAAGCCGATCCCGGTTGCTCCATGCGGTGAATCGAGGCGTGGCGACCCGTACCTGCGTACGTTGTTGATACATGGGGCGCGGTCTGTGCTGTGTCACGCCAAGGTACCAACCGCTTGGAAAAAGGCGATGCAGATGAGACGCCCAGCAAATGTAGTGGCGGTAGCCTTGGCAAACGAAATGGCACGAACTGCCTGGGCGATCCTCGCTCACGGGACGTCGTACGAAGTGCATCACGTAAGCAATAGACCCATTTAGAAGTTTTGTCTCTGAAGCGTCGAGGCACTGGTAGGTTACTAAGGTTGATTTCAATGTGATGGCGAGACAGGTTGGACCAGCCCGATCCACGTGCGCAGAGTGCATTGGTGGCGGGCGCCACGCCCGAGGCGAAGTTGTCGCTTTGTCTAGGTGGCCAAATCACTTGCTCATTGCTTGAGAAGTGCATGTCTCCCGAGAGCGCCATCCAACGAAGTATCGACCGGCATCTCGCGTAAACCTTGAACAAAAAATCTCTCCCGACTGCTCTCTGCATCCAGATTCGCAGGTTTAAGGCTGATTGCTCGTATAAGGACATCGTCCGACGAATGTCCGCCCCTCGAAACTTGCCATTGATGCAGAGCGGACTCCGCGGACCGCCTCGGGTCGGATATGGACGTTCACCGACCAAGTGGGCCGATCCAAGCATCGGCCGGCTGTGAACTTCCGGGCTCGGCCACGAAGCGTCAATCGCTTGTCCGGACACTTGGACGTTCAGACGTCGGCTCTGCCCAAGTCACCGGGCATTCGATTGTCTTAACACGAAGAAGCACTATAACAATAGAGCGGTTACGCATGCAGGAAGTCGGTCGCGGACCGGACATGTGAGTCCTCGATACCGGGTCATCAACCCGCAATGTTCGTCGCGCCTACTTAATAAAACCCATCGCATGCGCCTGTCCCGACACTCATGGGAAAGAGGCGCGAAGCGGCGTGGACAGGCTACCACGCCGATGATGACGGTGGATGGGGCCTCCAGAGATCCAGCAATGACCGACGATCTGACGACATGGTTAGCGCAGATTGGCCTCGGCGCCCACACTGCGAAGTTCACCTCCCAAGGAATCGACTGGGATGTGCTCAGCGATCTTTCCGACGGTGACCTGAAGGAACTAGGCCTTACGCTTGGCGACCGCAAGCGGCTCGCAAAAGGACTTGCAGCGCTAAACGAAGCCCACGCACATTCGCTTGAGCGGGTACGGGAATGCCGAGACCCGCCATCGTCGCCTGCATCCCCAGCCATCGAGGCCGAGAGGCGTCAAATCACAGTAATGTTCATCGACCTCATCGATTCGACAGCGCTGGCGGAGCGCTTCGATCCAGAGGATATGCGACGTTTGCTAGGGGTCTACCATCAAGCCTGTGCGCGGGCAATCGAAGCTCATGAAGGTCACATCGCGCTTTATATCGGCGACGGGCTGCTCGTCTATTTCGGCTATCCGGGTGCGCACGAAGACGATGCCATACGTGCGGTACTCGCCGCGCTCGCTGCCACCACGGCGCTTCGCGATGCCAACGATCTCATCGAAACCGAGTATGGCGTGCGTCTGCACATGCGGATCGGGATCGAAACGGGACTTGTCGTCGCCGGCGCGATTGGCGCTGGATCTTCGCTGGATCACCAGGCAATCGTCGGGGAGGCGCCAATCATCGCAGCAAGGCTGCAGTCGCTCGCTCCGCCCGACGCGGTCGTCGTGGGTCCGGCCGCCCAACATCTGATCGATGGGTCATTCAAGCTTGAAGACCTTGGCTGGCGCGAACTGAAAGGGGTCACTAATCCGGTCAGGGTCCAACGTGTGCTGGCGCAAGCGGACATGATCGACCGCTTCGAAATCAGAGCCGTCCATGGGATGACGCCGCTCATTGGTCGGGCTGCGGAACTCAAGATGATCTGGCGGCGCTGGAAGCAAAGCGTCGATGGCGAAATGCGCTGCGTGCTGCTGACCGGCGAGCCGGGAATCGGAAAATCTCGTGTGCTGCGCGCGCTCTGCGACGGCATCAGTGACGACTCGCATGTGATCGTTTCGCTTCACTGTTCCACGTACTATCGCAACAGCCCATTTTGGCCGGTACACCGCTGGTTACAGCGCACTTTTGGCGTCGGGGCCGACACGTCAGATGCGTCGGAAACGGAACGGATAGAGGCCGGAATCGCAAGACTTGGGGTCGATGTCGACGAGGCACTCCTGGTACTTACGAACTTGCTTGGGATTCAGACAGGCGCGCGCCATCCGCCAATTGACACATCTTCTCCCTCCTTCAAGCGCCGGACGCTGGACGTGCTGGTGGCCGTACTCGAAACGATGACGCGCGTTCAGCCGGTTCTTTTCGTTGTTGAAGACGCCCACTGGATCGATCCGTCATCCCTCGAGTTCGTTCGGCTCGTGGTTGAACGGCTGCTGGCCGCCCGGTTAATGGTACTTATCACGGCGCGGCCCGAGTTTGAACCGGGGTGGACTTACCCTCATCTCGTACAACTCAGTCTCGATCGGTTATCGCGCCGCGATTGCGTTGCGATGGTCGAGCGGCTGACGGGTGGCAAGCGGCTGCCGGATATCATGCTCGATCAGATCGTCTCCAAGACGGACGGCGTGCCGCTATTTGTCGAGGAACTGACCAAGGCCGTTCTCCAGGGCGATCTGTTGCTGGATGCCGGCGTCAGCTACGAGTTGAAAGGCACGCCGCAGACGATCGCAATTCCGGACACGCTGCAGGGCTCGCTGCTGTCGAGGCTCGACCGACTGGAGCCAGCCGTCAAGGAAACTGCGCAGGTCGCGGCCACCGTGGGACGTGAGTTCGGCAGGACGTTGCTTGGCCTGATTGCTTCGAGGTCAGAGGACGAACTGCAGGAGTCGCTCGACCGCCTGATTGCAGCCGAAATCATTGTTCCTGCTTCAGGGAAACTCGGTGAAGGAGACGCCTTTTTGTTCCGGCATGCATTGATCCAGGAGATCGCATACCAATCCCTTTTGCTTGCGCGTCGCCGCCACTTCCACGCGCTAATCGGCGCTGCTCTCGAAGAACACTATCCGGACATCGTCGAGCGGCAACCCGAATTGATCGCTCAGAACTTCTCCGCGGCCGACCTGCCGGATCGCGCGATTGGCTATTGGCAGCGTGCCGGAGAACGGGCGCTTGCGGGTGCCGCCTACGATGAGGCGATCGCCCATGTGCAGCGCGGACTTGAACTGGTCAACCGATGCTCCTACAGCGAGCCGGATCGGGCCGCTCACCTGCTGCCTCTCCTGCTGACAAGAGGCAGGGCAGAGTTCAGACTGGCCCAACGCGAGGCGATTGCGACCTTCCGCGAGGCCGCGCGAATTGCGCGCGAACGGAAGCTCACATCGTATCTCGTGCAGGCAGCGTTGGAGTTCGACACCGCCGAGACCTTCCTCGAAGGTTCCGGCGATGCATCGCTTTCGTTGCTGGAAGAGGCCCTCGCCCTGGTCGGCACCGAGGAATCGGTCGAGCGTTGCCGCCTGTTGAGTCGCCTCGTTCGCACCGTTCATATGACGGGTGCACGCGAACAAAGTAGTGAATTTGCCCAAGAGGCCGTCGCCCTCGCCAGACGCCTGAACGATCTGCCAAGCCTGTTCGATGCATTGGCGTGCGAGTTGATGCATGTCGGGGCTCTCCCCTTACCCGCGAACAGGTTTCTGGAGCGTGAAAGCGTGTTGCTGGAGTTGAGGCAGATGGCGGAAGATCTCGGCGATGCGCAAACCATCGGTCATGCATGCGCCCGATGTCTTGCCGGCTACCTGGAAATTGGCGAGGTGGACCGTTTCGAGAGCGCGCTGGAACGGTATCGGCAGATCGCCGCCAGCGGACAGCACTTCGTCGACAAGTGGTGCGTGACGGGGGCACAGGCGATGCGGGCCATACTCGTTGGTGACTTCGCCGAGGCGGAGCACAAAACGCGCGACTCGTTGCGGATGGCGCAGAACGCCGACGCGAATCTCGCTACGGGTGTCTACGGCATGCAGATGTTCGCGATACGTCGTGAACAGGGCCGGCTCGCCGAGGTCGCGCCCATATTCAAGCGGTTTGTCGACGAGCATTCCGAGGACGCTACGTGGCGGCCGGGATTCATGTTGATCTGCAGTGATCTCGGCTTCGAGGCGCAGGCCCGCGACAATCTCGTCCGGCTTGCGCAATCCGAATACAGCATCCCCGTGGACAGCAAGCGACTCGTCACATTGACATATCTGGCGGAGGTTGCTGCCCGCCTGCGGGACGTCGAACATGCCAAACATATTTATGCCCTTCTTCTGCCGTTCCAGGATCAGGTCGTCACGGTTCCAGTCTTTACGCTCTGCTGCGGCTCTGCGGCACGGTTTCTGGGCATATTGGCCCGTGCTCTGGGCGACTGGTCAGCCGCCGAACAGCATTTCGAATACGCGTTGCGCATGGACGAGCGCTTGCGAGCATGGCCTTGGCTCGCGCACAGCCGGCACGAATACGCGCTCATGCTGGCGGCACGCAATGGCATTAGAGATAGAGCACGTGCGCAAGATCTGCTCTCGATGGCAGCCGCCGCAGCCAAAAAACTTAAGATGTTCGCACTCGTCGAGCGTATTCGTGGCGCGCAGGCAAGAACAGGGCTCAAAAGTTAGCACAGGCTATCGCACAGTTTGACGGGCAATGTGCAGTCGCTACTCAAGGAGAATCATATGCCGCGGTTTATGATTGAACGTAATTTTGCAGAACAACTCGAGGTCACGGGCGAAAGTGCTGCAACCGTGAAGAGAATCAACGACGAGGAAGGCGTCGAGTGGCTCTTTTCGTTTCTCAGCGCGGACAAGAAGAAGACTTATTGCCTGTATGAGGCGCCCAGCGCCGACGCCATCCGCGCCGCAGCGCGCCGGGCCAATCTGCCGGCCGATGTGATCATCGAGGTAAGCGACTTGCGGCCGGAAATGTTTAACTAGAGGAAGGGGAACGATGCATCGTCTAATGGCTGAGCACCCGTATGCAACGACAGGATTGTCGCCAACGTCATCGGACAGCGGCGGCAGCGAGGAATAGACGCATTCGCGGCTGCCTGGCCACAGCTCGCCTTTAAGCCATAACTCGCATTTGCTCAAAGCGAGGACAGGGTCGAGCCGTTGAGGACGCGACGCCGAAAGGCAGAAAATGCCTGGGTGTCGACGGCCCAGTTGATTAGCCGTTGCCGATTCCAATCGGTGGTGGTCGCCCTACTAGATAGCGTCAAGCAACATGGCCAGTCGGCCAACCGATCACACAGTCCGCGCACTAACATCGGGCCCAGCTACCAGGTCCAGACTAAATGCCACCTTGTACTCGTAGACCATAAGCCTAGGGACCGCCAGCATCGCATATCGCAGGTTCTGGCCAATCTCACGCGCAACTATCACGCCATGAACCAGTTTGCCAGCTGCGATACATGTTGTCACCCAGCCCATATAGCGCGCCACCTGGCCAACGGCTTTATCGGCGCCACTCGCACGCTTCAGCTGGAAGAGGAAGCGTATTCATCGCCATTCTGTTTGCTACACGCCGTTATGCCGCCTCTCCGCCAACTTCGTCGCCCGAGAGTTCCATCTCACGACTCACCGGCGGTGAGCGGCTGCGGCCGAGACGCCCGATGTACTGACAACCTCGAAAGCAATAGCCCCAGCACAGCAATCACGGATGTGAGAATTACACTGTCTATCCGCATAGCTTCCGGAAAAGCCGTCAGATTACTAACGTGAACGTAAGTAGCGACAAGCAAAAACCGGCAAGCAAGGAACAGTGCCGTCGATAGCAGGACCGTTGCAGCTTCATGGCAAGCCGTCGTGACATGCCAACGGGCGACAATTCCCAGCACGAGGGCCGGCAATGAAAGAGTGGCGAGCACGGCAATGGCTGTTGCAAGTTCAACCTTACCGGCGAAGCGATCTGCGAGGATGAAGGACGTGTTCACGGCGCAAAAGGCAAACATCGCTCGCGCGAAGAGGTCTCGCATCGAGAGCGATCGCTTCGCGGCTCGTGGATGAGCAAAATATGTCCTTGCCGAAGGAGCAAGGAAAAACAGCGCCAGAATTGTGGAACCTATCAGTAGGGCGAGTACGTATGAATAGATGCCTTGAGCATTTTGTACGGGGATGGTGATAGCCGCAGTGGCGAGAATAGTCGCCGCGAGAATCCAGCGTACCCAAGACTTGCCGTGGACCAAGCCCACACCAACAACGACAGCGACCGGCAACAGACTGGCCATGTAGGTCCATTGCGCATGCACAGAGAGCGGCGAACCAATGTATAACGGGACTCGATTGATATACGGGCTATCGAATGCCTTGAGTATGTGTACAGCAGTCAACAACTGGACGTACGCGATTCCTGCGATGACAGATGGCCTGCGCATCATATTTGTTTGCGGTTTGGACGTGGGATTGTATGCGATGGACAGCGCAAGATCATCCGCACTCGGCCGAATGACCAAGGTGCCGCGCTCAACGGTCGCTCGATGACCATGTGATGAGAGGCCGCTTCGTGTCGGGCTGAGTCCATCCGCGCTTCGAACTCATCGCCGTAAACCGGTCATTGGTATTTCGCCTCCCGACAGCGGCCGGTCGCCAACGCGCACTCACGACCGGTATCGGTCGATCGTCGCAACAGTGCCAACGTCTCTCACTCGTTCAAGCGCGGCCATCGAGGCTGTCAATTGCGACCTGGCCAGCTTGAGTAGTTTGCGGGCGAAATCGTGGTGAGCAACAGACCGGTCTCAGCCAGAATGGAGGCCAGCTCGTGCGGACGGGCGAGCGCATCGCGCAGCAGCGTGCCGAACTGCGTCGAAACCGCGTCGCCGTTCGACAATCGCTCGATCAGAATCTCGAGATTGCGCCCGTATGTGGAATCCGGCTCCCATGCTCCGTGGTCCCTCGGGAGTTGGGCAAGCGACGCTGCTGCCTGCGATGCGAGTCGGGAAAGATCAATCCTCGACATGCGATACATCAAGTTTTGACGTCGGACGCGGTAGCGCACACGCAACGGCCATGGCGGCCTGCTTTGATGCGTTGCGTGATGTCAGGCCGGATGACACGCATCCACCGAAGGGCAAGTAAATCAAATAATTTCGTATAGCTTTCGTTTATGTTTCGTTTTAGTTATATATTCCGTCGCTAGTCGCGAGGGCTGCCAGGTACCGATTGCATCCAATGCGGCAGAACGCGTGCGCGTCTAATGCATCACCCCGCGAACCGAGCTAATCTGTGCAACACTGGGTAAGAATCTTCAAGAAATCGTTTCGCGGGCGGGGCATCATTCAAGCGCGTGACCGCGAGCAATGCGGTCTGACTGACGAGAGTCAGATTTATTCGTGTGGCGGAGCTTTGAGGGTATGTCGAGCCCGCCATCGGCACGTGCGTCGCTATTGATATCCATTGACGTCGCAGCATCATGATCAGATTCGGCCACGTTGAAGTCGACATAAGTAGGCGCATGGTACGCAAGGGCGACGAGGTCCTGCACGTCGGGTCACGCGCATTCGAAATTCTAGCGTTCCTAGCCTGCTCCAACGGACGGCTCGTCGCGAAAGACGAACTGATGAGCGCCGTCTGGCCGGATACGGTCGTCGAGGAGAACAACCTCAAGGTGCACCTTTCGGCGCTGCGCAAAGCGCTCGGTGAAGATCGTGACTGCATCGTCACTGTGCCGGGCCGAGGTTATCGGCTGATCCAGCATCCGGCTGCATCGCTGCCGTCCGAAAGCGCTGCGCCAAGCGACACACTGTGCACGTTGCCGCCGTTGGCAACAGGATTGATCGGCCGCGATGCGGACATCGCGCGGATTCGCGCAGCCTTCGATTCGGCACCCGTTCTGACGCTGACTGGCGCTGGCGGTATCGGAAAGACGACGCTGTCGATCGCTGTCGCGCACCAGATTGCCGAAGTGCACTCCGAGCTTGTCTGTTTCGTCGAACTGGCGGGACTGACGGAAAGGCAGTCGATCCTCGCGTCCATCGCGCAAAGCTGTCACCTGTCTTCCGACGGCGACGTTCCTTGCGTCGACATGATCGCGGCGATGCTCGCGGACCATCCCCGGACGCTGGTTCTCGACAACGCCGAGCACGCGATTGCTCACGTGGCCGAGATCGTCGAAGCGCTGACGGACGGTAACCCTGCGTTGCGCGTTCTGGTCACGAGTCGGGAGCCATTGCATATTCCACGGGAAAGGACCATTCGCATCGAACCTCTCAGCGTGCCCGCGCGCGACGCCTCCGAACAGGAGGTCCTTGCGCAGTCTGCAGTCCACCTTTTCCTCGCGCGCGTAAGGGCGCTAGGGGGAAAGCCCAGCTTGGACAAAACAGAAACGTTGATGGCTGGCGACATATGCCGTCGGCTCGACGGTATGCCGCTGGCAATCGAACTGGCGGCAGGTCGCGTCTTTTCGTTCGGTATCAAAGGCGTCTATCAGCGCCTCGACGACCAGATGTCGATCCTGACGGGCGGCTATCGCACCGCGTTGCCACGCCATCAGACGCTTCGTGCCACATTCGACTGGAGTTTCGCGCTGCTCGATCCAGGCGCTCAGGCTCTGTTCCGGCGACTCGCGATGTTCGGGGGTGCGTTCACGCTCGAAGCGATGTGCGCCGTCGCGTGCGATTCGGGCTTGACTATCGGTGCCGCGATCGATGGGATCTGCGAACTCGTGGCAAAGTCGATGGTAAGCGTCGGCCTCGAGGGTCCGGTCGCAGAGTACAGGATGAATGAATCGACTCGAGCGTATGCGCTCGAGATGCTTCAGGCAAACAACGAAACACAGGAAATCGCATCGCGTATCGCGCGCTATTTCGCGTCGCGTTTCGACGCGGGGGTGGGCCGTACGTATTCGCTGCAACTGGCGGACGGCTCCTCTGAGCTGCGGCAGACGCTCGACGATGCGCGTGCCGCGTCCGAGTGGGCATTTTCCGCTGGCGATCTGCATCTCGCCGTCGAGCTGACGTCGACGTTGACGGGCGTCCTGCTGCGTTGCTGCCTGATCGAGGAATGCGCCGCGCGAGCGGAACGTGCGGTGTCTGCGCTCAGCGAGTTGCCGGCCCGAGCGATAGATGCCGTGAGCGAGATGCGTGTTCGAGCGGCGTTGGCTGCGACGTTGCCTAATCTGTGTGGTCCGATCGGGCGTTGCGCGCAACTTTGGAACGAGGTTCTCGATCTGGCCATCTCGTCCGCTAACGACGATTTTCAGGCTCGTGCGTACTGGGGGCTCTGGAATGCCGCGCTATACGGCGGCAACGTGCACGACGCAATTGATTATGCGCTGCGTTTTCAGACCTTCGCGCGGGACCGCGGTCATGCATGGCAGGAGACGCTGACAAGCCTGCTTGCCGCAGTCGCGCAGCACTGCTCCGCGCAGCACGATCTTGCGAAGTCCCGGATCGAAGCGGCCATGCGGCATCTCGCTCTTCACCCGGACGAAGCGGAGCAGATCACGAGCTTCGCCGTCGATCCTCTTGCCATCTGCTACGGCACGCTGGCGCGCATCGTCTGGTTGCAGGGCGATGCCGAAGAGGCGTTGGAGTACGTCGACCAGGGCGTCAACCTGATCAGGCCGGAGACGATGGAGCCCTGGCTCACGCATGTGCTCGGCGTGGTCGCCGTGCCGATCGCATTGCTCTCGGGCGATTTGGGGCGCGGCCGCCGCTATCTGGAGATCATGCGCTCGCAGACGGCACTGCACGGTTTCACGATCTGGCGTGAGTACGGCAATTGTCTCGGCGGCTATTGCGATCTTCTCGAAGGAAAGATTGAAAGTGGCTTGCCGGTGCTCGAGGCGTCGCTGGATGCGCTGATTGCACGAGGCTTCAGGCGCCTGATTGCACCCTTCGTCGTTGCGTGCGCGGAGGGGCTGATCGCGCGCGGCCGCTTCGCCGAGGCTTCCGCGCGACTGCACGATACGTTGGCATTCTGCGGACGGCACAGCAAGCTGTTCTTTCTGCCTGAAGTATGGCGGGCGCTTGGTCTCGTCGCGCAAGCGCGAGCCAAGCTCGAGCCGAAGGGAGGCGATGCGTGGTGCGACGCACTCGTCGAAGCAAGAGGCTGCTTCCTGGAGGCGATGCAGTTATCGCAACAGCAGGGCGCCCGGATGTTGGAGCTGCGTGCTACAGCCGCGATGGCGCGGCTGCTGGACGAGGACGGGAAATCGGCAGATGCACTGGTCCTGCTGCAAGATCTTTCAGGCGGCTTCGATCGCGGCAGCGCAAGCGCAGATGTCCAGGCACTGTTCGAACTGATCGATGCCTTGGGCGCTCGTCATGCGGAACAAGTCGAGGATGGCGCGGCTGAGGTCGCGCCGGCCCGTCAGACGGCGGGCATTGCGTCACTCGCATAAGCCCCGACAGAAAATGCCTGCAACGCGGCGCCGTCGGGGACAAGTGCCGGAGAGTGTTCGCCGATGTGGCGGGTATGCCGCTCGAAAATCGTGCGGCTTTCTCCGGCCGCGAGCAGCTTTTCACGACCATACGCGCGAGCTGCGGCCCACAGGTAGTACCGCGCCTCCGCGCCATCGAACTGGACTTCGATGAGCGACTTGTCGATAAGCTCGCCGACACAATCCATCACGGCTTCAGCCGGGAGAGTGGCGTCGCGTGCGATCCGGGACGCCGCTTCGGCGCAGAAAGCGTGGCCGAAGACGCTCAGACGCCTGAACACCGTCTGCTCGCTGATGTCGAGCATGTCGAAGCTCCAGTCGAGCGCTGCCCGCAGGGTCCGATGTCTGGGCTGAGCGGTCCGATACCCGCCCGCGAGGTACAGCAGAGGTTCGTCGAGCCCTGCGCAGATGCCGTGCAGGCCTAGTGCACACGCACGGCCCGCCGCCAGTTCGAGCGCCAGTGGGATGCCTTCCAGACGGCGGCATATTTCTTCGACGAGCCGGAGGCGATCGTGATTCATATCGACGTTCACGCCGTTCGAACTGAGCCGGTTCAGGAACAGACGGACAGCCGGGGAGCGGAGTATGGCTTGCGGGTCGTCGCGGGAGTCAGCTAGCGCCAGCGGGCCGACACGATAGACGACTTCGCTCGATACGCGCAGACGGAACCTGCTGGTGACGAGGATCATGGCCTGGTGACCGGCCTGGCCGATCAGTCCGACGATCTCGGCCACGTGTTCCACGACGTGCTCCGCGTTGTCGATAACGAGCAACCCGCGCATTCTTGCCAGCACATTGGCGACGCTCTGGATGTCGGGTTCATCGTCGTGCAGTCGGAGTCCGCAGGCCTCGACGAACGCACGGATCACCGCATGGCGCGTTCTGTGCGCGGCGAGTTCGACAAAGTGGACATCGACGGCCTGCTCGCTGGCGAACTGGTGCGCGATTTCCCGGGCAATAGCTGTCTTACCGATGCCGCCCGCGCCAATGAGCGTCAGGACCGGTGCCGAGGCCATCATCGAGCGTATTTCGGCGATCGCGGATTCCCGACCGAGCAGCGCTTCGCTCGTCCGCGCCTGATAGGGCTCAGGCGCGAGCGTGCACTGACGGCGTGGCAAATGCACGATCGTGCCGCCGGACACTGGCGAGACGAGCTGATAGCCGCGCCCCGGCACCGTCACGATCAGTTTTCTATCCGGGCCCAGCGCCTTGCGGATTGCCGAAAGCTGCACGTGGATATTGTTTTCCTCGACGATCGTATCGGGCCAGACCGCATCCATGAGTTCGTCCTTCGACACGATTCGACCACCTGCCAAGGCGATGGTAGCGAGCAACTCGAACGCGCGCGAACCGAGTTCCACCACTCTGCCGCCGCGGCGCAGCGCCCGGACGCCGAGATCGACGTCGCATTCGCCGATCTGGATGACTGGCGGGCGGGGAGCGAATGTTCGAAAGTCGGCTATCGCGTGATTCATGGCTAAATCGTCCGACGTTGATTGGGGTGAGGCCGGGCGCCACATGCCGGTTGGTCGTTGCTGGACTGTTGGCGCGCCGGCAGTGTCGAGACGGATGATAGGTGAGCGGTGTTTTCCTCCCGGTGATTGTTAAATTAACTTTTGTTAATCTACGGCCGCGCGAGAGCATTTCGATAGCGAATGTCAATGCCGCATCGCGTATGCATTCAACGCTTAAGGGAGCGTTAACGAAATTTAAGGGGTGTCCAAAAGAGCAATGCTCCGCTCTCGACGGATAATTGAGGCAAACGATCAATGCAAAGGAAGACTAGGCTTTGCGTGTGCCCTATTGCGCTGCGACCCACTGGAAACGCGAGTGGCTGGGATGAAGATTTTGTTAGTGGAAGACAATGTGCAAGTTGCCGGCTTTCTGAAGAAGGGGCTTGCGGAGGCAGGGCACGTGGTCGACTTTGCAGATAACGGCCGCGACGGCATGTTCTTCGCCATGCAGGGCGCGTACGATGCGATCGTCCTCGACCGCATGTTGCCGGGCGGAGTCGATGGGCTTGGTATCGTGACCGCGCTGCGGGCCACCGGGAGCAAGGTGCCGGTACTGATCCTGAGCGCCCTCGACGCCGTGGACGAGCGCATTCGCGGCCTGAAGGCCGGCGGCGACGACTATGTCGTCAAGCCATTCGCTTTCGGCGAGGTGCTGGCGAGGCTCGAGGTACTGATGCGCCGCTCGCAGAGCGACGTATTCGAGACCACGCTCAGGGTGGGAGACCTGTGCATCGATCTGCTTTCGCGAAGGGTGACGCGGGCCGGCAAGGCGATCACTCTGAAGCCGCGAGAGTTCAAATTGCTTGAATACCTGATGCGACATGCCGATCAGGTCGTCACGCGCACGATGCTGCTGGAAAATATCTGGGAATACCACTTCGACCCACAGACCAATGTGATCGACGTGCATGTGAGCAAGCTCCGGCAGAAGATCGATGCGGGGTTTGAGCGTTCTCTTTTGCGCACCGTGCGAAATGCCGGGTACATGCTGTCGGCCGACGCATGACTTCCAAAGCTCCGTGAAGCTGCGTATCGATACGGCAGCCGCCATGAACCTCGAAGAATCGAAAACGCAAACGCTGTGGGACGATGGTGTCCTCGTCCTCTCCCGCATCAGGACGCGAGGCGCCGCGCAAACCCGGCTGGCCGTGAGGCCATCGGCTGGACAACCCTCCGCGCAAACGCTGGCGTTGCTCGAGAACGCCTATGGACTGCGCGCGCGCCTCGATAGTCCCCGCTTTGCGCAACCGGACGTCCTGTTGCGGGAGCGTCAACGCATCACGCTGTTCCTCGACGATCCAGGCGGCAGTGTGCTGGCGTCGATGCAAACGCAATCCCTGGCGCTGGGTCACGTTCTTTCTATCGCAGCGAATGTCGCGGCCGCGCTCGAAGCCTTGCATCAACGCGACCTCGTCCATAGCGATCTTCGCCCCGCGCACCTGCTCGTGAACCCAAACACTGGGGCGGTCGCGCTCACGGGCTTTGGAATGACTGCCGCCGCCGCTCCTGAAGGCCAGGAAATCAGCCAGCCGGTGCTGTATGCGGACGCGTTGCCCTACGTCGCGCCCGAGCGTACCGGCCTCGTGAATCGGCGGCCCGATGGCCGTTCCGATCTGTATTCGCTGGGCGTTCTGATCTTCTGGATGCTCACGGGCAAATATCCTTATGTGGCGAGTTCACCGGCCGAATGGCTGCACTGCCATACCGCGAGAACACCCATTTCGCTCAAGGAATGTGCCGCCGACATTCCCGCTCCGCTAGCCGCGATCGTCGAGCGCCTGCTCGCAAAAGCCGCCGAGGACCGCTACCAGACAGCGCGCGGGGTGGAGCACGACTTGCGGCTATGTGTCGAGCAATTGCGGCGCGGTGGGCGCATCGAACCATTCTTACCTGGCGCGGCGGACAACAGATTGCTGATTCCTGAGCGCCTGTATGGGCGAGAAAAGGAAATACGAGCGTTGCGCGCCGTTTTGGACCGGGTCGCTCACAGTCGTCTCACGGAATTCGTTCTCATATCCGGCTATTCGGGGATCGGCAAATCGTCGTTGGTCGAAGAATTCCATCAGATGATTGTCTGTTCGGGCAGCCGGTTTGCCTCGGGCAAATTCGATCAGTTCAAGCGGGACATTCCGTACGCGACGATCGCGCGGTGCATGCAGGTGCTCGTAGAACAGGTCCTGGAGGAGGGGGAGCCCGACATCGCCAGGTGGCGAAAGCATCTTCAGGATGCGCTCGGTTCTCACGGGCAACTGATCCTCGATCTGATCCCCGAGCTCGAACGTGTCGTCGGTCCTCAGCCCGCCGTGGCGGAGCTTCCGCCACAAGACGCCCAGAAGCGGTTCGTCGCGGTGTTGACGCGATTCATCGGTGCCTTCGCCTTTCCGGCACAACCGCTGGTGCTGTTCCTCGACGATCTCCAATGGCTCGATTCCGGCACGATCTCGGTGCTCGAGGCACTGGGCAAGGCACCGGACATCCAGCACCTGATGCTCATTGGGGCCTTTCGTGACAATGAAGTAGGGCCCACGCATGCCTTGGCGGATGTTGTCAGGACCATTCGCGCGGGGCGGGTTCCTGTTCATGAATTGTTATTGGCCCCTCTTGGTGTGAGCGAGGTGGCGCGTCTCGTGCGCGACGCGACCCACAGCAGCACGCCACACACGGCGCAACTCGCGCAAGTCATGTTTGAAAAGACGGGGGGAAATCCGTTCTTCGCCGTCCAGTTCCTTCGTGTTCTGGCAGACGAAGGCTTTCTCAGCTTCGACCGGGCACGTCGCGAGTGGGCGTGGAATGCGGATCAAATCGCAAGCAGAGGGTTTCCCGACAGCGTCGTTGACCTGATGGTCGATAGACTGGGTCGTCTGTCCAGCTCGACTCGACGAGCGCTTGCCGACTTCGCCTGTCTCGGCGCCAGTGTTTCCACTTCGGTTCTCGCACGCGTGAGTGGCGAGTCGAGCGAGACAGTCGAGGCCGTGCTGGCGGAAGCTGCCTCACAGGGTATCGTCTATCGATTGACCGATGGCTACGCTTTCGTACACGACAGGATTCAGGAGACCGCCTACGCGCTCATTGCGGAGGCGGATAGAGCGAGGGCGCATCTGCGCATCGGCGCGATGCTGGATGGCGGCGACAGTGACCCTGACGTAGAACGGAATATTTTCGAAATCGTCAATCAATACAATCGCGCGATCGATGCGATCGACGATGTCGAGGTGCGCACCCGCGTGGCCGGACTTAATCTGCGCGCCGGACGCCGTGCGAGGGCGTCGGCTGCCTACGGTTCCGCGCTCACGTATCTGGCGCTTGGCAGCGATATTTTCGGTAGCGGGGCGTGGGACACGCACTATGGCGAAAAATTTTCGCTCGAGCTGCTTCGCGCAGAATGCGAATTCCTGACCGGAAACGCCGAGGGTGCCGACGCGCGCCTGTGCGCTCTTGCTGCCCAAGCGAATAACGTGCCCGACAAGGCTGCGGTGGCGTTTCTGCGCGTCACGCTGCATACGGCGCTCGATCGGATGCCGGCCGCCATCGATATCTGCCTCGACTATCTGCGTGATGTCGGCATCGATTGGGTCGCGCATCCTGCCCGCGAGGCGGCCAAAGCGGAGTTTGCGACGCTGCTCGGCCAAATCGGGCAAAGACCGATTTCGGCCCTGATCGACCTCCCTTTGCTCGAGGACGAGGCGTTGGAGGCGACACTCGATGTGTTGACCGCGGTCTTGCCCCCCGCGTTCTTTACTGACGAGAACCTGGTTTGTCTGGTGCTGTGCCGCATGGCGAACCTGAGCATCCGTCATGGGAACGCCGACGCTTCCTCGCTGGGCTTTGCCTATCTTGGCATGGTGGCGGGCCCAATTTTCGGCGATTACCGCGCGGGCTTCGAGTTCGGCAGACTGGGACTTTCGCTCGTCGACGAGAGGGGCCTTGGCCGGTTCAGGGCGCGCGTGTACATGTGCTTCGCCTATCACGTGATGCCATGGACGCAACCCATGCGCGCGGGACTCCCGCTGCTGCGGCGTGCCTTTGAAGCCGCGACGCAAAGCGGCGATCTCACGTACGTCGGCTTCAGCAGCTGCTGTCTCGTCACGAGTCTGCTTGCGGCCGGCGACGCGCTGGCCGAGGTCGAGGATCAGGCCGTCGAGCGTCTGCGCATCGTTCGCGCGGCGGGGTTCGGGCTGATCGTCGACATCATGACCGCGCAGTTGTCCCTGATTCGCGGGCTGCGTGGATCGGCGCCCTGGCTCGGCTCGGCCGAAGCGGACTATGCGGACGAGGCGAGCCTCGAGCAGCATCTCGAAGACGATCCGGCGCTCGCCATAGCAGCGTGCTGGTACTGGATACGGCAGCTGGAGGCACGTTATTTCGCGGGCGATATCGCAGGTGCGCTCGCGGCGGCAAACAGGGCCTCGCCATTGCTGTGGACTTCGTCGGGCCACTTCGAACTGGCGGAATACCATTTCTTTTCCGCGCTGGCGCGTCTGCAATCGCACGACACCTTGGCGCCCGGCGAGCGGGCTGCCAACCTGGCGGCTCTCGCCGACCATGTCGACAAGTTGCGCGACTGGGCCAGTCACAGTCCCTCGAACTTCGCTTCGCGCGCCGCGCTGGTCGAGGCCGAAATCGCTCGTACGGAGGCCCGCGAGTTCGAGGCAATGCGCTTGTACGAGCGTGCGATCGAGAGTGCTCGCGAGCAACGCCTGCCGCATGTCGAAGGCCTCGCCAATGAAGTCGCTGGCCGGTTCTACATGGAACGCGGGTTTGCAGCGATCGGCGCGGTCTACTTGCGCAACGCGAGGCTGGCCTGGTTGAACTGGGGGGCAATGGCGAAAGTCAGGTCGCTCGAGGCTCGATACCCCGAGCTCGCGGCGCAGGGCATCGGGAGTCCACAGAGCGGAGCGGTGGCGAATCAACTGGAGGTGGAGACGGTCGTCAAGGCGTCGCAGGCGATTTCGAGCGAGCGGGCCCTGGAGCGTCTAATGCATACGCTGATGTCGATCGTGCTCGAGCACGCGGGCGCGAGGCGCGCGTTGTTGATCCTGCCGCACGCGGAGCAGCTTTGCGTCGAAGCGGAGGCCACGGCAATCCGGGAGGGCAGCACGGTCAACGTGGAGCGCCGGGCCGCATCTTTCAAGGAGGTGCCGCTCGCGATGCTCCATCACAGCCTTCGTACGCGCGAACCGGTGCTGGTGGATGATGCCGCAGTGGAGAATCCGTTCGCGTCGGATGAGTACTTCGACGGCCGGCAGGCTCGCTCGGTGCTGTCCCTGCCGCTCGTCAAGCAGGCCCGGGTGATCGGCGCCCTGTACCTCGAGAACGAACTCGCGCCCGGCGCTTTTACGCCGTCGCGCATGGCTGTGCTCAGGCTGCTCGCTTCGCAGGCGGCGATATCGATCGAAAATGCCAGCCTGGAGGAAATCGAAGCGCTGCTCGACGAAAAAGACGCTCTGCTGCACGAGGTGCATCACCGGGTCAAGAACAACCTGCAGTTGATCAGCAGCCTGCTCAACCTTCAGGCCGGACGCACGGACGACCGCTCGACAGCGGAACTCCTGCTCGACAGCAGGAACCGGGTACGCTCGATGGCGATGGTTCACGAGAATCTCTATCGGGCCGGCAATTTTGCGCGCATCGATATGGCGTCGCACATCCGGAATCTGTGCGCGCATCTCTCGCGCGCCTATGAATTGAGCCGGTTGAACGTCTCGCTCGACGTGCTCGTCGACGACGTGCAACTCGACATGAATCGGGCCGTGGCTTGCGGGATGATCGTCAACGAGCTGGTGTCGAACGCACTCAAGCACGCCTTTCCGGACGGACGGCACGGGCGCTTGCGCGTCGAGCTGGCGTCGGACGATGAGCGCAGGTGCCGGCTCAGCGTGTCGGACGACGGCATTGGGCTGTCGCCCGATTTTTCTATCGAAGAGGCGGATTCTCTCGGGTTGCAGCTCGTTTCCGACCTTTCGCGCCAGCTGCATGCCTCGCTACAGATCGGTCGCGATACGGGCACGAGCTTCGTCATTCACTTCACTCTCTAACAGGCGGGCTTGATCATGGCGCCGGCGCGCATCCTCATTGTGGAAGACGATCGGGTGGTCGCACGCGACATCGCGCAACAGTTGACGCGCTGCGGTCATGCGGTTGCAGGCAACTGCGCGAGCGGCGAGGAGGCGCTAGCGGTCGCCATGCAAACGCCGCTGGACCTCGTACTCATGGATGTTCAGCTCGAGGGAGAGCTGGACGGTATCGATACGGCCCGACGCTTGCGCGAAGCGCTCAATCTGCCGGTGGTGTTCCTCACGGCGTACGCAGACGAAGAGACGGTGCGGCGCGCGACGGTGACCGAGCCGTTCGGTTATGTCCTGAAGCCATTCGACGACCAGCAACTGCGCACCGTCGTCGAAATGGCGCTGTACAAGCATGCCGCTGAGCGCCGCCTGCGCGAGAGCGAGCAGCGTTACGCGGTCACGCTTGCCAGTATCGGTGACGGCGTGATCGCGACGGACTGCGATTCGCTCATTACGCTGTTCAATCCCGTGGCCGAAGCGTTGACCGGATGGTCGCGAGAACAGGCGCAGGGGCAACCTCTCGCGAATGTTCTGGTGCTGGTCGACGAGGATACGAACACGCCATTGAGCGATGTCGGCACCGCGGTGCTGCGCAAGGGGGCGCCGGTCGATCTGCCGGCACGAACCAGACTGATTGGCAGACACGGGCGTGAAGTGCCGGTTGAAAACCGGCGCACGCCCATTGTCGACGATGCCGGTCAGGTCGTCGGCGTGGTGCTCGTGATTCGCGACGTGACCGAGACACGGCGCGCGGCCCAGGCGGAAATCCTGCGCGAAACCAACGAGCGTCTTGGCGCGGCCATGCGCGGGTCGAACGTCGGCGCATGGGAACTCGAACTGGCAGGCGTTGATGAGCGTCACTGGTCATTGCGCAGCTGGAATATCCGGGAGTGGCTAGGCTATGGCGACGATGCCTGCCCCGACAGTTTCGACGGATTCATGGCGATCGTTCACCCTGACGACCGGCTCCGGGTTGCCGAGATGTTCACCAGCCAGAACAGGGATTCCAGCGGCGCGATCGAGATCGAGCACCGCCTGCTTCATCGCGATGGCTCATGCCGTTGGGTGCTCACGCGCGGCACACAGCGCAATTCGGCAAGCTGTTCGCTCTGCCTGAGCGGCACGCTCATCGACATTACCGAGCGCAAGGCGCTCGAGGCGACGGTGCTGATCGCACGAGACGAGGCCGAAGCGGCGAACAAGGCAAAGGATCAATTCCTCGCCAACATCAGCCACGAACTCAGAACGCCGCTGAACGGCATCCTCGGCTACGCGCAGATCCTGCGCCGCGACGAGGCGCTCGGAACGCAGCAGAGATCGCGTGTGTTGGTCATCGAGCAAAGCGGGACTCACCTGCTGACGCTGATCAACGACTTGCTGGAGTTCGCCCGCATTGGCGCGGGCAGAATCGAACTGCAGCCGGGTGACGTGTTGCTTGCACCGTTTCTGGAAATGCTTGCCGAGCTGATCAGCGTGCCTGCCCGCGAGAAAGGCCTCACGCAGACCTGCATGATTGCGCCTCGCCTGCCGAAGGTGATCCGCGCTGACGAAAAGCGCTTGCGCCAGGTATTGCTCAACCTGCTTTCGAACGCGGTGAAATTTACGGACCACGGAGAAGTTGCATTCATGGTCGGACAGGGGCGCGCCGATAACGTGCGCTTCGAGGTACGGGACACCGGAATCGGCATCAAACCCGATCATATCGAGCGCATCTTTCAACCGTTCGAGCAGGCCGGCGATAGCGAGCGGCGCAGCGCGGGTGTGGGCCTGGGGCTGGCCATCAGCCAGCATCTGGTTCGACTCATGGGCAGCGAGATTCATGTGGAAAGTGAACACGGAAGAGGAAGCCGGTTCTGGTTCGATCTTGCCGTGCGAGACTCAAATGCAATGGCGTGCGACGCCGATGACACGAGCGGCACCACACGGCAAGACATCGACGCTGCGGTCGAAACGATGGCGCGCAACAGCGGAAATCGTGCGCTCGCGTCGGTGCTACCGGGGAACCCGTTCGCGGAGGCCGCGTGCGGGCCGGGTGATTCGGCGCCGGTCGCGGCGTGTCCTGGTCATCCCGACGCGTCCGCTACGCTGATCGTTCCAGCGCAGGAGGCCATCGAGGTTCTGCATCGCATGGCGTTGCGAGGCCAGATGCGCGACGTCATGAGGCACGCCGACTCACTGCTGGAAATCGATAGACGTTATGAGGCATTTGCCCTAAGGGTGCGCAAGCTCGCGGAAAGCTTCGAATCGCGGGAATTGCTTGCGTTCATCGAGCGGCATTTGGACGGGAAATAGTGGTCATGCCATATAGATCCAATAACAATCCGCCGCTCGTGCTGGTGGTCGACGATATGGCGTCGAATCTGGGCCTCGTGGTTGACTTTCTGGAAAGCAACGACCTGTGGGTCTCGATTGCCCGTGATGGAGAAGAAGCGCTCAGGCGGGCCGAACTCGTGTGCCCGGATCTGATCTTGCTCGATGTCATGATGCCCGGCGTGGATGGCTTCGAGGTGTGTCGGAGATTGAAGGCAAATCCGCAAACCAGTGAGATTCCGGTCATCTTCATGACGTCGCTTTCCCAGACGGAGGACAAGACGTCCGGCTTCGACGTCGGCGCAGTCGACTATGTGACCAAGCCGCTGCAAATGGCGGAATTGCTCGCAAGGGTAAAAACACACCTGAAGCTGGGGCGGCTGCAAAAAGCCCTCAAAGAGCAGAACGCGCGCCTCCAGGAAGAAGTGCGCAGCCGCGAAGCCGCGCAGGAAGCGCTGATCGAGATGATCCATAGCGTTCGCAACACGTCGAATGCCATCGCTCACGATTTGCGGACCCCGTTGACCGAGTTCCGTTCGAGGATGGAGGTGATGATCCTCGACCTGAAGAAGAAGGTCGATGTCGAAACGCTGGAGCGGTTTGAAAGCGCATTGGCTGACATCGATCGTGTCATCGGCATCTTCAACGCGCTTTTGCGGCTCGCTGAAATCGATGCGGGACTGCGTAACTCCGGATTTTTGCCCAGCGACGTGGTCCATATCGTTTCGGAAGCCGTGGAGTTTTATCAGCCGCTGGCGGAACTGCGCTCTCTCACCCTGTCGCTGCATTGCCCGGACAGTCTGCCCGCGTTGGTGGACCCTTTGCTGGTCGCGCAGGCGATCGGCAATCTGATCGACAACGCACTGAAGTTTGCGCGCACACGCGTCGATGTCGCGGTACGCGACTATGACGGCGTGATCGAGGCGAGCGTGAGCGACGACGGGCCAGGCGTTCCCGATGCCGAAAAAGACAAGGTAACCGAACGGTTCTACCGCGGTGACGCCAGCCGCGGGACCCCTGGCGTGGGGTTGGGGCTGGCCCTCGTCAAAGGAGTCGCGACGTTGCATCGCGGCGAACTTCGACTCGAGGACTGCCATCCTGGGCTGACCGTAAAGTTGACGCTAGCGCGCTGAGGCCAGCGCGCCGCGTGAAGGGTCGGGCTGCGCCCGGCCGGCGCGGCTCGACGACATGGGTCGAAGGGATCTTAGACCTATGGATAATGGTTCGGATTGCGTTCGCACACTAGCATACGTTCAAGCCCTGCCGCACTGCCGCCGAATCATGAACGCGGCAGTTGAATCTGGCAGGTTGGCCGTGCCGCAAGGCACCGGCGGACGTGTGGAGAGAGTGCGAAATGCTCAATTTTGGTCGAGTGACGGTCTCTCTCGAATGCCGTCAAGTGTTCGCCGATGGCCAGCCTGTGCATATCGGCGTGCGGGCGTTCGAGATCCTGGAACTTCTCATCGGTGCCGAGGGAGGGTTGGTCACAAAGGACGAGATCATGCGTACCGTGTGGCCGAACACGATCGTCGTCGAGAATAACATTCAGGTCCACGTTTCGACGCTGCGCAAGCTGTTCGGCGGCAAGTACGGCTGGATCCGGACCGAGGCGGGCAGGGGATACCGGTTCGCGCCGCCCGCCGACGGCACGCGCGCATCGGCATGGGATGCCGTGCCCGTGCCCGTGCCCGCTTCCGTGCCGCGCAAATTGCCGTTGATTGGCCGCGAAAGCGAAACCGCGGAGCTTCGGAGCCTGATCGAGCGGGAATTGCTCGTGACGGTGGTGGGCACGGGCGGGGTCGGCAAGTCGCACCTCGCTCTGGAAGCCGCTGCAGCTCTCGCGTGTTCGCGCGGCACCAGGGCGTGTCACATCGAGCTTGCCAACCTCGCCGGACGTGAAGCGCTCGTGGCCGCGGTACTGGGTGCGCTGCGTGGTTCAGTGCAAGCCTGCGAGGGCGGCATGGGTGACGTATTGCGCGAAATCGCCGCTCGCAAGTTCGTGCTCGTGTTCGACAACGCCGAGCGATGCGCGGATGATCTTGCGGGCATTTGCGAGGCGATCGCCGCGTCGAACTCGGGGGCGTCGATGCTCGTAACGAGCCGGGAGCCCTTGCGGGTCGCCTGCGAACGCATTTATCGGGTTGGCCCGCTCGCCGTCCCCGATGCCGGGGCGAGCGACAGCGATCTTGCGACGTGCGGCGCCGTCAGGATGTTCATCGCGCGCGCGCGTGCGGTTGGGGCGGAGTTCGTCGAGGACTCGAAAACGCTAAGGGCCATTGCGAGCGTATGCCAAAGGCTCAACGGCTTGCCCCTGGGCCTGGAGCTTGCGGCCGCACGTGCTGCGTCGCTCGGCGTCAAGGGGCTCGTCGCGGATCTGGACCGATCGCTGCTGTCGCTCTCGGGTGGTTTGCGCACCGCGCATCCGAGGCAACGGACGCTGCGGGCAACCATAGAGTGGAGCTACGAGCTTCTCAGCGAGGTCGAGCGTACCGTATTGCGGCGCCTCGCCGTGTTCCCGGGTACGTTCAGGCTCGAAGCTGCCTGCGCGCTCGCTTGCTGCGAGCAACTAGGCCGCGACGCCGTGCTTGACTGCGTGGTCAGCCTCGCGTCCAGGTCGTTGCTCGTAGTACACGCGACGGGCGAGTCGAAATGCTATTCATTGCTGGAGTGGGTGCGCCTCTATGCGCTCGAAAAACTCGAGCAGGGTGGTGAGCGCGCACATGTTTGCGATCGTTACCTTTCGAATGCGGGAGCCGAAACGTCGCTGGCCGCCACCCGTCGAGCTTCACCGATGGCGCTGACGGTCGCCGCGCGGTCGCCATATCGCGACACCTATATGGTCTAGATTAAATGGCTATTGTCTGCATCATCGATGACGACGCATTGATACGCAAGAGTCTGACGAGTCTGCTGAAGTCGGCCGGTCATACGGCCGCGCCGTTTGCTTCCGGAGAGGCGTTCCTCGCTTCCCCTCATGCCGGCCACTCTGAGTGCATTCTGCTGGACCTGAAGCTGAAGGGCGCGAATGGGCTCGAGATTCAGCGGCAACTGCTCGAACGGGGCGTCGATGCTCCGGTGATATTCATCTCGTCGCTCGGCGACGACGCGTCCGTTGGGCGGGCGCTGGAACAGGGCGCGCGTGCGTTCTTGCACAAACCCTTTTCGTCCGAAGAGATACTCGAGCTGATCGATCGTTTCACCCCGCGCCGCGTGCCCAAGGCTGGCAGCCGCGGCGACGCCGGCGAGGCATGAGCATGGTTGGAACAGGCGAGGCGCACATGACTGTCGCAGACGACACGAGCATCACCCCGCTCGAACCTGAAGTTCCATATTCGTCTCTGGAACATCGGGCGCACCAGATGTTTCCGCGTCTTTCCGGTACCGAGATTCTTAGCGCGAGCCGCTTTGCCCGCTCACGGTCGTTCAACGCCGGTGATTCGATTTTCCAGATGGGACACGTCGCCGATGGGCTGTTCATCCTGTTGCGCGGACGCGTGCGGATCTCTTCGCGCGACCCGCAAGGACATACCACGCTCGTAACGGAGCACGACGAAGGGCATTTCATGGCTGAAATGGCCCAGCTCACCGGCAAGCCTTCGCTCGTGGACGCGGTCGCGATGACCGGCTGCGATACGCTCGTGCTGAGGCCCGATCAGCTACGGGAGCTGATCATCGCGGATGCCCAGCTCGGCGAGCACATCATGCGCGCGTTGATCCTGAGGCGTCTCGGGCTCATCGAGCAGGGGCTGGGTCCCGTCATCGTCGGTCATGGCGACGACACGCGGCTGCTTCGTCTGCAAGGCTTTCTGCGGCGCAACGCCTATCCGGCCGCGGTGCTCGATGCACGCAACGATGCGGACGCCGTGGGGCTGCTTGCCGGCCTCACCTCGACTCCGGACGACTTCCCGCTCGTCTTTTGTCCGGACGGATCGGTCCTGAGAGCACCGGACGAAGTGGAACTCGCCACACGGCTCGGACTCGTGCCGACCTTCTGTGCTTCGCAATGCTATGACATCGCAATCATCGGGGCCGGGCCGGCTGGTCTCGCGGCTGCGGTCTATGCGGCTACGGAAGGCCTTTGCGTCGTGGTCTTCGACCAGCGCGCCCCCGGCGGCCAGGCCGGAGCGAGCGCGCGTATCGAGAACTATCTCGGCTTTCCTACTGGAATATCGGGGCAGGCGCTCGCGGCGCGCGCGTTCCAGCAGGCGCTGAAATTCGGCGTGCACGTGGCCATTCCGAGCGCGGTCACGCGTATCGAGCGCTCGCGAGGCCGCTTCATGCTCGGGCTGTCCGATCGCCAGTGCGTTCGGGCGCGCACGGTCGTCATTGCGAGCGGCGCCGCCTATCGAAAGCCTGCTATGCCCGGATTCGACCGCTTCGAGGGCGCCGGGCTCTACTACTGGGCATCGCCGATCGAGGCGCGTCTCGTGAAAGGCCATGACGTCGTGCTGATCGGTGGCGGAAACTCGGCGGGCCAGGCGGTCGTATTCCTCGCCAACTTCGCCAAGAGCATACGCGTCCTGATACGCGGCCATAGTCTCGAAGCGACCATGTCGCGCTACCTGATCGATCGAATCGGCGCGCTCTCGAATGTCTCCATTTGCACGGGATGCACGCTCGAATCACTGGAAGCGAACGACGGGCGTCTCGCGCGCATTCGGGTTCGCCATCGGCAATCAGGAGCCGAGATCATCGAGACGCGGTATCTGTTTCTGTTCATCGGCGCCGACCCGAACACCGACTGGCTGGCGTCGCTCGGCGTTCGACTGGACGAGCGTGGATTCGTCCTGACCGGGCGCACCGAGGCCAACAACGGTTCGGCGTGTCTCCCACTGGAGACGAACGTGCCGGGCCTTTTCGCGATCGGCGACGTGCGCTCTGGCGCGCCGAAACGGGTGGCCGCGGCGGTAGGAGACGGCGCGGCGGTCGTGAGCCAGATTCATGCGTGGCTCAGTCGAGATGCAGAGGAGAGCGAGGTTTCCTGAACGGTACGGGGAGCGCCTCGCTACGGTTCGAGCAGGCGTAAGAGGCGCAGCTCCTCGAGATCCAGTTCGGACTCGATGCGATGCAGCACGCCGTCGTCCACCTTGCCGTCACGATGGAGATCGAGCAACGCCTCGCGCGACACGCCTACCAGATCGAGTTCGACGCGCAGAAAGCCTGCGCGGTGCGCGACCCGCTCCGCGCCCGAGGCGTGCGCGTCTTCGTTCGCCGCGACGCGGACCCGGTACTCGGCGAGCAGGCGATCGAGCGTCGCGCGGTCCAAGCCGGAGGTGCGCTTGCCGGTCTCTTCGAGCGCGGCGAGCGCCGCGCCGAACGTATGCGCCCGCGCCTCATGCTCGGACATGGTGTGACGTGCGCTCGGGCGCAATTTCAGCAAGCGGATGAGAGGTGCCAGGCTCGCGCCTTGCACGACGAGCGTCGCGATGATGAGCAGGAAAGTACTGAAGACGATCAGGTCTCGGCCCGGAAAATTACCCGGCAGCGCAAGCGCCGCTGCGAGGCTGACGACGCCGCGCATGCCGGCCCAGCCGAGCACGACCGCCTCGGCGAACGACCACGGCTGGCCGCCCGCTGTCCCCGCACGGATGCGGCCCGGTAGCCAAAGCGCCGCGAATACCCACAGGAGGCGAGCGACGATCGCCGCCGCGGTCGCCGGCAACGCGACGCGCAGGCCCGCCATCAATACAGCGCCTTCGTGATTCACGCGCGCGAGTATGCCGTGCAGTGCGAGCCCAATCAGGATGAAGACGAGCGCGTCCAGCACGAACACGATCGCCTGCCAGGTCGCCTTGGCCTTGATGCGCATGTCGGCGTCAAAGACCCGATGCTGGCGGATGCCGAGCACGAGGCCACAGGTCACGACGGAAAGCACGCCTGATCCGTGCACGGCCTCGGCGACGCCATAGCTCGCCCATGCCGCCATGAAGGTCACGACGATGCCGAGCATGGGATCGTGCAGACGCGGCAGCACCCAGCACATCGCCTGGCCACAGACCAGACCGACCGCGATGCCGATTAGCGTCAGCATGAAGAACAGGCCCGTTCCACCCGCAACGGTGACCGTGGCCGCCAGCGCCGCCGAGACCGCTATCTGGTAGAGCAGCAGGCCCGAGGCGTCATTGACGAGGCTTTCTCCTTCGAGCACCGCTACGAGTCGTGCGGGCAGCGGGTTGCGCTGCAGGATCGCCTTCGCGGCAACGGCGTCGGGAGGCGAGACGATCGCACCCAGCGTGAAGCACGCGGCCCATGGCAGGGCAGGATTGAAAGCGTGCACGGTGGCGGCGACCGCGACCGTCGTGAACGTTACAGCCCCGAGCACGAGCGAGACGATCGTGCCGATTGACTGCCGGAATTCCTTCCACGCCGTGTAGAACGAGCTCGACATCAGCAGTGGCGGCATCACGGCCGCGAGCAGCAGGTCGGGGTCCATGTCGGGCACGCGCTTGCCGGCGACTGCAATCACGCAGCCGCCCGTCAGTAGCACGACCGCAGGCGGGATGGCGGCACGAGCGGCGAGCCAGGTCAGCGCGCCCGCGCCGCAGATCAGGAGCAGCAGGTATTGAAAGAGCTCGACGTTGTTCATTCGTGTACCGGCGGATCACGCAGCGTGCACGAGTGTGAGTGGCAGCCCATCACGATGATCGCTGGTCTCTTGGGGCCGCGTCGGATGCGTGAGCGCCTGGCAGCCGCCCGAACATGTGCTGGCTGCATTTGGCTTCGCGCCATGCCGCGCCCAGATGCAGGCCCGATAGCACCTGCCGTGCGAGCGGAAGTATCTGCTCGCCTGCCAGCATGCCGAGCAGGCCGAGCAGCGCGATCGTGGGCGGGGCCGGCGACTGCACGCCGATCGCAGCGTAAACGATACCGGCGAGCAAGCCGGCGCAAAGCGAAAGGAAGTAGGGTTTCATGTTGCGGATCTCGTTGACTAGCATCGGGTTGCGCTGGCTCTGCGTGGAAAAGTCGTTGAAAGCGTATCGGCTTCCAGAGCCTAAGAGAAGGCCGATTAAGGTTTATTAAGGGTAAATTTTTTGAATTAGATTAATTCGATTTTTTAGTTGTTGGTTTCCCGCCTTTTCATGTCAAATGCATGCAGCTGGACGACACCCTACCAGCTCAGCGCACATTGGAATCCTCCCGATCATTGCGGCGAGGTGGATTTTTCTCCCACCGGTTCAAAGGACATTTAAATCATGAGTAATCCGAAACTTGAAGTGCTGACCCCGCAGAACAGTCAGCTGATCATCATCGATCAGCAACCGCAAATGGCTTTCGGCGTGCAGTCGATCGACCGTCAGGTGCTGAAGAACAACGTGGTCGCGCTCGCCAAGGCGGCCAAGGTCTTCAAGATTCCGACCACGATCACGACGGTCGAAACGCAAAGCTTCTCGGGTTTCACGTATCCCGAACTGCTTGACGTATTTCCTGATCACAAGCTGCTCGAGCGCACTTCGATGAATTCGTGGGACGACCAGAAGGTCCGCGATGCGCTCGCCGCAAACGGCCGCAAGAAAGTGGTCGTGGCGGGCCTGTGGACGGAGGTCTGCAATACGACTTTCGCGCTCTGTGCAATGCTCGAAGGCGACTACGAGATCTACATGGTGGCTGATGCATCGGGCGGCACGTCCAAGGACGCGCACGACTATTCGATGCAACGCATGGTGCAGGCCGGTGTCGTGCCCGTCACGTGGCAACAGGTGATGCTCGAATGGCAGCGCGACTGGGCGCACCGCGAAACCTACGACGCGGTCATGGCGATCGCCAAGGAACACTCGGGTGCATACGGCATGGGCGTCGACTATGCGTACACGATGGTCCACAAGTCCCCGCAGCGCACGAGCGTGCAGCACGAGTTGCTCGCAGCGGTGCCTGCGAAATAAACGCGTTCGTCACGATTGCGGGAGCTGTCGCGTCGCGTTCCGTTCGAAGGCGTCGCTCACTCCCGCGTCAAAGGCTCGGACATGGCCCAGGGAGCGTGTGCCAGATGTTCAACGAGAAAGTTGATCAACACGGTAACGCGTGTGGTTCGAAGCATGCCAGGCGGCGTCATCAGGTTGACGTCGACGTCGGCGACTTTCCAGTCGCACATAACATGCTCGAGCTCGCCACGCTGCAGCGCGTCCCACACCAGATACTCGGGCTGGACCGCGAGGCCACGCCCCGCGATCAACGCCGGCAGGATCGCTTCGGCATTGTTGGTGCGAATGCGCGCGTGCAGCGGCACCGTGTACTCGTCGCCCGATACCGTGTTGCGAAAGCGCCAGTATTCCGGCATTTGCAGGTTCGTGTAGACGAGGCTCTGATGGCGCTCGAAGTCGCGCGGGTGCGTCGGGCGCCCGTGCTGCTCGAGATAGGCAGGCGCTGCGACGACCGGCCTGCGCACCGCGCAGAGTCGCCTTGTCCGCAACGAGGAATCACCCAGATCGGCAATCCGGATCGCGATATCGATACCGGCGGACACGATGTCGACCAGCTCGTCGCTGAGCACGAGATCGACGTCGACGCTCGGGTAGCGCTCGAGAAAGCCAGGGAGCAAGGGTGCCAGATAGCGCAAGCCGAACGACGCAGGGGCGGCCATGCGTACGAGCCCGTGCGGCTCGAGCGCGAGAGCGGACGTTTCGCTCTCGAATATAGCGGCGTCCGTAAGCAGCTGGATCGCCCGGTCACGCAGCGACTCGCCTGTCGCCGTGAGCGACAGTTTGCGCGTCGTGCGGTACAGCAGCATTGCGCCGAGGCGTTGCTCGAGCCGGGCGATCGCTTTGGAGACTGTCGGTTTCGAGATGCCAAGCAGTTCGGCGGCTTTCGCGAACGAGCCGGTCTCGGCAACACGCGCGAAGATGGCCCAGGCTTCGAGGTCGGGTAGGTTTTTCATGTCGGCAGTCGAATCGAAGAAGGTATGACATATCTCTTCTTGAGATAAGGACCGCCAAATACTACCGGGAAATAGCGAGCCTGACCCGGCGGCTTTAACCGGAATGTGATGGCTTGCATTCCGATCTGACAGTGAGAGTGAGCGTATGGAATCGTATCTGGTGTCACTGGGTGCGGGCGTGCTGATTGGCGTGATCTACAGCGTGATCAAGGTCCGCTCGCCGGCGCCGCCGATGATTGCCCTCATCGGACTGTTGGGCATGTTGATCGGCGCCCAAGCCGTTCCATCCCTCAAGTCGTTGTTCGGCTTTTAAACGTATTGAGTCAAGCGAGGAAACGCACATGAGTGCCACCAGTACCCAACCCGATCTCATTCTTCATAACGGACAGTTCACTACACTGGACCGTTCGAATCCGGTCGCCACCGCGGTGGCGATTGCCGACGGCCGCTTCGTCGCGGTCGGCAGCGATACCGAGATCGTGCCGCTCGCAGGCAGCGCGACGAGAGTCATCGATCTCGCTGGCCGGCCCGCGCTACCCGGCCTGATCGACAACCACCTGCATCTGATCCGCGGTGGCCTCAACTACAACATGGAGCTGCGCTGGGACGGCGTGCGCTCGCTCGCCGTCGCCATGGAGATGCTCAAGCAGCAGGTTGCGATCACGCCCGCGCCGCAATGGGTGCGCGTGGTCGGCGGCTTCACCGAGCACCAGTTCGTGGAAAAGCGCCTGCCAACGCTCGAGGAGCTCAACGCGGCGGCGCCGGATACCCCGGTGTTCATCCTGCATCTGTACGACCGCGCACTGCTCAATGCAGCCGCGCTGCGTGTGGTCGGCTATACGAAGGACACGCCGGAGCCGCCGGGAGGCAAGATCCTGCGCGACGGCGCGGGCAATCCGACCGGGCTGCTGCTCGCCAATCCGAATGCCGCGATCCTTTATGCCACGCTCGCGAAAGGCCCCAAGCTGCCGGCCGAGTATCAATACAACTCGACGCGCCATTTCATGCGCGATCTGAACCGGCTTGGCGTGACCGGTGCAATTGACGCTGGCGGCGGATCACAGAACTACCCCGACGATTACGAAGTCATTCGCAAGCTGCACGACGCGGGCGAGATGACCATTCGCATCGCGTACAACCTCTTCACGCAAAAGCCGAAGGCCGAGAAAGAGGACTTCGTGAACTGGACCAGCTCGGTCAAGTATCACGACGGAACGGACTATTTCCGCCACAACGGCGCGGGCGAGATGCTCGTGTTTTCGGCGGCGGACTTCGAGGACTTCCGCGTGGCGCGCCCAGAGCTGGCGCCCGAGATGGAGGACGAACTCGAAGGCGTGGTGCGCGTGCTTGCGCAGAATCGCTGGCCGTGGCGGCTGCATGCCACCTACGACGAAACTATCAGCCGCGCGCTCGACGTGTTCGAGAAGGTCAACAAGGACATTCCGCTCGAGGGCATCAACTGGTTCTTCGATCATGCTGAAACTGTCTCCGAACGTTCAATGGACCGCATCGCGGCGCTGGGTGGCGGCATCGCGGTCCAGCACCGCATGGCCTACCAGGGCGAATACTTCGTCGAGCAATATGGCGCGCGCGCAGCCGAAGCGACCCCGCCGGTCGCGAGGATGCTGGAGAAGGGCCTGAAGGTATCCGCCGGCACCGACGCGACGCGAGTGGCGTCGTACAACCCGTGGGTGTCGCTTGCGTGGCTCGTGAGCGGCAAGACGGTTGGGGGCTTGCGCATGTATCCGCAGCGCAACCTGCTCGACCGTGAAACGGCTCTGCGCATGTGGACGGAGTACGTCACGTGGTTCTCGAACGAACAGGGCAAGAAAGGCCGCATCGCGGTCGGACAACTCGCCGACCTGATGGTGCCGGACCGCGACTTCTTCAAGTGCGCCGAGGACGATATTGCCGATACGACCGCATTGCTGACGGTGGTCGGAGGCAGGATCGTCTGGGGTGCGGGCCCGTTCTCGCAGTATGACCTTCCGATTCCCCCGGCGATGCCCGACTGGTCGCCGGTGCGCGAGTATGGCGGCTACGGCGGCTGGGGCGCTACGCAGCGCAGCGGCGCACCGCTGCAAGGAGCCGCCGCGGCGGCGCTGTGCGGCTGCGCGAGTGCCTGCAACATGCACGGCCATGCACACGCACGCGCATGGAGCAGCGCGTTGCCGACCTCTGACGCGAAGGGCTTCTGGGGCGCGTTCGGCTGCTCCTGCTGGGCGGTCTGAGATGGCGACCATGACTGCCCGAAGCAATCCCGCGTGGGTTCGCGCGCTGCTTTCGCAGCCGTGGGTAGGGCCGCTCGTGCGCCTCGCGCTCGTGTCGGCGTTCCTGATCGGCGGCATCGACAAGGCGTTGAACTTCGACGCGGCGATTGCCGAGCAGGCGCATTTCGGCCTGCATCCGCCCGCCCTTTGGGCAGGCCTCGCGGTCGTGGTGGAGATCGTCGGTTCGCTGTGCGTGGTGTTGCGACGCTACACATGGATCGGCGCCGGCGGACTCGCCGTGCTGACCGTGGTCGCGATGCTGGTTGCCAACGACTTCTGGAACCAGACCGGCAACGCGCGCTTCATGGCGCTCAACAGTTTTTTCGAGCACCTCGGTCTCGTCGCTGCACTCGTGCTCGCGACCATGTCCGGCGATTCAGGAAATGCCGCGGGCAGCGATCGCGCCTGATGGCTTCAACAGTATGACGAAACAACAAGGGAATATCGTGATGAAAACCATTCGCTCGGCGTTGCTCGCCTTGATGATTGCCGGCGGTCTCGCCGCCGCGCCGGTGTCGTTCGCCAAGCCGCCGGTCATGGCGGCGGAGACCCCGGCCGTAGCCGTCGCACCGCAGTACGACACGACGCACGTATATGTCGCGCCGGAGGACTACGACCGCTTCACCGACAGCTTCGTTGCAACGTTCGGTGGCAGCAAGTCGAAACAGGGCGTTTTCCAGGTGACGCCCACGCCCAGCCAGACGATGTCGCAACTCGTGTTTACGCCGGTGGGCACGATCTCCGTATTCGGCTTCAAGACGCCCACGCCATACCCCTTCGGCGAGGAGCGAACGGGCTACCTCGTGACCGACATGGACGCGGCCGTGAACGCTGCGCGCGCCCACGGCGCGGACGTGATCGTCGACACGTTCCCCGACCCGATCGGTCGCGACGTGGTCATCCAGTGGCCGGGCGGCCTGAACATGCAACTGTATTGGCATACGCAGGCACCGCACTACGATGCGCTGCAGAGCGTTCCCGAGAACCGCGTCTACGTGTCCCCGCAAAGCGTGCACAAGCTCGTGCACGATTTCGTCAAGTTCTCGCACGGCAAGGTGGTGTCCGATGACCTCAAGGCGCCGGGCGTCGAAATCGGCCGGCCGAACGACACCTATCGCCGCATTCGCATCGAGTCGGGCTTCGGCAAGATGACCGTGCTCGTGACGGATGGCCATCTGCCTTATCCGTTCGGCCGGGAAACCACGGGCTATGAAGTCTCGAAGCTCGACGAGACGCTGCAGAAGGCGAAGGCCGCTGGTGTGACCGTGCTCGTGCCGCCGTTCTCGTCGGACGGACGCGAAGCCGCGCTGGTCCAGTTCCCTGGCGGCTACGTCGCCGAGATCCACGCCAGCGTGTCGAAATGAAATCCGAGGACACGATCCTTGCCGCGGTCGCCGGCTTCGTCGATACGTTGAGCTTCGTCGCGCTGTTCGGGTTGTTCACCGCGCACGTCACGGGCAACTTCGTGCTGATCGGCGCGGGCGTCGCGGGCTTCGGCCGGGGCGTGCTGCTCAAGCTCATCGTGTTTCCCGCATTCGTGGGCGGGGTGGTCGTGAGCAGCCTGCTGGTGCGATCGCTCTCCGAACGGTATGAGCGCCAGGGCGCGCGTCTGCTTCATGCGGTGCAGGCCGTGTTCATGTTCGGCTATTGCCTCGCCGGCGTCTGGGCGACGCCCATCACCCAGCCCGAAAGCCTCGCGGTCACGGTGGCGGGTATCGTCGGCGCGTTTGCGATGGGCGTGCAGAATGCGCACCCGAAGCTCATCAAGCGCCCCGGCGTGCCGAATACGGTGATGACGGGCAACGTCACGCAAGCCATCCTCGACATGGTTGACATGCTTTCGGCGGACACCGCCGAGAGCGTCCGCGAAGCCGCGCACGCACGATTCGCGACGATGATGCCAGCCATCGTCGCATTCGCGATCGGGGCGATAGCCGGAGCTTTGGGCTACCGGTACACGGGCTTCTGGGCGCTGCTCGCGCCGGCGTGCGCACTAGCTGTGCTCGCCTTGACCACTGGCGAGCACGAGCGCGCCGCGTTACCGGGGCGCACCTGAGTGGCGCGCACGAATACAACCACAAGCCGGTAATGGCAAGGAAACTCATGGCATCGACTACGAAGCGCGCGCGTCGATTCGACAAGACCGCAAGCTTGACTGCTCTCGCTGGGCTATTGCTGACGGGCGGCAACTCTGCGTTCGCGGATTCGGTTGCCGCGCCCGTTGCAGATGTGAGCCTCGCGGCTGATTCTGCCAATGCGGCCAGCGGCGCCACGGCGGCTGCGTGCAACGCCAAACGTCCCATCGTCCTGTTCAATCGCTGGCAGGAAGACTGGTCGGTGCTCGCGAATCCCTGTGTTCAGCGCGAGCCGCTCGACAGCCTCAAATACATTCCGCTCGGTGGCAACCCGTCGTCGTATCTGTCGCTCGGCATGAACCTGCGCGAGCGCCTCGAAAGCAATAACGCGCCGCTGTTCGGCATCGGCACTCAGTCGGACACGTATCTGATCCAGCGCATCCAGGTTCATGCCGACGCGCATCTTGCCGATCACTGGCAATTCTTCGTGCAACTCGTGGACGCGCGCGCATTTGGCAAGAACGTGGTGACGCCCGTGGACAAGAATCCGCTGGATCTCGAACAGGCGTTCGTGACCTACACGGGCGCACTCGGCGGCGGCACGTTCAAGTTCCGTGTTGGCCGGCAGGAAATGGCGTTCGACTTGCAGCGTTTCGTTTCAGTACGCGATGGTCCGAACGTGCGCCAGGCTTTCGATGCAGTGTGGGCCGACTACGAATACCAGAAGTGGCGCTTCATTGCTTACGCGACACAGCCCGTGCAGAATCGCAACGCGACGGTCTTCGACGACATATCGAATCGCGATCTCACGTTCAGCGGCGTGCGCTTCGAACGCCAGTCGGTGGGTCCGGGCGATCTGTCCGGCTACTGGTCGCGCTATAACCGTACCAACGCGCGATACCTCGACGCGAGCGGCCCCGAGCATCGTGACGTTTGGGACCTGCGCTATACCGGCACGCACGGCCGCTTCGACTGGGATATCGAAGGCATGCTGCAAACGGGAACGGTTGGCAACAGCACGATCGGCGCGTGGGCGATCGGTTCGATTGCGGGCTACAAGCTCGACATGCCATGGTCGCCCCGCATCGGACTGCAGGTCGACGCGGCTTCGGGCGACCGGCATCCGCACGATGGCCGGGTCGAAACGTTCAATCCGCTGTTTCCGAACGGGTATTACTTCACGCTCGCCGGCTACACCGGATACACGAACCTGATTCACGTCAAGCCGTCCATCACGCTCAAACCGACCGCGAATCTCGCACTACTCGGCGCGCTGGGCTTCCAGTGGCGCGAGACGACCGGCGACGCCGTGTATCAGCAGGCTAGCCAGATCGTGCCTGGCACTGCGGGCAAAGGCAGCCTGTGGACGGGCATGTACGTGCAGTTGCGCGCTGACTGGACGATAGCGGCCAACCTGATCGGTTCGATCGAAGCAGTGCACTTCCAGGTCGGCAACACGATACGCCAAGCGGGTGGACATAACGCCGACTACGCCGGTGTGGAACTCAAATACGGGTGGTAGGGCTCGCATCCGCTCCTGGTGGAGCGCGTATGAAGTGAATCCTCCATCGCGCGCTTCAGAACGTTTAACCACAATTAAGCCAATCGCATTTGCAAACGTTGAGACTGGCATGCATGCTGGATCGCCTGCAGCCGTCCCGCGCGTTCAGCTCGCCGGCGGCCGGGAGAAATTGAGCAGGCGATAGGTGGGCGATGATGGCGGAAAGCGAACAGTATCCTTCTGATGACGGCATCGTTTGGGACGAAGTCCAATATGCGCAGACAAAACCGCGCTTCCTCGGATCGTCAGGGAACATAGCGGAGTTCAGTCTTCTCCAGGCTCGCACCGGCACGCAGTGGCGAGCACGCCAAACCACCTGGGCGTTCGGCGAGCGGTGTCGTCAGTTCGAGCACGAGTACGATCTGCGAAGCCGGCTCGCACCGGAGTGGGCCGTGACGCCGAGCGCGCTGATCCGCGCCGGCGACGGGCCGGTGCTGCTCTACCCCGAGCCCTTCGGTATCACGCTCGACCAATTCGCGAACGGTAGCCTGTCGATTTCAGAGGTACTGCAAATCGCTCGCGGCATGGCTCAGGCTCTTGCGCAACTGCACGCCCGCGCGCTCGTGCATGGTGACGTGCAACTCGTTAATTTCGTGCGGGCCGTGGATGGCCGCGTTCGGATCCGTTCGTTTCTGACCACGCGCTCGACCCACGAGAACCTGCCGCTCGACGAGCATCTCGGTACCGTTGCAGCGCCGTATGCCGCGCCCGAGCGTACGCGTGCCGAGAAAAGATTCGCTGACGAGCGCAGCGACCTCTACTCGCTCGGAGTCGCGATCTTCCGCCTGCTCACAGGAACGTTCCCTTTCAACGCGAGTTCCGCGGAGGAGTGGCTTCACGCGCACGTCGCCATGCAGCCGGCGCCTTCGTGGCAGTTTCGCGCCGACGCTCCGGCCATGTTCGACGAGCTGATTGCAAGGCTGCTTGCCAAGGAAGCTGGCGACCGGTATCAGACGGCAGAATCGCTGTGCCAGGATCTGATTCACATGCAGGCGGAGTGGGACGCGTCTCGCGCGATCGCCCGCTTCGAGATCGCCCGTGGCGAGCGGCTCATGCACATCGAGAGCGAGACGTCGCTCGTCGGCAGACAAACCGAGGCCTCGCAGCTCGCCCATGCCTATGGCGCGGTGTTGCAATCGGCAGAGGCGCGGATCGTGCTGATCGAAGGGGCGCCTGGCGTAGGCAAAACCATGCTCACTGCGGATCTCAGGAAGCGTCTGCTGCCGTCGTCGTTCTGGTCTTCGGGCAAGGCGAGCCAGTATCAGTCTCCACCTCCGTATGGCCCGGTCGTGCAGGCTTTGAAGTCGTTGTGCATGAACGTGATCGGCAAGGGTGGCGCCGCGCTCGCGGAGTGGAGCGCACGATTGAACGCTTGCGCGGGCGATTACCTGGATGTGCTAGTGCGGCTCGTCCCCGAGGTGGAACTCGTGGCGGGGCCGGGCAGCGCCGACACCGAGCCAGGCGCGGACACGCCGGCTCGGCGCATTCAGCTTGCGCTCGTGCATGCATTTGGCGCGTTCGCGTCGGTAGGGGCTCCGTTGGTGCTGTTGCTCGATGACCTGCAATGGGCCGACGAAGCAACGCTTGCGTTCGTCGAGACCGTCGCCGCCGAACGGCCCGCGAATATGCTTCTCGTCCTTGCGTGGCGTAGCGAAGACGCTGCCCGGAGCAGCCCGTTCGGCGATTTCGTCGAGCGTGTCAAAGCTCGAAGCTCGCTCGCCATCACACTCGGGCCAATGTCGGTAAAGGACGTGGCGCAACTCATCGGCGTGCTCATCGACGAGCAGCCTGCGCGCGTCGAGCGTCTCGCACGCATCGTCCGGGCGAAGACGGGGGGAAATCCATTCCATGTCCGCCAGATCATGCGGGCGCTCTTTGACGAGCGGCTCGTCAGGTTCGACGGCACGAAACGCGAATGGATCTGGGACGAAGAAAGCATCGAGGCGCTGCGGCAAACGGACAGCATCATCGAACTGGTGACGGCCAGGCTTGAACGTCTGTCGCCTGAGGTGCGGAAGGTTCTGGAGTGGCTTGCCTGCATGGGCATCCAGAGCGATGAAGCACTGCTAGGGCGCGTGTGCGGTCTACCCCTGGTGGAGCTTCGCCGGCGGCTCGATGTGGCTCGCCGCGCGGGACTCGTCGAAGCGCGCGATGACGGCTGGTCCTTCGTGCACGACCGCGTGCACGAAGCTTCGTATGCCTTGCTGGATCTTCGCGCGCGGCCCGGGCGACATGCGGCCATCGCGATGGCGATGATCGATCTGCATAGCGATCGCGTCGATCAGATCGCACTCGACATCGCCACGCAGATCGAGCTTGCCCGCGAAGCATCGCTGAGCGGCGCGCAGGCCGACGCATTTGCGGGCGTGCTCGTCGAGGCCGCCATGCGGGCGATCGTGGCGGCGGCGCGCGATCGCGCGCTCGCGTATCTCTCGCGCGCCGCCGAGCTGCTTGGCGAGACGCGCTGGACCAACCGTTACGAACTGGCGCTGAGGATCGCGGTGCTGCGCTGCGAGAGCCTGCTCGCGCTTGGGCGTCTCGACGCCGCTGCGCAGGAGATCGACGTGCTGATGGCGCAGACGCGCTCGAACGTGGATCACGCGCAGGCGCATCGCCTCAAGGCGGCCTTGCTCACGGTGCGCTCGGACTACGCGGGCGCAGTGAACGTCGCGCTTGCAGGCCTCGCGCGCCTGGGCGTGCATCTGCCGGTGCGTCCATCGGACGATGATCTGAACGCAGCGCGAGATGCGCTCAGGGCAGAACTCGGTGAGCGGCAGATTGGCGATCTCGTGCGTCTGCCCAGAATGGAAGACCCACGCATCGAGGCCGTGATGGCCTTGCTGACGGCGCTGGAAGCCGCGATGTTCGAGCCGAGCGGCCTCGCGCTGCTGCATTGCGCGACCGTGGTGCAACTGACGTTGCGCCACGGCGTGACGGGCGCTTCCGTGCAGGGCCTGGCATGGTATGGCGTCTACGTCGCGCAGACCTGGGGAGACTATGACGAGGGTCTCGAATACGCGAAGGTCGCGCTCGCCCTGGTGAACCACCATGGCTTCGAACGCTACCGGGCCCCGGCGTTGATCGCGCTCGATCAGGTGGCGGTCTGGACCCAGCCGCTGTCGTGGGCGCTGGCGCGGGCCCGCGAAGCCAAGGCGGCGGGCAACCTGAGTGCCGAGTTGCGCTGGATGTGCTACAGCTGCAACCACATCGTGGCGGACCTGATCGCCATCGGCGAAGCGCTACCGAAGATTCACGAAGAGCTGGCGCCGCTGCTGGCGGCGGCGCGCGGCACGGCCTATCGGGACATCGTCGATCTGCTGGCGACGCAGGCGGAATTCGTCATCTCGCTGTGGCACGGCAATGGCCCGCGAATCGGCTCATGGCTCGCGCCAGACGGCGCCGGTCCGGCTACCGCGGCCGATAAGGCGCCGCGCATGCCGGTGCTGACCTTCTGGACGCTCGTGTTGCGGGGCCAATCCGGGTTTCTGCTTGGAGACCTGCAGGCGGCCGGGGACGCTTTGCGTGACGCGGCGGCGTTTGCGTGGTCGTCCCCGGCGCATATCCTGCTCTCGGACTTCAGGCTCTATGGCGCGCTCACGCTCGTCTATGGGAACTCGCGGCAAACCGGCGACGCGTCGTTACAAGCTGCACTCAAGGACCATCTCGATCAGTTCTCCGTCTGGGCCGCGTTGAACCCCGGCACGTTTCAGAACAAGCTCGCGCTGCTCGAAGCGGAGCGTGAACGCATCGCGGGCAATCACGTAGAGGCCATGAGGCGCTACGAAGCGTCGGCCAGCGCCGCCGCGGCGGCGGGTTTCGTTCACGAACAGGCGCTTGCGCACGAGCTTGCGGGACGCCATGCCGCAGGCCTCGAACTGTTTGGCGTGGCACGGCATCATCTGCGGATTGCGTACGCGTGCTACAGACGCTGGGGGGCCCTGGCAAAAGCCGCCCAACTCGAGAAGGACTACGCATTTCTCGCCATCGACGACGTCACCACGCCGCGTTTGCTTCCCGCTCACGGCAAGGACGACCTCGATTTCATGGTCGCGATGCGCACGGCCCAGTCGCTTTCAGAAGAGATCATTCTCGAACGGCTGATTCAGAATCTGATGAAGAACATGATCGTGCATGCGGGAGCCCGATACGGCCTGCTGCTGCTCATGCGCCACGGCAAACTGCAAATCGAAGCGACGGGCCGGGTAGTGGAAAGCGAAGTTCTCGTCGATATCGGCTCCGCGACACCGACCGATCAGCACATTCCGCTCTCGATACTGAACACCGTAGTGCACACGAAAAAGCCGCTGGTGTTCGACGACGCACCGCAGGAGGGGGAGGGTGCACACTCGGAAAGCTTCAGCATTCATTCGGCCCGCTCGGTATTCTGTCAGCCGCTCATGAAGCAAGGAATCCTGATCGGTGTGCTGTATCTCGAGAATTCCCTGATGCATAGCGTATTCACGCCCGGCAAGATCGCCATGCTCGAAGTGCTGGCGCCACAAGCGGCGAATTCGCTCGAAGCGGCACGGTTGTATGCGGAACTCGTGGAAGAGAATGCGCGCCGTCAGGAGACCGAGGCTGCGTTGGGCCGCACTCGGGCGGACTTGGCGCGGGCCGCGCATTTGACGGTGCTGGGAGAAATGGCGGCCTCGATTGCCCACGAAATCAATCAGCCGCTCACCAGCATTATCTCGAGCGTCGGTGCTGGCGTTCGCTGGCTCAATGGCAGTAGTCCCGATTTCAAGGAGGCGGTGCTCGCAAGCCTCGAGGACGTCCGGGCTGCTGGTCTGCGAGCGGCCGACATCGTGCGCTCCCTGCGATCGCTGGCAAAGCAGGAGCCGGCGACCCTTGCGCCTGTCGCGATTGACGACGTGCTGCGCGAGATGCTGAAGCTGACCGGGATGGAAATCGACACGAAGGGTGTCGTGCTGCACGCCGAGTTCGATGCCGGCAGCGTAGAGGTGCTCGCTGATCGAACCCAGGTTCAGCAGGTAGTGCTGAATCTGATTACGAATGCGCTGGACGCGATGGACGGCGCGAAACATGCGCGTGAGCTCACGGTGGCGTCACAGCGGGACGGCAACTGGGTGATCGTGACCATTGCCGATACAGGAACCGGCATCGCCGAGGACATCGCCGAACGCATTTTCGAGCCCTTCTTTACGACCAAGGAGCGCGGCATGGGGATGGGGCTCGCCATCTGCAGATCGATCATGGAAGCACACGGCGGCTCGCTTCACGCTCACGGCCGTGCTTCGGGCGGTTCGTCATTCGTGTTCAAGCTGCCGCTCGCATTTTCCGGCTAGCGGGCACGACGCGCGGCACAGGCATGCATGAGGCTCCGGGGCGATTGGCGCGATCAGCCGCTGATTCGCGTGTCGTGCGGCTTGATACCCAGCGCTTCGGCCTTGCGAACGAGGTCGGGGACCGAGCGTGCTTCCATTTTTCGCATCACTTGAGCGCGGTGCACTTTCACGGTGACTTCATGAATGTTCATGGCCGCCGCGATCTGCTTGTTCATCATGCCGGCGATGACGAATCCCATGACCTCGCGTTCCCTGGCGGTTAGCAATTCAAACGTTGCCTTGAGTGCAGCAAGCTCACGTTGCGCATCGAGACGCCGCGCGTCGACCTGCAGCGCCTCGGTGACGGCGTCGATCATCTCCTGATCGTGGTACGGCTTCGTGAGGAAATTGACGGCGCCGCGTTTCATCGCCTTGACCGACATCTGCACATCGCCATGGCCAGTCATGAAGAGGATCGGGATCGCGATGCCGGAGCGGTCGGCTTGCTCCTGGAACGCGAGGCCGCTCTCGCCTCGTAGACGAACGTCGAGAACCAGGCAGCTGGGGACGTGAGGGCGCTCATACTCGAGGAACTCGCGCGACGACGCAAACAATTCGACCTGCAGGCCAACGGAGCGCAGCAGCGAGCCCAGCGAGCGCCGAAGTAGTTCGTCGTCGTCCACCACATAGACGATGGAGGTGCTCGCATTGGCGATAGAGCCATCCGGCGAGCGCGAGACGTTCACGCCTTCCATTCCTGTTGCCTTCCCAAAGGTTCGGTCGAGTATTTGAGGGCCACCGTTACTCAGCATTCGTCAGATCGCTTAAGTCCGCCATTGACGACTTTTAAGGCGCCGCCGCGAATAATGACCACATGCTACTACTGCGTCGCGCCAGCGCGCCAGTCGTTCACCAATACGCGCGATTTCGAAAGCGGGCGGCATCGCCTGGAACGGAGCATAGTCATGAGGATCGAAGACACGCCGCCGAGGTTCACGGGTGATGCCAGCATATCGGATTTCGGGAGCTATCTGGCAGCTACTCCAAACCCGGTTCGCAAAAAACGCGCGGAAAATTGGAACTACGTAACCGGACTGCTCATCCTCGCCGTCGGCATATTGTCACTTGCACAAACGCGGATCGAGCTGGATGCAGCGAGCCCCAGTTCGTCCGCAATGTGTGCGGTCGTCGTTGCGAAACTGATATGGATCTGCATTGGGAGTCTCGCAATCTCGGGAAAGCGAAGCTGTCGAGGTGTCTTCGCGTTTCTCTGCTGCGCAAGCGTGCTCGCGGTCGGGCCAGCGCTCCCTTCGGTCTTTTCGATATCCAGACCGCTCTTCTGGCTGTTGCTCACGGAATATGCAATTAGGGCGCTGTGTCTGGCCGCATTGCTGTGCAATCGCATTTCGCCGCCGCTGTTCTGCCATGACACGCTGAGCGGGCGTGAGCGCGCTCCCGCGGAAGCTCAAGCCGCCAGGTTCTTAAGCACCGGGTAATCCGTGAGACCGTTCGCGCCGCCGCCGAACAGCGTCTCCCGATGATGTTGCGCGAGCGGCGCGCCGACGCGCAAACGCTGCACGAGTTCGGGACTGACGACGAACGGTCGGCCGGAGGCGATGAGGTCGGGCCAGTCCGACTCGACGGCGCCGCGCGCGTTCGCCTGTGTATTTGCCGGTGTAGATCAGCACGCCTGGATAAGCAGCGCGCAACTTGTACTTGAACTTGAGCGGAAGGTGTTCGCTATGTCGAGCCCGCCTTCGTTGCCACCTTGTCCTGCGCCGACAATCGTGTGCACTTCGTCGATGAAAATCAACAGGTCGTCGCGGCTAGCAACGATTTCGGCCATAATCTGTTTGACACGCTCTTCGAATTCGCCGCGATACTTCGGTCCAGCGACGAGGGAAAGTAATCCTCGAGCAAAACGAACAAAAGCCAGTGAAGACGGAAGTTGCCCTCCACGTCCCCTTTGGCTGCTCGCTCAAGCATCTTCTCTGCCCAGATTTTTCTTACTTCTAATTCCGGGATTGGCACATCGTCAGGTCGTGCGTCAAAGAGCGCCTTCACACCATCAAGAACCTTGTCGCCAAGTCCGTTCTGCTGAAAAAGTACTCGCCCACCGATGATCCTGATCCAACTGCGATCCGCTTCGTCATTCGATGTGTGTACGAATAGAACGAGGAACAGACCATTTCATCGCGACGCGACGTGCTGGCGGTCATCGGTGTTCCGAAAGGCAATTTCATTTTCAACCGGCACATGTTGGTGATATCACGATGGTCGCGGATTTTGGCGGCGATGCGGACGACGGACTGTGGTCGACTAGCGCCCGACGGCCGAGTGCGGCGATCACATCGGGTCCCCAGTCCATACAAACGGTATGACACGACCGGAGGCCGTCTCGTGGATTTTCCACCGCGGACATTGAATCAATATGTCGCCGGCCGATTTGTTGACGAACAATTTCTGATTACACTACTTCACCGTGCTTTCAATGGAGGACGACGTGACGAGGGTTCACATCGATGTACTACCGCGTGAAATTTTAACGGCACGCCTGAAACTTGTACCGGCATGTGAGCAATTCACGCATGAGTTGCACGAATACTCCATTGAAAATCGCGCTCACCTGCAGCCTTGGGAGCCGCTTAGAGCCGAAAGCTTCTTTGAAAAAAAATCAGTTCGCCGACGGCTGTCTATGATGGCGCACAACAACAACTCGGGAGTCGCAGTGCATCTACTCCTATTTTCGCTTGGAACCGGCGAAATAGTCGGTGAATGCAACTTCACCAACATCGTGCGTGGCCCGTTTCAGGCATGTCATCTTGGGTTTTCGCTTGCCAAACGGTTTGAGGGACAAGGTTTGATGCGCGAAGCATTGACCTCTGCGATCACCTATATCTTTGACGAAATCGGCTTGCACAGAATAATGGCGAATTTTAGACCTGAAAATGTTCGTAGCGAACAACTATTGAAGCGGCTAGGGTTTGAGCGTGAAGGCTTGGCTCGTTCCTATCTGAGGATCAATGGGGTATGGGTCGACCACGTTCTCACATCGCTCATCAACCACATTCGAGAACGTTGAACCGGTCTGGCAGCTTTCGCTCCTACCTTTCTATCTTCGCGGACTTAAAGCTGGCGGCGCCGTCGGAAGGGCGGAAATAAGTTGAGCCTACCGGAAAAGGGCCCAACGGATCTTCATCGTCAGCGATCCATTTCGTCACGTCCGGGCCGCAGTCGCCGGTCGCCGGCTCAGGCGCACGGGATATCCAACGAGGTCCGAATCCGCTTTCCCATCTCGAACGCGCGAATCTCGTAGCCCAATTCTCGGTACAGATTGACCGCCTGTTCGTTAAACTCCCAGACGGCTAGTCTGATATCGGTGGCACCCTGCTTCCGCGCCCACTCTTCTGCGAGTTTAATAAGAGAGCTGCCGACCCCGCGTCCTCTGATTTTTTCTAAAACTGCGACGGAACCGATGCGACCGACGACCATCGGCTGCAATAGCGGGCTTATCGGTTTCACCACCTGAATCGTAATGAAACCGACGGCGTTGCTGCCAAACTCGGCAAGAAACGTCGCTCGATCTTCTCCTTGGAGGCTGGCGAGCCAGTGCTGCTCGTCTCGGCCGAATTCTGTGGTGGCATCTGCGTAGATGTCGGGGCGTGCCAAGTGGTGGCTCGCATTCAAAATTTGACCCAATTCGCAGATTGTCAGAACGTCTTCGATTGTCGCGCGTCGATAGCTTATCGGAAAGGTCATCGTCAGCCCTGATGAGGGAAATTTTCGGGGGCGGTCGCCTCAGTGCGACCCCACAAGCGACGTGCGGACCGCCGGTAAGAAGACCGATACGCGATAGGGTCAGGCGCTCCATGCTGCATTTTGCAAGACGAGCCGATAGCCGTGAGGATCCTCGAATGTTCGACCCGACACGTCCCAGTAAGGATTGAACGACTTTACGCAAACAAATCCATTTTCGACAAGGCGATCACACATCGCCCTCCACACTTGTCGATCCGGTATGTAAAACACCAGCAAGTCCTCACTCGTTGGGCGAGGCATCACAGGATGTTCGCTGCAATGGGTAAACTCAAAATGATAGTCCATGCTGGGACTTCCAAGCATCACCCCGTCGAATTCCTGATGATCCTGAAATCTGGCGAGCACGGCCAGACCAAGCGCTGAGCAATACATGCGTTCAGTACGGGCAAGATCGGAAACGGGCCGAGCGACTCTGAGATGCATCTTCATCGAATGGAATCGTGGAGCTTGTTGAAAACGTATCAAACATCGGTTTGCAACACAAAGCCGAGCGACATCTGTGCCGAAGGATGTCGATCTGAAGGCCGAACCGCTTACACCTGGTTTGTGACTGGCCGGCGTGGAATTCGGTAAACGCAGGATGTGTACTTTGGCGTCACGCGGCTTTCCACGATGACGCCGCCTAACGATTCGGCAATGTGCCGGCTCGAGCGGTTCTCTTCCGCGACCGGATAGGTGAAGCTTGCACAGCCAATGGTTCGCGTTGCCCATTGCGCAACGGCAGTTACGGCCTCGCGGCCGAAGCCATTTCGATGACGATCTTCACGAATCCATATGCCGAGTTCCGGGCTCTCCATGCGTACGCGGTGCAGTCCGGCCAACCCAAGAAAACTCCCGTCTGCGCGGTGCCGCATCGCGAATACATAGTCTGACCCGTCGTCTATCGACGGTATCCACGACTGCCAGACCTCGTCGAAGTCTTGCCGGGATGCCGGCGTCTCCCAGGCCATGTGACGGGTGAGCGAAGGGGTGATGCATGCGAACGTGGCATCGGCGTCGCTGGCCGTGAACGGTTTAATCAGGAGCCGGGTTGATTCAATCTGGATTTCTGTCGGCCGCTGCAGCATCTCAGGCTTCCGTCGAGGTTTGTTCATATGTCGACGAATTAGAAACATGCATCGACTGGTTGAATCCGCCGACAGGGCCGCTCTGGGATAATGCTCAGCGCACGCAGCATGCACCGATGTTTTACGGATATCCCACGCGTCGAACGCGTCATCGCGATTCGCTTTTCGCATCGTCAGCACGCAACGCTCCTTGATTCGAGCGGCCAAAACGGCACGTCGGCACCGTCACCGAGAACGGAAACACCTACTCTGTCATGCATGCAATCATTCCTATTTGCGCCAACGCAATTCGGAGCGGCATAAAAGACGCGGCCCCGTCATGATTCGCGGGGCCGTTGGAAAAAGCTGTGTACAGTGTATGGACGTCGCGATCCCCACGCCTCGCCACTGGCGGTCATGGTGCACAGGATGAAATTGAGCGCGTCGGAGCTCATTGAAGCATGTTGCCTTTCGAAGAAAATGTCGTCAATGTCGATTTGCAACTGATCAACAACCCGCGGGGCGTCGTGAATCTCTGCAAGTAGCCGGTCAGCGTCCCCTCGCTGAGGGGCCATCATCCTACTGCTCAGTCTGTTCTGCCATTTCAGGTGCGTCGTCTACCTCGATGCCGAGGCAGCGGACCGTACTTTCCAGTTTGTGTGGCCACGCAGTAACTGCACAGCCCGGAAGTTCCTGCTGCGACGATAGATCGTAAGCGGTCTTTTGACGACGTCTCTCGGAGGCCTGGCGCAGCCGGGGAGTGCTTATGGCATGAGCGCGGCATAGTCGTCGGCGTTTTTCGACGAGCGAGTAAAGATCAGCACTGGCTTGCGCCCCGGCAACGGTGTGGGCGAACAACCATGACTTCCGGTCAACAACGACTGGAGTGATCATGAGCGATGCCGTTGCATAGCTCGTTCATTCACTTTGTTAAGGGCTCTTACGCTAGCCACTTCAATTCCTCAACGACAAGCTATGCAGGATCCCGCTCCTGTTTTTTTTGGGTGAAGCTCCATTCCACTAAACTTGTCCATGCCGGCGGTGTTCGCACCATGACTCTAAGCCTCCGTTTGGCTCGAACGGAGGGTGCTAGCCATCGAAATGCCAGAACTAGCAAGAAGGGCTGACTAGAGGCAGTAATCTAAAGCGACGTTCTGTGCATAGAGAACGCCATGACATTTTTGGTGCGAAATCCCCAATGCGATGCATTTAGGGGAATTGTGTATAAGGTCGTTGCGCCAAGGCGGCGAATTTCCGAAAGCCGGAACTTCAGATTTTCTCGGCCAACGTTTTTATATCGGTTGCCGCCCGTCGACGCTAGTCATTTGATAAACAAAGCAATCTTCATCAGCGGGGGCGCAATGCCGCTTTACCTTTCACAGTCCGAGCGACGCGCTGAAGTGAAACGAGTGCAAGCACCAATACGGCGCATTGGCGTAGCGTGGCCTAAAGGAAAAAAAATTTTGCTGTCATCAAACAAATTTTGACACTGTTTTTTTACTGATATCTTTGGTTACAGATATGAAACGTGATGACAGAAAAAGCAACGCCCCTCTATTGATGGGCAGCAAGATAAGAGCGCTGCGCAAGCGACTCGAGCGTACCTTGGACGAGACTGCAACGGCAGCCGGAATCTCGAAGCCGTTCCTTTCCCAGGTCGAGCGAGGGCAGGCGACACCGTCCATTTCGTCATTGGCCGGTATTGCGCAAGCGCTTGGAGTAACAATGCAGTACTTCGTCGAAACGCCGACCGAGGCGAAGTCCGTCCGCCGCGCAGCCGAAGGGCAGTACTTCAGCTTTGCCGACTCGGCGAATCGGTTTGCTCGCCTCACCAATGCAGCGGTCGGCAGGCAGCTTGACGCGATTCTCGTCCGAATGCCTGCCGGTCAGCCGCCGTCGGAAGTGACGACACATGCTGGAGAAGAGTTTCTCTATGTACTCAGCGGTCGGGTTTCGCTGAGCCTGGAGGGTCGTACCTTTATGCTTGATCCGGGTGACAGCGCGCACTTCGAGTCGACGGTCCCACACGGCTGGGCCAATGCGGCTACCGAAGAAACCGTGATTGTCTGGGTAGGTTCGCCGAGATTGTTTTAACCATTGTTGGGTTTGCCGCATTCGCGGCGCATCTTCGTTTCATACATTCGATTCTCCTAAGTGTATGAATATGTGTGAATACAAAAGGATCCATCGTATCCGTGCGAACGATGGCTGGGGATTCGCTTTGCCTGAAACTTCTTGTGACAAGAATCAGGACATTTTGTCATCCTCGTTGATCACCGAAATGGTTAAGGGATGACTTTGGCGTTCGCATAGTCGGTGGTGGGCGGAGGTCATGAAGTAACGGGGCGGTCTCGGACGGGTACCGCTCGGGGGAAAGTGCCAAAGGTGTTCTCTGGCATGTCGATTTGGGTCAATGACACACGAAGGGAAAAATGAAACTCACGGCTTTGGGATCTACCATAAGGAAAATAGTGTGGGCAGAGATTGCGCTGACGGCTGCGCTTGGAACCACGGCGTTTGCACAGGTTCAATCGCCGAGCACCGCAGCGGCGAAAACTGACACGGCCTCTGCTCAACCCGATGGGCAAGACGCGAATGCGGCGGGGGCCGCACCGACCATAACATCGGGCGCCGCGGCGGGAACGACGTCGGTGAAGCAGTTGCAGAAGTTCGAGGTGACAGGTTCTCTGATCCGCAGCGCAGACAAACAAGGCCGCACTGAGGTTCAAGTCATCACCGCGAAAGAAATTCAGCAAAGCGGCTACACAACCGTGGCCGACTTCCTGCGCGGCACAGCGGTCAACTCCGCAAGCAGCTGGTCGCAATCGACGGCTTCGAGCTCGGCCCCGGGCGGTGCAGGCCTCGCACTGCGCGGCCTCAGCGAAAAGTACACGCTCGTGCTCGTCGACGGGCAGCGCGTGGCCAACTACGCGCAGGCCGTCAACTTCACCGACACGTTCTTCGACATCAACACGATCCCGATGAACATCGTGGACCGCATTGAAATCGTGAAGACGGGCGCTGTGTCTGTGTATGGTTCCGACGCGATCGCGGGTGTCGTGAACATCATCACGAAGAAGAACTTCGAGGGCTTGCAGCTCGACGCCATGCTCGGCAAGGCGCAGCATCCCGGCAATGCCGAGGGCAGCTTCAGCGTTTTAGGCGGTGTCGGCAACCTGACTTCCGACCGCTGGAACATCACGGCGGCCGCCAGCTACTATCGTGACAGCGGTTCGACGCTCGCCGACCGCGACATGACGAAAAACCAGGACTTCACGCAGTTTCCGGGCGGCAACGCGGCGCCGTTGGGTCCGAACCAGCAGTCGTACTGGCAACTCGCGGACGGCACCCATCAGGCGCTCAGCCCCTGTCCGCCGGGCAGCAACGCGACGGCGACGGGTGGCCAGTCGTGTACTTACAACGTTGCGAACACCACGTCGCTCATTCCGGCGACGACGCGGCTGAACGCGAAGGTGCGCGCCACATTCAAGATCGACGACACCACGCAAGCCTATGCAGGTTTCTGGGCGAGCCGCAATGAAACCGTGCAGTTAAACGGTCCGGCGTCGCTCAGCAGCACGACGAACGTGTTCGACCCGTCGACGGGCACGGTCTCGCCTGTTCCGCGCACCGTCTCGGCTTCGAACCCGTTCAACCCGTACGGCGTTCCGACGCTGATCAACCTGACGTTCCCGAACAACACACGAGTCACCGATACAACCTCGACGTTCCTGATGGCGAACACGGGCATCAAAGGTTCGTTCGACACGGCGAAGTTCGGCAACTGGGATTGGTCGGCAGAGTACGGCCATTCGCAAAGTACCGTGGCAAGCACCTTCGGGAACACGCTCAATGTGGCGGGCCTCGAGAACATGCTCGCGAACGGTACCTATAACTTCTCGAACCCGGGCTCGACGCCGAATGGTCTGAACGGCGTGTTCCAGGACGACAACCAGCTGTCGATCACGAAGCTCGACCAGGTGCTGGCGAAGGCCTCGACGACCAACCTCTTCACGCTGCCGGCCGGCGGCGTGGGTCTGGGTGTCGGCAGTGAGTTCCGTCACGAGTCGACCGTCATCAACTCGCAGACCTATGCGACGCAAGGCATTACGGCACCCGCCAACGTCCAGACCGTGGACGGCGAGCGCAATGTCGCGGCCGCCTTCTATCAGATCGACATTCCGATCATCCGCAACCTGACGTTTACGCAGTCGGGCCGTTACGACCACTACAGCGATTTCGGCGGCGCCTTCTCGCCGAGCTTCGCGCTCCGCTTCCAGCCGGTTCGCATGCTGACGGCGTACGCATCGTACGGCCGGGGATTCCGCGCGCCGACGGCGGTCGAGAACTCGCAATCGGTTTATCTGGGCCACCAGAACCTCGTGGACCCGAACGATCCGAGCGGCACACCCACGAAGCATTTCACGACGGAGCAGACGACCGGCAATCCGAACCTGCAGCCTGAGCACACGAAGAACTACAACATCGGCTTTACGCTCTCGCCGGACGCGACGACGGACTTCGGTGCGGCCTTCTACAAGGTGCACATCGACAGCGTCATCGGCACGCCGGATCCGAACGCGATTCTGCAGGCGAACGATCCGAATTTCGTCGTGCGTAACTCCGACGGCACCATTCGCTACATCAAAATGCCGTTCCAGAACCTGGGCTCGCTCGATACGGACGGCTTCGACCTCGATTTCCGCAAGAGCGTGGGCACGAAGTACGGCACGTTCACGCTGTCGGGAGACTGGGCCTACGTCTGGCACTTCAAGCTGAAGGGCGGCGGCGAGACTCAAGACTTCGCGGGCAACAACCTGGCGCTGCTGCAGCCGTTCGGCGCGAGCAATCCGCGCTGGAAGGGCAATACGAGCCTGAGCTGGGATTACCGCCAACTGACCACCACGCTCACGTGGCAGTACACGGGCCCCTACACGAACGCGGTTGCGGCCGAGTTCGGCGATGGCGGCACGCTGTCGGTTGCCTCGTACAGCCAGTTCAACCTGGTGGCCACCTATCGCGGCTTCAAGCACTGGACCATTTATGGCGGTATCCAGAACCTGTTCGACAGGAAGCCGCCGTTCGACGTCGAATGGCAGTCGACTCCTGACATCACGGGTTACGACCAATCGCTGTACACGAACCTTGGCCGCTTCTTCCAGGTGGGTGCGACTTATCGTTTCTGATCGCGACAGGCCGGCGCCCGACCGTGCGAGGCACAGTCATGCGCCGGCCCGCGTGTAATGGCAGTGGCAAGTAATCCCTTGTGAACAGCCTCATCCGCGGTTCGAGTCGCGACAGCGCCTCGAACATGGAACAGGCGAATCACGCTGCGAGGATCGAAGGTATGAAAGTAGAAGCACGTATGACTCCGACATCATCCGTGAACGCGGGAGGGGTCGCGAGGCCCGGGCGCCCGCGCGCATTCGGGCGCAAGCAGCAAAATCCGGCTCGCCGCTTCGGCGGCATTGCTGTCGTCATCGTCCTGCACATCGTGCTGGTCTATGCGCTGCTCAACGGCCTCGCGACGAAGGTCGTACAAGTCATTCAGCATCCCATCGAAACGAAGATCATCGAGCCGGTCAAGCCGCCGCCTCCGCCGCCGCTGCCCGAGGTGAAGCTGCCGCCGCCGAAGTTTGCGCCGCCACCGCCGCCCTTTGTGCCGCCGCCCGAAGTGCCGGTTCAAGCGCCGCCGCAGCCAACGATTGCGCACACCGCCACGCCGGTGCAGTCGGCGCCCGTGACGGCACCACCCGCACCGCCTGCGCCGCCCGTCAAGGCTGCTGCGCCGGTGCGCACCGAAGTCGGTGTCGTCTGCCCGAATTCCGATCAGATCCGCAGCTCGATCGCCTATCCGAAGGAAGCGCAGGAGAACGGCGATACCGGCGATGTGGTGATCGAATTCACCGTCGATCCCGAAGGACATCTTGGCAACGTTCATGTGGCCAAGTCGTCGGATCACGACAGTCTGGACGAGGCGGCATACAAGGCCGTCAAGCGGTTCAACTGCATCGCGCAAGGCCAGGCCGTACGCGTGCAGGTGCCTTTTTCGTTCAACCTGAATTGATTCGAGACATAGCAATCCGCGCCCGCTGCGCCCGCGGTGCAGGCAACGACAGCCTGCACCGACGGTTTAACCCAATTTCTTAGGTTCAACGATTGAACTGGAGCTCAACATGAATAAGCGTTCCGTCGCCACCCTGGCAACCAGCCTCCTGATCGCCGCCGCCGCGGTGAATATTCTCGTGGCACCTGAACTCGCGCATGCTCAAGCAAGTGTGGCCGCCTCCGCCGCGCCCGCCGTAGCAGCACCGCAGATGAACGCGTCCGCCACCGCAGCCGACGAGCCGGCGCCGCCGCCCGCCCCGGCGGCGACGCAGTCCGTCGAGAACCCCTACGGTCTCGGCGCGCTGTGGAAGAACGGCGACTTCGTCGCGCGCTTCGTGCTGCTCCTGCTGGTCATCATGTCGATGGGCAGCTGGTACATCATGGTCACGAAGTTCTTCGAGCAGTTTCGCGCCAATCGCCGCGCGAAGCATGCCGACGAGCAATTGTGGAGCGCGCCGTCGCTCACCGAAGGTACCCAGCAGCTCGATGAGTCATCGCCGTTCCGCTTCATCGCAGAGACGGCGATCGAGGCAGGCCAGCATCACGATGAGGCACTGCTCGAAGCCGTCGACCGCAATACATGGATCGACGTCTCGGTGGAGCGTGCGATCACGAACGTGTCGAACCGTATGCAAGACGGTCTCGCGTTCCTCGCGACAGTCGGCTCGACGGCCCCTTTCATCGGCCTGTTCGGCACCGTCTGGGGTATCTATCACGCGCTGACCGCGATCGGCATCGCGGGTCAGGCCTCAATCGACAAGGTGGCCGGCCCCGTCGGTGAAGCGCTGATCATGACGGCTATCGGTCTTGGCGTCGCGGTGCCGGCCGTGCTCGGCTACAACTTCCTCGTTCGCCGCAACAAGTCGGTGATGGAGCGCGTCCGTGCCTTCGGCGCTCAACTCCATGCCGTGCTGCTCGCCGGCAGCAAGCGTTCGGCCCGTCCTGTCGCGGTGCGTTCCGCCGCGACCGCCCCGTAACCGGCAGTCTGAAGCCTGAGCGAGGTCCATCATGGCCATGAGCGTGGGGCAAAACGAAGATAGCGACGACGTTATCGCCGCCATCAATACGACGCCGCTCGTCGACGTGATGCTGGTGTTGCTGATCATCTTCCTGATCACGATCCCGGTCGTCACGCATACGGTGCCGGTGCAACTGCCGAAAGAGACGATCCAGCCGCTACAGACGACACCGACGAGCATCGAGATCGCGGTCAATCGCGACGGCGACTTCTTCTGGAACGAGAAGCACGTGGATAGTGCGACGTTGCTTTCGCGGCTGAAGGTCGTTTCGGTGATGCAGCCGCAGCCCGAGGTGCACGTGCGCGGCGACCAGAGCACGCGTTACGAGTTCATCGGCCGCGTGATCACGACCTGTGAACGCGCCGGCATCGCGAAGGTGTCATTTATCACGGAGCCGCCTGCGCGCGGCGGCTAGGAGGCGAATATGGGAATGAACGTTCCTTCGGGCGGCGCTGGCGGTGACCCGGAAGTGATGGTGGACATCAACACCACGCCGCTCATCGACGTGATGCTGGTGTTGCTGATCATGCTGATCATCACGATTCCGATCCAGATGCATGCGGTGAAGATGAATCTGCCGGTCGGCAATCCGCCGCCGCCGCTCACGCAGCCTGAAATCGTGCAGATCGACATCGATTTCGACGGCACGACGACCTGGAACGGCACGCTGGTGCCGGACCAGGCGGCGCTCGAGGCGAAGCTTGCGCACGTCGCGGCCGAGCCCGTGCAGGCCGAGATTCATCTGCGTCCGAACAAGCTCGCGCCTTACAAGGATGTGGCGGCCGTCATGGCGTCGGCGCAGCGCGTTGGCGCCACGAAGATTGGGCTCATCGGTAACGAGCAGTACATGCAATAAGGACGGTGTGATGAGAATAGTCAATCGACGGCTCAAACAGGCGTTGTCGGCGGCCGTCGTCGGCGTGGTATTCACCGCGGCGGCGCTGCCGGCCGCGGCCGACACCCTGCGTCCCGACGTCGGCAAGCCGCTCAGCGCGGCCCAGGATCTCTATCGGGCGCACAAGTACAAGGACGCGCTGGCGAGGATCGCGCAAGCCGCGGCCGTGCCGAACAAGACGCCGTACGAGATCTACATGGTCGAGGAAATGCGCGGCGCGACGCTGATGGCGGATGGCGAGGAGGGTGCGGCCGCCCAGGCCTATCAGACGCTGCTCGGCTCCGGGCAACTGAAGGGCGACGGCGAACAACGCGTGAGCGCGACGCTGGCTGGCATTTACTTCCAGCAGCACGACTATGCGCGCGCGATTGCAACGGCACAGCGTTACCAGAAGGCGGGAGGCAGCGATCCGCAGATGAAGGAGTTGCTCGTGCAGTCGTACTACCTGTCAAACGACTGCGCGAGCGTGATCGGTGCGCTGAAGCCGGCGATCGACGCGCAAGTGCGCGGCAACCACGCGCCCGATGAGTCGCAATTGCAGCTATTGAGTACGTGCGCGCAACGCAGCAAGGACGACGCGACCTATCGCACCGCACTTGAAGCGCTGGTCGCCTACCACCCGAGGCAGGCGTACTGGGACAACCTGTTCTCGGCGATTCGCGCGAAGCCGGGCTACTCGCCGAAGCTTGACGTGGACGTGTACCGGTTGCGCCGCGCCAACGGTGCGTTCGGCTCGGTGGACGACTACATGGAGATGACGCAGCTTTCCCTCGTCGCGGGTACGCCGGCCGAAGCGAAACAGGTCATCGATCAGGGCTTCGCCTCGGGCGTGCTCGGCAAAGATGCGCAGGCGGAGCGCGAAAAGCGCCTGCAGGCGCTCACGGCGAAGCGCGCGCAGGCGGGCAGCGATGCCGGGGATCCCGTCGCGCCCGTCGACCAGGGGTTCAACCTCGTGATCGCTGGTCACGCGAAAGACGGACTGGCGATGATGGAGTCGGCGATCGCGAAGGGCGGCCTCGACCATCCCGATCAGGCGCAACTGCATCTGGGCATCGCCTACTACGTGGCGGGACAGAAGCCGCGCGCGATTCAGGCTTTCAGGGCGGTCAAAGGCACGGACGGCTCAGCCGACCTTGGCCGGCTGTGGACGCTCACGGCGTCGAAGTAGGCCGACCGGCCGGGCGCGCGCCCGGCCTTGTGCTCCGATCCGATCAATGTCACGCCGGCTTTCGTCCGGCGTGCGCACACGCACAGTGACAATGAAAATTTTGACGTTCCGCTCGTTGCGCCGGCTCTCGTCGCTTGCGCCGATGGTCACGCCCCTGATCGCCGCGATGGTCGCGACGACCGGCGCGACCATCGCATTGCCGGCCGCCGCCAAACCGGCGATCGCGCAATTCGGCGAACCGAAATACCAAGCGGATTTCACGCATTTCGACTACGCGAATCCCGACGCGCCGACTACCGGCGAATTGACTTTCCAGAACTACAACGACAACCAGAGCTACGATTCGACGAATCCGTTCATCGTGCGCGGCATGCCCGCGCCGGATATCCGTAACCTGATGTTCGATACCCTGATGCAACGCAGCTGGGACGAGCTGGCTTCCGAATATCCGCTGATCGCGGACGATGTGGTGCTCGCGCCCGACCAACGCTCCGCGACGTTCCACATCAATCCGGCGGCGCGTTTCTCGAACGGCGATCCGATCACTGCACAGGACGTCAAATACTCGTTCGATACGCTGAAGAGCGCGCAGGCGTCCCCGTTGATTTCGTCGCAGTTCGTGCAGATCAAGCGCGCGACGGTGATCGACCGTCTGACCGTGCGCTTCGACTTCGTCGACAACTCGAGATCCAATCCGTTGATCGCCGGTGATCTGCCGGTGTTTTCGCCGAAGTGGGGCATGCAACAGGATGGCAAGCGCTTGCCATTCGATCAACTGTCCGTCGATCCGCCGATCGCGAGCGGCGCCTATCTGATCGAGTCGCGTAAGAACGACAAGCAGATCACCTATCGCCGCAACCCGAACTATTGGGCCGCGAACCTGCCGGCGCGGCGTGGGATGTTCCGCTTCGAGCGCGTGACGTTCAAGCTCTATGTCGACCAGTACACGATGCTCGAATCGTTCAAGGCCGGCAACGAGGATGTGCGCGTCGAATACAGTTCGACTCAGTGGGCGCGCAAATATGTCGGCAAGAACTTCAAGTCTGGGTTCCTGCACAGGGGCGAGTTCGAAGACGGCCCCGCGCAAATGCAGGGCTTCATCATCAACACGCGCAAGCCCCAATTCCAGGACCGGCGGGTTCGCCATGCGCTTGCACTCGCATTCGACTACGAGTGGATGAACCGGATGATGTTCTACGGGCAGTATCGCCGAACGAACAGCTTCTGGCAGGACAGCCCGTTCGGTGCGACCGGCATACCTAGCGAGAAGGAGGTGAAGCTGCTCGAGCCGTTCCGCGCATCGTTGCCTCCCGAAGTGTTCGGCCCGATGGTCAAGCTGCCGAACACGCTGCCGCCAGGCTCGCTACGGCAGAACCTGCGGCAGGCGCGCGACCTGCTCGCCGACGCGGGCTGGCACTACCGCGACGGCGCATTGCGTGATGCGAGCGGCAAGCCGATGACGATCGAGATCATCGATAACCAGCCGGGCATGGACCGCATCATCATCCCCTACACGCAGGCGCTGCAGACGCTGGGCATCCACGCTTACTTCCGCGAACTCGACAGTGCGCTTTATCAGAAGCGGCTGGACAACTTCGAGTACGACATGACGACGTATATCTATCCGCCCGTCACGATCCCGGGGCCGGAGCTGATACGCCGGTTCACGAGCCCTGCTGCATCGCAGGTCGGTTCGGAAAACTACATGGGCATTCGTTCGAAGGCCGTGGATACGCTCGTGCACGCGGCTATCGCGGCCGACACGCTCGATGACCTCGAGACGGCCACGCGCGCGCTCGATCGCGTGCTGATCAACGAGTACTACCTCGTGCCGCAGTACTACGAGCCGTACGCGCGGATCGGCTACAAGTCGACCATCGGGTTCCCGAAGGTGACACCGATCACCTATCAGTACGAGGACTGGGTCATCAACTACTGGTATCGCAAACCGCAGGCGCAGACAACCGCCGCAGTGCATTGAGGAGCGTCATGTTCGCCTACATTCTCAGACGTCTGCTGTTGATGGTGCCGACGATCATCGGTGTCGTCACGCTGACTTTCGTCGTGACCCAGTTCGTGCCGGGCGGCCCGGTGGAGCAGATGGTGACCCAGCTTCGTCACGGCGAGTCGCGCCACGGTGCCGACGGTGGCGGCGGCAGCGGCTACCACGGCAACCAGGGCCTCGACCCGCAGCAGATCGAGCAGATCAAGAAGCAATTCGGCTTCGACAAGCCGGCGCACACACGTTACCTGTTGATGTTAAAGAGTTACGCGACGTTCGATCTCGGCCAGTCGTACTTCCAGCACAAGAGCGTGTGGGAGGTGATCCGCAGCAAGTTGCCAGTCTCCATTTCGCTCGGGCTCTGGACCGTGATGCTGACTTACGCGGTGGCCGTTCCGCTCGGCATCGCCAAAGCCGTGCGCAACGGCTCGCGCTTCGATGCGGTGACGAGCGTACTCGTCCTCGTCGGCTACGCGATTCCCGGATTCGTGCTCGGCGTGTTGTTGCTGATGCTGTTCGGCGGCGGCACGTTCTGGCAGCTCTTTCCGATGCGCGGACTCACATCGGACGACTTCGCCGATCTGTCCGCCGTGGGCAAGGTGCTCGACTATGTCTGGCACATGGTGCTGCCCGTGACGGCGTCCGTGGTCGGCAACTTCGCGATCGTGACGATACTGACGAAGAACACGTTCCTCGAAGAGATCGGCCGGCAATACGTACTGACGGCTCGCGCCAAAGGTGCGCCCGAGCGCGACGTGTTGTGGAAGCACGTGCTGCGCAACGCCGCCATTCCGTTGTTGACAGGGCTGCCCGCTGCGTTCGTCGGCGCGTTCCTGAACGGCAACCTGCTGATCGAGACGCTGTTCTCGCTCGACGGCATGGGTCAGCTGTCGTACGACTCGGTGATTCGCCGCGACTACCCGGTGGTGCTCGGCTCGCTGTTTCTCTTCACCCTGATCGGCCTTCTAACCAAACTCATTGCTGATGTCTGCTATGTCATCGTCGACCCCCGCATCCAATTCGACCGCGTGGACCGCTAAGGCGGCCGCGGCGTCCTCCGTGCCGGTCTCGCCGTGGCGACGCACCTGGCTGCGCTTCAAGAGCCAGAAGCTCGGCTACTGGAGTCTGATCGTATTCGTCGCGCTGTTTGTCGTCAGCCTTGCCGGCGAACTGCTCGCCAACGACAAACCGCTCGTCGTGCGCTACGACGGGCACTACTACTTCCCGATTCTGAAGGAGTATCCGGAGACGCAGTTCGGCGGCGATTTCCCCGCGAAGACCAACTATCTGGATCCGTATATCCGCTCCCGCCTGGAGGCAAACGGAAATTTCGCGGTCTATGCGCCGAACCGCAACTACTACGACACGATCGACTATTTCGCCGAGCGGCCGTTTCCGGCGCCGCCGAGCGCCGCGAACTGGCTCGGCACCGATCAGTTCGGGCGCGACGTTCTCGCGCGCCTGCTCTACGGCTTTCGGGTCTCGGTGCTGATGGCGATCGCGCTGACCTTGTCAGGCGTGTTCTTTGGCGTGTTGACGGGTGCGCTGCAAGGCTTCTACGGCGGACGGACCGACCTCATCGGCCAGCGCCTGATCGAGATCTGGTCGTCGATGCCGGACCTCTATCTGCTCATCATCTTCGCCTCGATCTTCGAGCCGACGCTTTGGCTGCTGTTCATCCTGCTGTCGATGTTCGGCTGGCTGCTGTTGTCCGATTACGTGCGCGCGGAATTCCTGCGCAATCGCGCGCTCGACTACGTGAAGGCCGCGCGCACGATGGGACTCTCGAACTGGCAGATCATCTGGCGTCACATATTGCCGAACAGCCTGACACCGGTCATCACGTTCCTGCCGTTTCGCATGAGCGCCGCGATTCTCTCACTGACGAGCCTCGACTTTCTCGGCCTCGGCGTTCCGCCGCCCACCCCGAGCCTCGGCGAACTGTTGCAGGAGGGCAAGAACAATCTGGACGCCTGGTGGATCTCGGTATCGGTGTTCTCCGCGCTCGTCGCCACGCTGCTGCTTCTGACGGTCATGGGCGACGCGCTGCGCAACGCGCTCGATACCCGCAACCGCGGCTCGGCGTTCGGAGGTGGGAAATGAGCGAAAACTGCAAACCGCTGCTCAGCATCGAAGATTTTTGCGTCTCGTTCGGCGACAGGCAATGCGTGTTCGACGTCAACCTCGCGATCGGCCGCGGCGAGCGGGTTGCGCTCGTCGGCGAATCGGGCTCGGGCAAGAGCGTGACCGCGCTGTCGGTGCTGCGCCTCGTGCGCGATGCCACGCACACGGGCCGCATCGTCTTCGATGGAGAAGACGTGCTGACGAAGAGCGAACAGCAGATGCGCGGCGTACGCGGCGCCGATATCGCGATGGTGTTCCAGGAGCCGATGACGGCGCTCAATCCGCTTTATACGGTGGGCCAGCAGATCGCGGAGAGCCTGCGGCTGCACGAGGGGCTGCGCCCGAACGCGGCGCGCGAGCGCGGCATCGAGTTGCTGCGCCGTACGGGCATTCCCGAACCCGAACGCCGCATCGACAGCTACCCGCACCAACTGTCGGGCGGGCAGCGCCAGCGCGCGATGATCGCGATGGCGCTCGCGTGCCGCCCGCGGCTGCTGCTGGCCGACGAGCCGACCACGGCGCTCGATGTGACGGTGCGCCAGCAGATCGTCGACCTGCTGATCGGCTTGCAGGAGCAGGAGGCGCGGGAGCGCGGCATGGCCGTGCTGTTGATCACGCATGACCTGAATCTTGTGCGGCGGTTCGCGCAGCGCGTTGCTGTCATGGAGAAGGGCGTGCTCGTCGAAACGAACACGACCGAAGCGCTGTTCGCGAATCCGCAACATCCTTACACGAAGCGATTGCTCGACAGCGAGCCGCGTCGCGCAATCGAGACCGTGCCTGATGATGCGCAGAACGTGCTGTCAATCGAGGGGCTCGCGGTCGACTATCGAACGAGCGCCAAAGGCTGGCGTTCGTTGTTCGGCAGGACGGCGTTCCGCGCGCTGCACGAAGTCGATCTCACGCTGCGCCGCGGCGAGACGCTCGGCATCGTCGGGGAATCCGGCTCCGGCAAGTCGACGCTCGCCTCGACGGTGCTCGGCTTGCAGCGGGCCACGGTCGGCGACGTCAAGGTGGCCGGCAAGCCGCTGCGCGAATATCGATCGTCCAGCAAGGCCTGGCGTGCGCTGTCTGCGCGCATGCAGATCGTGTTCCAGGATCCGTTCGGCTCGCTTTCGCCGCGCATGACGATCGAGCAGATCGTCGGCGAGGGGTTGCGGATTCATCGTCCCCAGCTCGATGCGCCTGAACGCAGGGCGCGTATCGTCGAGCTGCTCCAGGAGGTCGGTTTGTCCGCCGACGTGCTGCTGCGTTATCCGCACGAATTCTCGGGCGGTCAGAGACAACGGATCGCGATTGCGCGCGCGCTTGCCGTAGAGCCCGAATTGATCGTGCTCGACGAGCCGACGAGTGCGCTCGACGTATCGGTGCAGCAGCAAGTGCTCGGCCTGTTGACGCGCTTGCAGAAAAAGTATGGGCTCAGCTACCTTTTCATCACGCATGATCTGGCCGTGATCCGCGCGATGGCGCACCGCGTGGTCGTCATGAAATCGGGGCGGATCGTGGAGACCGGCGACACGCTCGACGTGTTCGACGCACCTTCGCATCCCTATACCCAGTCGTTGCTCGCGGCGTCGATTCTGCAGAACGCCGCGCTCAAGGAGAACATTGCATGATCGAAGAACTCTGGACATCGGCCGCGCGCGCATTGCGCAGCGATGCCGATTTCTGGTCGGTGCGTTTCGTGGACGAACGCAAGGACGAGCACGTCGTGCGCAACGACGTGGCCTTGCCGCTTTCCACCGCACGCGAGCGCGGCGCGATGGTGACGGTGTGGGCCGGTGCGGGCGCGGGCTACGCGGCGACCGCGGATCTTTCGGCAAGCGGCCTGCAACGCGCGCTCGACATCGCCGCCGCACGTGCGCAGGCGAGCGCGGCACACACGCTCATCGACCATCGCGAGATTGCGCGGCCGACGCAAAGCGGCAGCTATGTGTCACCGAATGCACAGGGCGCTCTGCCGTCGCGGCGCGAATGGCTTGAACGGCTCGCGCACGAATGCGCGGCTGCAAATCTGGGCGAGCGCATCGTCGAGCGCGTGGCCGGCATGCAAGTGACGCACTGCGATCAGCTTTACTTGACGAGCGATGGCGTGCGCATCGATCAACAGTTGCGCTTTCTCATGCCGAGCCTTTCGGCAGTCGCGCACGGCGACGGCGACACCCAGCAGCGAACGCTCGCGGGCCACTATGGGACGCTCGCGCAGGGCGGCATGGAAATCCTCGCGCGCTACGGCTTTGACGGCGCTGGTGCGCGCGTGGCCGACGAGGCGCTGCAACTGCTGGCCGCGCCGAACTGTCCCAGCGGCCGCCGCGACTTGCTGCTGATGCCCGACCAGATGATGCTGCAAATTCACGAATCGATTGGCCATCCACTCGAACTCGACCGCATTCTCGGCGACGAGCGCAATTTCGCGGGCTGGAGCTTCGTGAAGCCGGAGATGTTCGGCCACTACCAGTACGGCTCGGAATTGCTGAACGTGACGTTCGACCCGGATGTGCGCGAAGAGGCTGCCGCCTACGCGTTCGACGACGACGGCAGCGCCGCCAGCCGCCAATATCTGATTCGTGCCGGCGTGCTGGAACGGCCGCTCGGCGGCGCGCTGTCACAGCAGCGGGCGGGACTGCCTGGCGTGGCGAACTCGCGCGCATCCAACTGGAACCGGCCGCCTATCGACCGCATGGCGAACCTCAACATTGAACCCGGTGAATCGTCGCTCGACGTGCTGATCGCGGGCATCGAGCATGGCATCCTTATGAAAACCAACACGTCCTGGTCGATCGACGATCATCGCAACAAGTTCCAGTTCGGCTGCGAATTCGGCCAGCTGATCGAGAACGGAAACCTCACGCAGGTCGTCAAGCGTCCGAACTATCGTGGCGTTTCCGCGAGCTTCTGGCGCAGCCTCGCCGCGGTTGGCAATGCATCCACGCGCGAAATCTACGGCACACCAATGTGCGGCAAGGGTGAACCCGCGCAGGTGATCCGTGTGGGTCATGCGTCGCCCGCTTGCGTATTTACGAACGTCGAAGTATTCGGAGGCGCGTGATGACCGAGATGCTTTTCCCGCGCGGCGTCGAGGCGATCGACTGGCACGCGCGTTTCATGATGCTCGCCAGCGCGATTGAGCGCCTGCGCCGACCCGGCGAGACCGTGCTTAGTTCGTTTGCGGGCGAGCAGTCGGATTTCATCCGCTTCAACGCGGGCAAGGTGCGGCAAAGCGGTCAGGTGGAGCAGGGGCGCTTGACACTGCGGCTCGTGAACGGCGCGCGTCAGGCGTATTTCACGCTCGACCTGAGCGGCGACACCCACGCCGACGTGCGTGACGTGGACAAAGCGCTCGCGGCGCTGCGCGAAAGCCTGCTGGACGCACCCGACGATCCGCATGTGCTGTTCGATAGCACGGCGTGGTCGCGCAGCACGCACCGCAGCGGCAGGCTCCCGGAGCCGCAAGCGCTCGTCGAACTCGTCGCGCAGTGTGCGCAGGGTCTCGATTTCGTGGGCTTCTACGCGGGCGGCACGGTCTTGCGCGGCTTCGCCTCGACCTCGGGTAGCCGCGGCTGGTACGAAGTGAAGAATTTCAATTTCAGCTGGTCCCTCTATCAGCCAAACGGGCGCGCGATCAAGACGACCTACGCGGGCGACGCGTGGGACGACGTCGTGTTCGCGGGCAAGGTGAGCGAGGCGGCGGCGCGCTTGCCCGTGTTGCTGCGTACGCCGCGCGTGCTCACGCCGGGCGGCTATCGCGCCTGGCTCGCACCGGCGGCGCTTTCGGAGCTGGTGGAATCGATGGCCTCGAATGGCTTTTCGGCGCGTGCCCAGGCGAACTCGATGAGTCCACTCTACAAGCTCCACACCGGCGCGTGCGCGTTCGACGCGCGCGTGGCGCTGGCGGAATCGCTTGAACTTGGCATCGCACCCGGTTTCAACGACGACGGCTATCTACGTGAGAGCGTGCCACTGATAGACGCGGGTCGCAGCGTTGGCCAGCTAACGAGCGCGCGTTCTGCGCGCGAGTGCGGGCTCGAACCTAACGGCGCACTGCCGGAGGAACTGCCCACCTCGCTTGCGATGGCCGGCGGCGACCTCGTCGAGGACGACGTGCTCGCACGCCTCGGTACCGGACTTTATGTCGGCAACCTGTGGTACGTGAACCGGCATTTCTAGTCGGTGTCGTGCCGCTCGTGTTCTCAACGGGCGGTGGCGCTGAAAGCCGGCACTCGATTGGCACAGGTGTCTTCGGTGGCATGACTGTCGCAACAATACTTGGGTTGATTTTTACGCCGGTCTCGTTTTATGTCTGCGCACGGGGCTTGCGCAGGCGGCGTCGTGCGGAGGGCAAGACGGCGTGGAACCGGCGTACGCTGGAGGCCGCGCTCGATCGCGTCGTTACGGCGGAGGCGAAGCAGGGCGATTAGGGCAGCTATGCGAGATCGAGTGCAGTGGGCGACCGGACCCTTATACCTTCCCACGAGTAACGCAGGGTGGCATTCGTTCCGAAGCGAAGGGATTGAGCGGGCGAGTGCAGCACGGCGAATTCGCCGGCTCGCCGTCCCGACTCTGCTACACGCATTCCTGCATTCCTGCGCTTGCTCAGGTAACGGGCACGAACTCTCCTTCGGCGAAGAACCACGCCGACATCGTCCGTGCCAGTTCGAGCACCACCTCCGCGTCGGTCCGGCCGGAGGACGCGCGCACGTGTAACGAATGATCTGCGTCGTCCACCACATGCAGCGTGGCGCGTGACCCGAGGGTCTCGACGACCGACTTCAGGAGGTGAAACTCGGCCAGCTTGTCGCGCGTACCCTGCAGGAAAAGCATGGGCACCGTGACGTCCGCCAGGTGCCGTGCCCGCTCCACGCCGGGCGCGCCCGCCGGGTGCAGCGGGAATGCGACGAAAGCGAGGCCACGCACACCGTCGAGCGGGGAGATGGCCTGGGCCTGGGACGTCATGCGGCCGCCGTATGACCTGCCGCCGGCGAAGAGCGGCAGGGCTGGCAGCCGCCGGCGGGCCTCTGCGACGGCTGCCCGCACGGCAGCATGTGCCACGGCCGGCGAGTCCACCCGCCTGGAGCCCCGCTCCATGTACGGAAACTGATAGCGCAATGTGGCGACATTGGACGCCGCAAGCGCGTCGGCCAAAGTCGACATGCCGGCGTGCTGCATGCCCGCCCCGGCACCGTGCGCGAAGACATACAGGGCTCGCGCGTCCTCCGGCACTCGGAGGAGCGCAGAGACCTTAGTGCCGTCGGGCAGTGCTATGGAAAGCGATTCTGGGTCGTCCATCGTATTCAGGTCGTGTCGTTGTGGCCTTAGCGCCGATTCTGCATCAATGAGGCATCGGGGAGCGGTTGTGGCGGCATCCGGCGAGCAAATTGCGGAGGACACTGCGTTAATCCGGCCAGTTTCGGCCGTTCGACAAGCTCGCGTGGATCGTTGACAATCCATGTCACTACGATCCCTGAACATGAAGACGATGAGCATTACTCGCGGAATCGCTGCCACTACGGCGTTACTGTGTTTTGTTCTGATTTCCGGATGCGGGCGCACCGTACGAGAGTCTTTCTATCGGGTAAGCGTCGGTGATCGACCTGATTATCTCCACGAGTACGCATCGTCGCCAAGGCGTCTTAGCTTTAGCCCCGAGCCAGGTGTCCTGCTGGATTTTTTGGTACAGGGAAGCCCCGCAAACATGCCTCTCGTTTATATGTCGATGAGGCTGGAGCGCGGAACGACGTTCAGATGGACGTCACGCAGTTTGGCCTGGCTTGACCAGGACGGAGCCACGATATGGACCGGCGACATCGCGTCGATGAGATTCACAAACTATTGCAAGCCGCCGCCTGAACGGGAGTGCTCAATCTCCAATACATCTCTTTCTGACGGCCCGGTCGTCACGCATGAATATCCGTGGGGAAAGGGCACAATGTCCGTCTATACGATCGCGCCTACGAGCTTACTTCATGGAGCCGAATTGAGGAAAGTGACCAACACGTTGCAACTGGGCTCCGACAAGTGGCTCAACGTAACGTCCGAACTGACCATCGACGCAACCCAGTCCTCCCCAAGGACCCGATATCTTCTGCGGTTGCCGGACGCGCAGATCAACGGGCGGACGGTACCTATGCCAATCATTGATATGCAGTGGGTGTCCGAGGATGTCTTTGAACCGGCTACGCCGATCAACGATTAACCGTCAGAACGCCTACCAATGCAGGGGGGACTGAATGGCCGTCTGCAGGTTTGCCGGACGCCAGTTTTGAGGCGCGTGCTGTCGACCATCGGTTCGCGTTGAGCGTCGATTCGTTTGAGGCTGCTGCGAGGGAGTGAAATGAAAACTAACTGGAAATTGATTCGTGAAGTTCTAAACGCAGCTATCGACAGTTGCGAGCGGTTGGAACAGGCCGGCTATTCTGAAGATCATCGCAGTCGCTCCGTCCAGGTAGGCGGGCGACAAGTGAGCGTGCAGGAATTCTTGATTAGCGCGTGGACGCTGCCCGAGAACGTTCGCTACGAAGTAATCCGTGCGCGTCACGACAAGAATCTCGATCTACCTTACGTCCCGGAAACGGCGCGGACTCTCACCGCAGTGGCCGCCGCGTGTGCAGAACTTATAGGCGCAGGGGATACGCCACCGGCTGAGTCGCATATGCGGGGAATGATTGATTGGTATCGGAACCACTTCGATCCCAACGTGCAGCGTGCAATCTCGGCGGCTCCGTGACCGGTCCCGGGGAACGAGGATAGGGAGATCGAACGTCCGTTTTGTAGCAATTCTAAAGTCCGAAGTGGGGTCGTACTGGGCCTTTCGAAGCGCTCCGCACACCGGTCATTCAGAGTCGATCACTGCCGCCCACACGGTTCGACTATATCCCCAGGCCTTATGCCCGCGTATCCAGACATCGCCGAACCCTCATCAGTGCAGGTTTCAGGCGTCTATCCGGACCACCACTTTACCGAAGTGCTGTCCGGACTCAAGATGCCTATACGCGGCGGGCGCGTCGTCAAAGCCAAAGACGTGATCGACCACCGGCCGGATTTGATGCGCGGACACGAGCCTGACAACCTCGTCGAGCATCGAGCGGCTGCCCACCATGATTCCATGCAACCGCTTGATGCCCCCGATCACCGGCAGGAGGCCAAGCTCCGGTCCACTAAAGCCGCTCACACCACCGATGATCGACACGAGGCCGCCCATTTTCGTCGCGGCCACCGAGCGCGGCAGTGTGTCCCGTCCACCGACCTCCAGCACGATATCCGCGCCTACCCCATCGGTCAGCCGGAGAACCTCGTTCTGCCATTCCGGCTTGGCGCGGTAGTTAATCGTCTCATCGGCGCCGAGTTTCCGCGCGCGTTCCAGTTTTTCATCGCTCGACGACGTGATGATCGTGCGCAGACCCGCCGCGCGCGCCAGCTGCAGCGCGAAGATCGACACCCCGCCTGTGCCGAGCAGCACCACCGTGGAACCGGGTTTCGCGTCGCCGTCCACGAATAGCGCGTTCCATGCGGTGACGCCGACGCACGACAACGTGGAGGCTTCTTCATAACCCAGGTGTGCCGGGATCACCGCAAGAGCCGTTTCGTCGACCACGAACCGCTCGGCCAGCACGCCGTTGACTTTGGCGCCTGGCGAACTGTCGACTTTCCATGGTGCCGGAGCGCCGTCGATCCAACGCGGGAAATACGTGTTGATCACGCGATCGCCCGATTTGAAGCGGCTCACGTCGCGGCCGGTCTCGACGACTTCGCCCGCGCCATCGCACAGCGGGATCAGCGGCGCATCGCCAATGCCGAGATAGTCACCGCGGGCGAACATCAGGTCCCGATAGTTCAGCGACGCCGCGTGAACCTTGACAACGACCTCGGTCGGCCCCGGCGATCGCATGGTCGCGTCGCTGCGCTTCAGGCCGGAGATACCGGCGCCGGGTTTCAGTTTCCATGCGTTCATAGCAACTCCTCATCGGGTAGAAGCACCTATGTTAGTGTTGCGGGAAAGGACGCATTGACGAGATTTTGACGACTTATCGTCGCCTGACAGGAAACATGAACCGCGGTATCGGGAGCTCGCACGATGGACGATCGGCTAAGAGGCATTGCGGAATTTGTGGATGTCGTGGATGCCGGCACCTTCGCCGCAGCGGGCGAACGCCTTGGTGTCACGCGCTCGGCGATCGCGAAGATTGTCGCGAGGCTCGAGCAGCGTCTCGGAGTGAGACTGCTGCAGCGAACCACCCGCCATCTGAGCCTAACCGACGAAGGACATGCGTACTATGAGCAGTGCAGACGCGTGATGGCCGAACTTAGCGCGGTCGAGGCGACGCTGGAGGCGGGCCGCCGCGATCCGTCCGGGCGGCTACGCATCACCGCGCCGGTGCTGTTCGGCAGGCAGTGCGTCGCACCCGTGATGCTGAAGCTGGTCGAGCGTCATCCGTTGCTCGACGTCGAGATGTCGTTCAGCGATCGCGTTTCGGATCTGGTCGAGGACGGCTTCGATATCGCCGTGCGGATTGGACCGCTGCCGGACCATGCAAGCCTTGTCGGGCGCCGGCTCGGCGTTCAGCGGATGGGCATTTGCGCATCTCCGGCCTGGCTCGATCGACACGGGCGGCCGTCGGGCCTCGCCGAGCTCGGCTCGCACGTCGGCATCGCTTATGGCAGCGGCGGACAGAGCACACCCTGGCGAGTGCTCGGCGCAAACGGCGAGGTGCAGGAGTGCCGACTGTCCGCGCGCCTGCGTTATGACGACCTCCAGGCCATCGCCGACGCAGCGGCTGCGGGCGCAGGCCTTGCCTGGTTACCATGCTGGCTCATGGCGCCCTATCTGCGCGACGGCCGGCTGTCGCTCGTGATGGATAGCAACAGCGTGCAGGGCGCCGAGGTTCACGTCATCCGCCCGCAATCGCGACATCTGCCCTCGAAGGTACGCGTCGCAATCGACGCGCTCGTAGACGAGATACCACGAGTGCTTGCCCGGGTCTGAGCCGTAGACCGCATTGAATCTGTCAACGTTGCGACGATAAATGTGTCAATTCGCGTCCTCGCCCATCCGCAGCGCGCAAAGACTTGTGCGGCGTGGAGTTCCCGCATGGGAAATAAATGTGCCAACGATCAAGACTGAGATATCGATTTATCCGGTATGCATCGGGCAGCAGTCGGCCATGACCGGCCGGTCGACGTACCTGCACGAATCGCTGACGATTTGGCTACTTCACATACCGGAAAGCTAGCGATGAAATGTCGGATATGTGGGCGGTCACTCGACCAGCCCGACGACCTTGTCGATGAACTGCGGCGGCGACTGCTGGGGCTGCGTCGGTGAGATTGAGGCCGACCTGGGCAACGTGGAATCGATGGAGCAGGTCCGAAAAGAACACATTCGCGGGCTTCGCCCGGAATGGATAGACCCGGATAAGTGGCCGGCACCAGCCCTCTTTTTCAGGTCAGTGTCGGCCAAGCTTGACGACCCTCCAAACACTACGTTCAACGGACGCGAATTACCTATGCGGATTTGGGCACCGACACGGACATCTCTTGATGGCCGAGGCGCAAGCCAGGCACGACCTGGAAAGTCGAGATTGAACAGCTTAACGACGGAAGCTTTCTGCTGATGCGGTACGAATCCACAGAAGAGGCATTTCCGACCTCCGATCATTGGTATGCCACGCTCGAAGAGGCATACGACGAGTGCGATCGCATTTATGGCATTGGTCGCGGCGATTGGCTTCAACGGTGACTGCGGGCGGGCCGTGATGGTCGGTCGCGGGACACAGATCCGGCCATCAGCGGCCGTTCGAGGCTGTCGTCCAGTTTGGCTAGCAGATGTCTTGCGCGCCTTCCCTCAATGGCCGGTTTCCGGCGAGCGAGTTACGCAGGGCGCTCCCTCAACCCGGCCAGCTTCGGCCATCTGTCGGCGCCTCATCCACGACATTCAAACGACGGTTGCGCGCGCATTGCAGACGCTCATTTAGCGCTGTCACCGCATCGCCCCCCCAACGCGCCCCCGCCCATATCTGCACAAGCGCAGCCGCGTAGTTCATTAGAAGACTTGGCAAATGAGGGCACGATTCGTTTCGTGCATACTACAGGGGCTACTTCGAACGCATATTCGCCTCCGCAAAAGGCGCTAGCTTGCGGTCGTCGCTTTGATACGGATGCACGTCGAAAGCCCCGGTGAAGAGGTGTCTTGATGAACCGCATCGTGCCGCAAGCGCTGGCAGTCATTTTTTTCGTCTGCGGACTGGCCGGCTGCGCTGCCCCCACGTCAACGGCTACCGTACCTGGTTATCAGAACCGCGTCGTGACACGCACCGAGGGCGGTCTGCGCGTGTCCACATCCGTGCTGTCGCCCAAAGAGAGCAACGCCCTCTATGGTGTCCCGCTTGCCGACAAGCAGATTCAGCCAGTGTGGATCGAGGTCCAGAACCGGGAAGATCTCACTTACTTTCTCCTGTCGCCGGGCCTGGATCCGGACTTCTTCCCGGCTTCGGAGGCCGCCGAGGCGTTTGCCGGCAATGCCTCACCTGATCAGCAGGCCGAATTCGACCTGCGCTTTCGCAGTCTCGCCTTCCATAACCCCATCCAGCCTGGCACGACAGTGTCCGGGTTTGTGCTGACGCACCGCACAAGAGGTGCGAAATTCGTGCAGTTGGATCTTGTCGCAAAGGATCACGCCAGAACGTTTTCGATTTTCACGGCCGTACCCGGGTTTGAGGCCGACTACAAAAGAAGTGAGGTATTCAAACGCGCTGCCGATCCGAACGAACCCGTCGTCAACTACACGGATGACGAGAGTTTCGGCGCAGCCCTTGAAGCCCTGCCGTGCTGCACGACCAACGAGGACGGCTCGAAGCATGGCGATCCACTGAATCTGGTGATCGTAGGTGGTCTCGACGACGCTTTTCCTGCGCTTGTCCGACGGGGCTGGAGACCCACGGAGCAGAAGTGGTCGGGCGCCATCGAGGAGATGATCAGCGCGGCCCTGGCTGGCGAACCGTATGTGAATGCACCGGTGAGTGACCTCTACGTCTTTGGACGTCCACAAGATCTGGCACTGCAAAAAGCACGGGACACCATCCATCAGCGCAATCATATGCGGCTATGGCTCAGCAATATGCGTTACTACGGCAAACCTGTCTGGGTGGGCCAGATCAGCCGCGATATCGGCACCCGTCTGACCTTTCACTCCTCCACTTTCACGACGCACAAGATCGACCCGGAGGCGGATGAGGCGCGCACCGCGCTGACCGAGGACATGATGTATTCGCAAAATCTCGTGAAGATCGGGCTCGTGAAAGGCGTGGGTGCCGCGCCGGAAAGCGCGCCGCGCGAAAACCTGACGACCGATCCGTATTACACCGATGGCTATCGCGAGGTGCTTGTCTTCGACCGCAAGCCGACATCGCTGGTGGAAATCGAAGTCTTTCCGTGGGTTACGCCTGCCTTGGACGTTGCGCCCGGAGCGAAGCCATGAGCATGTCGCCGGCAATGCATCGTGCGCTGGTACGTGCGGCGTGCGAACTATGCCTTGTGCTCGTGCTCGCCGGTTGTGCGACATGGCAGGCCCCCGCTCAGACTGACGATGGGCCGCTTCGTGAGCGCGCAGTGAGTGCCACCAGTCACAGCGTGCGCGTGAGTGCAACCGTTCTGGGCGGCGAAGACAGCAAGCGATTGCTCGGCGCCGACGTTACCCGGAAGGGCGTGCAGCCGCTATGGGTCGAGGTGCAGAACGGCACTTCGCAGCCGCTGTGGCTGCCACGCTCCGGCACCGACCCGGACTATTTTTCACCGCACGAAGTCGCGTGGTCCTTGCATACGCTGCTCGGCGGCGCAACGAATAAGCGCGTGGACGACTATTTCAGTCAGGTTGGATTCAGAAACCCGATCCCGCCGGGAGAGACACGCTCGGGCATTCTGTTCACGAACCCCGATCTCGGTATCAAGATTGTCAATATCGACATGGTCGGACACCACACGCTGATCCCTTTCTCACTCTTTCTGCGCGTGCCTGGCAGCAAGATGGATCCGCGCCTCGCGCAGGTCCCTTTCGCGTACCCCGAATCCGCGGTGACCGATTGCCAGGATCTCACCTCACTGCGCACCGCACTTGAGCGGCTGCCATGTTGCGCCACCGATGCCGGTGGGACAGTTCAGGGCGACCCCCTCAATGAGGTTGGCATCGGTCAGTTCACCGACATCGGTGCGGCGCTGGTGCGACGTGACTATCGGCGCGATCGGCGCGCGTCCGACCTCGAGCAGCGGGTTTTCGGGCGGGAACCGGACTTCGTCTTGCGCAAGCAGGCACAGGAGGGTTCGCCGGCCACCTGGATACGAGCATGGCTCGCGCCGATCCGCTACCAGGGGCAACTGGTCTACGTCGCGCAGATCGGACGCCCTGTCGGCGGGCGCTTCGCGCCCCGCGATGAGCCACACCTCATTCTGCAAGGAAACGTCGACGAGGCGCGCAACTACCTGATCCAGGATCTGATGTACTCGGGCGGTCTTGACAAGCTCGGATTTGTGAACGGTGTCGGCGCGGCATCGCCGGCCCATCCAAGGGCAACCGTCGACGGTGCGACGTACTATACGGACGGTTTGCGCGCAGTGCTGTTCTTCACGACGCGGCCGCGCAGCCTGTCCGAGGTGGAATTTCTCGACTGGGTGCCCTATCTGGATAAGCGTGAGACCCTTGAGCCGGGAGGACCCGCCGATGCACGCCAGTGACCCCGAACGGACACCGTCTTCCGTCTTATCGAAACGGCTCGGTGTCGCCACGGATCCGTGGCATCGAATCCGCGCCATGCTGGCAATGACGACGGCGTGCGTACTGTTGGGCGCCTGTGCGACGAAGCCGCTCATCCCGTACTCGACCGATACGCCGCCGCTGATTCTCGCACCCGCGACTCAGGCCGGGATAGCGGATCAGCGGGGACGCTTCCGCGAAATTTATTGCGCCGTCCTCGAAGCGCGTGGATCAGAAGTGCCCGACAACCGCCCCTGTGTGGACGCGCTGACCCGATTGGCCAATGAGCCGCCGCCGACAGGCAAGCCTGTCGATCTGGGTCAGTCGAGGCGGCATCTCATCGCAGTCGTCGTGCCCGGCGTCGGCTACGACTGCTTCCGGGCGTGGCTGGATTCGCCGAACGGCGTGGTCACACACCTGCGCCGGTTCGGTTTTGACGGAACGATGCTCGAGGTCGATGCGCTGCCGAGTTCCACCAACAACGCTCGCCAGATTCGCGACGCTCTCATGGCCATGCCCGCACCTGACGGTCCGCCGCGCATCGTGCTGATTGGCTATTCAAAAGGCGCGCCCGACATTCTGGAAGCGCTGGTCGCCTACCCGGAAATCCGCAGCCGCATCGCGGCTGTGGTGAGCGCCGCCGGGGCGGTGGGCGGATCGCCCCTCGCCGACGACGCTGAGCAGTACCAGGCCGACCTGCTGCGCCATTTTCCCGGCGCGACCTGCACACCTGGCGATCGCGGCGCGGTGCAGAGCCTGAGACCGGCGACCCGCAAGGCGTGGCTCGCGCAAAACCCGCTTCCGACCGGACTGCGCTATTACTCTGTAGTGACATTTCCTCAACCGGAGCACATCTCGTCCATCCTGAAGTCGAGCTACGACAAGCTCTCGCGAGTCGATCCACGAAACGACAGCCAGGTGATCTTCTATGACCAGCTCATACCGGGCAGCACACTTCTCGCCTACGTGAATGCCGACCACTGGGCGCTGGCCGTACCCATTGCCCGAACGCATCCGACAATAGGCGCGCTCTTCGTCACGCAGAACGCGTATCCCCGCGAGGCCCTGACGGAAGCCATCCTGCGCTTCGTGGAGGAGCAACTGACGGACCCCAAGAAGTGACGCCGTGCCACCTTCACGGGAGGACCGTTTGACCCTGGAAGCGGTCGTCAAGGCGGCGCGGGTTCTTGCGGCCGAGTTGGGTCGTCAAGACTCGTTCGCAGTTCCAGGAAGCCGACATTCGAATGCACCGCATCGCGACAGCAAAGCGGCGAGTTGCAGACGCATGGCGGCCGAATGGCGAGCGTCTTCTATGGCCGATCTACTGTCACTGAAACGCCGGCCCGAATGTCCGCACTGCGCTGGTTGCTGCCCTGGAAGGCCGGTCGGGGCGACCGGCGAAAGCGGGTTGTACCCGCTCCCTCGGCAGCCGGGATCAGCCGGGAAACCCCTGCGCGGAGACCGGCGGCCGGTTGCCGCGATAACCGGAATTATCGCGGCTACGGCCCACGACAGGCTACTGATCTGTTCGCGATGATTCTGGTGAACGCAGCAGCGGAGCACACACTGCACTGTGTTGTTCCGTCCGGCTTCTCGTGCAGCACCTTCGACAGCAGTTCTGTTTCCGCTTCAGCAGCGTGCGCGCGGCCGCCCCGGGCGTGCTGCGTGATGCATGCTCGAACCCGCGGGAAACGCGGACCACTTCGCCAGCTGCGCGAGAACGGGATTCCAAAGCGCGATGCGGGTGCCGGAATGGACGGCTCCTACTCTTCATCAGCAATGACCGCATGTTTTCGCGGCGCCTTTGCCGGTGCGTTGACGGGAGATGCTTTCGCGCCGACGCTCGACTCCCTGACGACGAGTTCCGGCACCGCAAAGTATTGCACTGGCGGCTTCTCGTCTTCTGGTGGTTCGCTCAGTCGGGCCAATAGTGTCTCGCTTGCAATGGTGCCGAGCTTGTCCGCACCTGCGAACAGCGTGGTCAAAGGCGGATTGGTGTGCTCAGCCGCGACGATGTTGTCACAACCCACGACCGCCAGAGCCTTCCCCGCGCGCTTGCCCATTCTGTCGAGTTCGTGCAGCACGCCGATTGCGACCTGGTCGTTGTAGCAAACCACCGCCGTCGGCCGCGGCTTCATGTCGAAGATCGCACGGACCGCATCGCGTCCACCCTCCGGTGTCAAAGGGACATCGATGATCCAGTCGTCATTGACGGGCAGGGAGTGCCTGGCCATCGTGGACAGATACCCCTGTCTGCGCTGGTTGGCGACTGCGTAGCCCTTCCGGTTGCCGGCGAAAGCGATGCGCGTATGTCCTTGCCCAACCAGATGCTCGGTAGCCAGCGCGAATCCGTAGCTGTTGTCGACCCCGATCGTATCGACGTCGGGCCCCATGGGACGCATGACGAGCACGAGCGGAATTCCCCACGACTGGATCTCAGCAGGCAACTCATCTGTCGTTCCTAGCGCGGGAGACATGATCAGTCCGGCAACATTCTGCTCACGCATGGATCTCAGAACCCTCGTCTGTGTCTCAAGACTTTCGGCAGTGTGGGCCATCAGCGTCGTATATCCGGCCTGGGCCAGCACGCGCTCGATTGCCACCAGCAGTTCGACAAAGAACGGGTTGGTCAGATCGTTGATCACCATGCCGATCGTCGTGCTGCGTTTTCCCCGCAGGTTGGCCGCCCCCCGGTTGTACACGTAGCCGAGCGCGCGAGCCGCCTCGCGAACCTTTTCGGCCGTCTCGGCCTTGATCAGCGGACTTTCTTGCAAAACCAGCGATACCGTCGATTTCGATACACCGGCGGCGGCGGCTATGTCCTGGATGGTCGGGCCTGATTTCATGTTGCTTTGCACAATTGGATCGTTCCAAAAAGTGTTTGACACCGTGAAATGAGTCTACTACAGTTTATTGGAACGATCCAACGCACCCGAATTGGAACGTTCCAATTGATAAGGCGTTCGATCCACAAGCCGCTGGGCGCTGATCGGCGCCAGCACCGGAGCAGGGGCACGTGACGGTGCCATCCCGTTTCGCCGAATAGAAGTTTGAGGAGACTGACTGTGCGTTCCAGCAAGGTTGTTTCATTGGCCCAAGCGGCGAGCCTGATCGACGATGACGACACTGTCACCGTCAGTTCGTCGAGCGGTCTCGGTTGCCCCGACGCGATGCTCGCCGCCATCGGCGCACGCTTCGAGGCGGAAGGGCATCCGCGCAATCTGACGATGCTGCACCCGATCGCGGCCGGCGACATGTACGGCATCAAAGGCATCGACCATATCGCGAAGAAAGGGTTGATCCAGACGATCATCGCCGGCTCGTTCCCGAGCGGCCCATCGAGCCTGCCGATGCCCGACATCTGGCATCTGATTACCGATAACGACATCCGCGCATACAACCTGCCGAGCGGCGTCCTGTTCGACATGCATCGCGAAGTCGCGGCAAAGCGCCCAGGCGTACTGACCAAGGTCGGACTCGACACGTACGTCGACCCCGACCGCCAGGGCGGCGCGATGAACGCACGGGCCGCCGAACATCCCATCGTCGAGAAAGTGACGTTCGCGGGTGACGAGTGGCTGCACTACAAGAACTTCGTGCCGCGCGTTGCAATCGTGCGCGCGACGACCGCCGATGAACGCGGCAACCTGTCGTTCGAACATGAGGGCGCGCTGCTTGGCGGTCGCGATCAGGCGCTGGCCGTGCGCAACAACGGCGGCATCGTGATCGCGCAGGTGAAGCGCGTCGTGAAGGCCGGTTCGCTGCATACGCAGCAGGTGCACATTCCGTGCAATCTCGTCGACTACGTGGTCATCGATCCTGAGCAGAAACAGACGACACAGATCGAATACGACCCGGAAATCAGCGGTGAAGTGAAGCTGCCCGATAGCGCGTTCGCGTTCGCTGAATGGCACGCGGACAAGATCATCGCGCGCCGCGCAGCGATGGAACTCGCACAAGACGACGCGGTGAATCTGGGCTTCGGCATCTCTGCGAACGTGCCGCGCGTTCTGCTCGAGGAGGGCTACCGCGACGAAGTCACGTGGGTCATCGAACAAGGCGCTGTCGGCGGCGTGCCGTTGCTCGGTTTCGCCTTTGGATGCTCGGGCAATGCCGACGCAATCATGCCTTCTCCTTCCCAGTTCGTGTACTTCCAGGGCGGCGGGTTCGATGTATCGCTGCTGTCGTTCCTGCAAGTGGACCGATTCGGCAACGTGAACGTGTCGAAGCTGCCGAGCAAGCCGTATCTCACTGCCGGATGCGGCGGCTTTATCGACATCACGACGCACGCCAGGCGCATCGTCTTCTCCGGCTATTTCACGGCAGGCGCAAAGATCGAAGTGGGCGATGGTCGCTTGAAAATCGTGACGGAGGGCAGGAAGAAGTTCATCGCCGATGTGGATCACGTGACCTTCAGCGGACGCATGGGACAAAAGCGTGGTCAGGAAGCGCTGTATGTCACGGAACGGTGCGTGATTCGCCTCGGGGATAAGGGCCTCGAAGTGATCGAGATCGCTCCCGGCATCGAACTGCAAAGGGACGTCCTCGATCAGTGCGACATCGAGCTGGCCGTGTCCCCCTCCCTGAAGACCATGGACGAGTCGATTTTCACTGACTCGCCGTTCGGTCTGAAGCTGCAGGAGGCGCGTCATGGCTGACCAGAGATTGATCCGGATTGAGAAGACGAAAACGGTTGCCGTCGTCACGCTCGATCGCCCGGAGAAGCTCAATGCGCTGACGCCGGAGATGCTCGATCAACTCGAAGCCGCGGCGGCACAGCTCGAGTCGGATGCAGATGTGCGCGCTGTCGTGCTGACGGGCGCAGGCGAACGCGCCTTCTGCGTGGGCGCCGACATCAACCAGTGGTCGGCACTCGCCCCACTCGACATGTGGCGAGTATGGGTCTCGCGCGGCCATCGCATCTTCGACCGCTGGGCGGCGTTGCGTCTGCCTGTCGTCGCGGCGATCAATGGTCCGGCGTTCGGAGGCGGTCTCGAGTTGGCCGCAGTGGCCGATGTACGCATCGCGGACCCGATTGCAACGTTCGCGCTTCCCGAAGCGAGCATCGCGACCTGCCCGGGCTGGTCCGGCACGCAACGGCTGGTTTCGCTGCTTGGTCCGAGCCACGTCAAATCGCTCGCGCTGACCGCCAAGCGGATCGACGCGCAACGCGCGTACGCGATCGGTTTGATCGACGAAATCTCCGCGCCGAAAGAGTCGGTCACAACAGCTATCGCACTCGCCGAAAAGATCGCGTCGCTCGCGCCCGTCTCCGTGCAACTGACGAAGCAACTGATCAACGCCGCCTCCGGATTCGGGACCGGCGCAACCCTGGAAGCCATGGCGGGCGCGCTTTCCGCGTCGACGCACGACGCCCGCGAAGGTATGGCCAGTTTCCGCGAACGGCGCCCGGCGCAATACGAGGGTCAATGACATGACTTACGACACCGCAATTCCGGCTGCAACTGCGCTTCTGGCAAGCGATCAAGCGTCCACACATGACGCCTTCCATGGCCGCATGTACATCGACGGAGCGTGGACCGAATCCGCGGACCAGCAGCGCTTCGAGCGCCGCAGCCCTGCCCATGGTCACGTTGTCAGCTCGTTTCCCGAAGCGACGCCGGCTGACGTCGAGCGAGCGATCAGGACCGCTGACGTCGCCTTCCGTCACGGTCCGTGGTCGAAGCTCAAGGGCGCGGAACGTGCGCGGATTCTTCTCGCGGTGGCGGACGGCATCAAGGCGCGGGTCGACGGGATGTCGCTGCTCGAATCGCTTGAAACGGGGAAACCGCTTGCGCAGGCGCGAGGCGAAGTCTCCGGCTGCATCGATCTCTGGCAATACGCGGCAAGCCTTGCGCGTACCACGAGCGGCGACGCATACGACACGCTCGGCGAAGATATGCTCGGCATCGTGCTGCGTCAGCCGATTGGCGTCGTCGGACTCATCACGCCGTGGAATTTTCCACTCTGGATTCTTTCCCAGAAGCTGCCGTTCGCACTCGCGGCAGGCTGTACGTGCGTCGTCAAGCCAAGTGAGCTCACGTCGAGCACGACCGTCATGTTGATGGAGATTCTCGAACAGGCAGGCGTCCCGAATGGTGTTGTCAACGTCGTGACAGGAAAAGGTCCGTCCGTCGGCCAGCCGCTGGCGGAGCACGACGCCATCGACATGCTGTCGTTCACTGGTTCGACGCGGGTGGGTAGCCTGCTCGGCGGACTCGCATCGAAGAAGCTGAAGAAGGTCGCGCTCGAACTCGGCGGCAAGAATCCGCAGATCGTCTTCCCCGATTGCGACTGGGACGCGATGGTCGATGCCGTCGTGTTCGGGGTGTATTTCAACGCGGGTGAATGCTGTAACAGCGGAAGCCGCGTGCTCGTGCATGAATCGATCGCGGAGCGCTTCGCGCAGGCAGTCGTCGAGCGCGCGCGCCAGGTGCCGGTTGGTGACCCATTGCATCCCGAATGCAAGATCGGCGCAATCGTCAGCGAGAACCAGCTGGCCGAGATTCTCGGCAACATCGACAAGGGCGTCGCGGCAGGCGCGCGGCTGCGCCTGGGCGGAAAACGCTATGACGCGAACGGCCTGTATCTGGAGCCGACCGTCATCAGCGATGTCGCGCCCGACATGAGCATCGCCCGCGAAGAAATATTCGGCCCTGTGCTCGCGATCATCCCTTTCTCAGACACGCAGAACGCGATCGATATCGCAAACGACACCGCCTACGGGCTCTCTGCCGCCGTCTGGAGCAACGACATCAACACCTGCCTGACTGTCGCCCGAGGCGTCGACGCGGGAACCGTTTGGGTCAACACCTTCCTCGACGGTTACCCGGAACTGCCATTCGGCGGGTTCAAGTCGAGCGGTGTGGGACGCGAACTCGGCAAGCAGGCCGTCGAGGACTACACCGAGACGAAGACGATCCAGCTTCACATCGGAGAGCGCAAGAACTGGTGGTTGCCGCGCGAGGCGCACTGATCCCGAATCTACCCGGATCGCTCCCGGCATGCCCGCCGTGGAGTTCACAAGAAAGCCCGTTAAGAGAGCCTTATCAAGGAGACGAAAATGTTCAAGAAGCGTATTACTGCAATCGCAGTCGGCCTCGTTGCATGCCACGCGCTGTCCGCTGGCGCAGCCGATACAAAAACGGTGGAAGTGATGCACTGGTGGACTTCCGGCGGCGAAGCCAAGGCACTCACGGTGCTCAAGGACGGCCTGAAGGCAAAGGGCTACGCGTGGAAGGACAGCCCGATCGCGGGCGGCGGCGGAGAGGCCGCGCGCACGGTGCTCAAGGCCCGCGTCGCATCGGGCAACCCGCCCGATGCGATCCAGATGCTTGGCTTCACGATCCCCGAATACGCGCAGGAGGATTACCTGCAGAACCTCGATGCCGTCGCGACCAAGGAAGGCTGGGACAAGCTCGTGCCCGCGCCGATCCAGAAGTTTTCGAAAGTGGATGGTCACTGGGTCGCCGCACCTGTCGATGTGCACCGCACGAACTGGATCTGGGCGAACAAGAAGATCTTCGATGAATTGAAGCTCACGCCGCCGAAGACATTCGATGAACTCGTCGCGGACGCCGACAAGATCCGCAAAGCCGGCTACGTGCCGCTCGCGCACGGCGGCCAGGCGTGGCAGGAAGCGACGATTTTCGATAGCGCGGTGATGTCGGCGGGCGGCCCGAAGTTCTATCAGCAGGCGCTCGTCAAGCTCGACCCCAGCGCACTCGGCTCGAAGACGATGGAGAAGGCCTTCGACCAGATGCGTGCGTTGCGCGGCATGGTCGACCCGAACTTCCCCGGCCGTGACTGGAATCTTGCGACGTCGATGGTGATCACCGGCAAGGCCGCCATGCAGATCATGGGTGACTGGGCCAAGGGCGAGTTTGCATCGGCAGCCAAGCAGTCGAACGTCGACTATCTCTGCTTCAACTACCCCGGAACCGATGGTGCCTTCATTTTCAACACCGATCAGTTTGCGGGCTTCAAGAAGGGCGACGCGAGTCTGCCGGGCGAGTACGCGTTCGCGTCGACCATCATGGACAAGGGCGTCCAGGCGAAATTCAACCAGATCAAGGGTTCGATTCCCGCTCGTCTCGATGTGCCGCAGGACGGCTTCGACGATTGCGGCAAGAAGTCGATGAACGACATGCGCGCGGCGCTCAAGACTGACTCGATGGTCGGCAGCTTTGCGCATGGACATGCGATGCCCGATGGTCCGAAGAATGCCGTTTATGACGTCGTCACGCACTTCTTCAATTCGAATCAGTCGTCTGCGGATGCCGTCAAGTCTCTCGTCGCGGCAGTGAAGAACTCGCAGTAAGCCAACTGGTCCTCATGCGGATGCGGCACGGTACGCCGCGCTCCGCGAGGCCCGTCATCTCCGACGGTAGGTGTTGCCATGCTATTGCCCGATCGCGCCCACGCGGCGACCAGTCTTGAAAATCTGAACAACGGCTCGGGCGACAGTCCGACGCGAAAACGATCGACGTTGCGAAACCGCTTCGAAGCGGTTTTACCCAAGCTCGTGCTGAGCCCGACGCTGATCATCACGTTGATCTTCGTCTACGGCTTTATCGCGTGGACCACGGTGCTCTCGTTCACCCGGTCACGCGCCTTCGCCAACTTCCACTGGGCCGGTCTGCTTCAGTACGGCCGTGTGTGGGAGCACCCGCGCTGGCATGTGGCGATCGGCAACCTCGGCATCTATGCGTCGCTTTATGTCGTGCTGTGCATGGCGATCGGTCTCGGGCTCGCCATCCTGCTCGATCAGCGGATTCGCGCAGAAGGAGGTCTGCGGGCGCTGTTCCTCTACCCGATGGCGCTTTCGTTCATCGTCACCGGTACCGCCTGGAAATGGATTCTCAATCCGGGGCTGGGCCTTACCAAGCTGTTCCATGACTGGGGCTGGTCGAGCTTCCAGTTCGACTGGATCATCAACGACGACATGGCGATCTATACCGTCGTCATCGCCGCCGTCTGGCAGGCGTCGGGCTTCGTGATGGCGATGTTTCTGGCCGGGCTGCGCGGCATCGATCAGGAACAGGTCAAGGCCGCTTCTATCGACGGCGCCCGCATGCCTTCGATCTATCGACGGATCATCATCCCGCAGTTGCGTCCCGTGTTCGTATCGGCGTTCGTGATTCTCGTGCACCTCGCCGTCAAGAGCTATGAGCTCGTGATCGCATTGACGGGCGCCGGCCCTGGCTACTCGACCGAACTGCCGTCCACGTTCATGTATTCGTTCACCTTCACCCGTAACGAACTCGGCATGGGCGCGGCGAGCGCGGTGATGATGCTGTGCACGGTGGCGGCAATCATGGTGCCGTACCTCTACTCCGAAATGAGACCACGCCGGAAGAGCGGCGGCCATTGAACTCGACCCATAGCCCTTAGGAGACAACGATGGCTACCAGAACATGGGATTCACCGCAGATGGTGGTGGGCAAACATAACTACCTCTCGCGAATCGTCATTTACTCGCTGCTGGCAATCGTAGCGGTGGTCTATCTCGTACCACTGCTCGTGATGCTGCTGACGTCGTTCAAGCCGCTGCCCGAAGTCTATTCGGGCAATATCCTCGCGCTGCCTCACCAGTGGACCCTCGATGCATGGCAGAAAGCCTGGGGATCGGCATGCGTGGGACTGGAGTGCGCCGGCGTCAAAGGCTTCTTCTGGAATTCTTTACGGATGGTCTTTTCAGCCGTCGCGATCTCCACGCTGCTCGGCGCATTGAACGGCTACGTGCTGACCAAATGGCGCTTCAAAGGCGACAACCTGCTGTTCGGACTGGTGCTGTTTGGATGCTTCATCCCGTTCCAGATCGTGCTGATTCCAATGGCGTCATTCCTCGGGAAGGTCGGTCTCGCGCAATCGATTACGGGGCTGGTGTTCGTGCACGTCGTCTACGGCCTGTGCTTCACGACGCTGTACTTCCGGAACTACTACATCGCATTTCCCGATGAACTCGTGAAAGCCGCGATGATCGATGGCGCGCGCTTCTTCCGTATCTTCTTTCGCATCCTGCTTCCCAACTCGGTGCCGATCATCACGGTCACGGTGATCTGGCAATTCACGAACATCTGGAATGACTTCCTGTTCGGCGCTTCATTCACGACGGGCAGCACCGCGCCCATCACCGTCGCGCTGAACAACATCGTCAATACGTCGACGGGCGTCAAGGAATACAACGTCAACATGGCCACGGCCATGATTGCCGCGCTGCCGACGCTACTCGTCTATGTGATCGGTGGTCGCTACTTCGTACGCGGTCTGATGGCCGGTTCGGTCAAGGGGTAAATCATGTCTTCTCTGCACGTATCGAATGTTCGCAAAGCCTACGGCTCCACTGAAATTCTCAAGGAGATCAACATCGATGTCGAAGATGGCGATTTTCTCGTTCTGGTTGGGCCATCGGGCTGCGGAAAATCGACGCTCCTTTCTCTGATCGCCGGACTCGACACGCTGTCGGGCGGCGAGATCCGCATCGGTAACGACAAGGTCAACGACCTGCATCCAAGCGAGCGCGATATCGCAATGGTGTTTCAGAGCTATGCGTTGTATCCGAACATGTCCGTCGGCCAGAACATCAGCTTCGGACTGGAGATGCGCAAAGTCTCGAAGCCAGACCGCGAGAAAGCGGTGAAAGATGCCGCCCGTCTACTGCAGATCGAGCATCTGCTCGACCGGCGTCCCGGTCAGCTATCCGGCGGTCAGCGCCAGCGTGTCGCGATGGGCCGCGCGCTGGTGCGTCATCCGAAGATCTTCCTGTTCGATGAACCATTGTCGAACCTCGATGCAAAGCTGCGCGTCGATATGCGCACCGAGATCAAGAAGCTTCATCAGCGCCTGGGTGCGACCATCGTCTACGTCACGCATGACCAGATCGAAGCGATGACACTCGCCACGCGTATTGCCGTGATGAAGGGCGGCGTGCTGCAGCAGCTCGGCACGCCCGCCGAGGTCTACAACACGCCCGCGAACACGTTCGTCGCGACCTTCATGGGTTCACCCTCGATGAACCTGATTCCGGCGCGCATCGAGCGTATGAATGGCGCGCTGCGTCTCAAAGTGGGCGAAGGCCAGAAGGCCATCGATCTTGCGTTGCCGCCGCAACCTGCCGCTGTCGAGCGCTACATCGGCAAGAAGGTGATCGCGGGGTTGCGCCCCGAGGCAATCGGCGTGGAAAACGAGCGTGCAACGTCGGCGCTGCGTACCGTGCCCGTCACGATCAACGTGCTCGAACCGACGGGCCCCGACACGCTGGCGGTGCTCGACCTCGGCGGCATGGAAGTCTCCGCGCGGCTCGGCGCCGACATGCCGCACGCGTCCGGAGAACGATGCGAACTGCGCATCGACCTGTCGAAGCTCGTGCTGTTTGACACCGACACGGAAGTCCGGATTCACTGAGCGCCCAGCGCAACGATAGATGGTGCAACCATGAGCAAGATAGCTGGAAAGTTTCCAACCGCTTTGGTAACGGGCGCGCGACGCGGCATTGGCCGTTCGATCTGCGTCGCGCTCGCGCGGCGCGGCTTCGACGTTGTGCTGACCGATGTCGTGAACGACGAGGACGCGGCGACGACCTGCGCACTCGTGCGCGACGAAGGTCAGGACGCGCTGTTCGTTCAGAGCGATCTCAGTGACATCGCTTCGCATGACAACGTCGTCGAGCAAGCCGTACGTTTCAACGGAAGCATTGAATGCCTCGTCAACAACGCCGGCATTGGTTCGCCGAGCCGCGGCGATCTGCTCGACGTATCGCCGCAAGCATTCGATGCCGTGCTCGGCGTCAATCTGCGCGGCACGTTCTTCATGACGCAGGCAGTCGCTCGCCACATGGTCTCGACGTCCTCCAGCTTTGCGCGGGCAATCGTCACGGTCTCTTCCGTTTCGGCCGAAATGGCATCGACCGAGCGCGCTGAATATTGCCTGTCGAAGTCGGCGCTGCCCATGATTACCAGACTTTTTGCCCTTCGACTCGCGAAAGCGAATATCGGCGTGTTCGAAGTGAGACCCGGCATTATCCGCACCCCGATGACGGCAGGCGTCGCGGAGAAATATGAGGCGCGATTCCGCGAGGGCCTGGTGCCCGCCGGACGCTGGGGTGAGAGCGACGAAGTGGGCCAGGTGGTCGCGACGCTCGCCGGCGGTCTGCTGCCGTTTGGAACAGGCAGCGTGGTCAACGTGGATGGTGGCCTGTCCATCCCAACATTCTGAGCCAGACGCCATGAAAGCGACGACATATGACTACGTTATCGTGGGCGGCGGCTCGGCTGGCTGTGTACTGGCCAATCGCCTGAGCGCCGATCCCTCGATCAAGGTTCTACTACTGGAAGCTGGCGGTTCCGATCGCAACCCGTTCTTCTCAATGCCCGCCGGCTTTGCAAAAATGACGCGCGGCATTGGTTCGTGGGGCTGGTTCACGGTGCCGCAAAAGCATCTGAACAATCGCGTGCTGCGCTTTACACAGGCGAAAGTGATTGGCGGCGGATCGTCGATCAATGCGCAGATCTACACGCGCGGCGTTCCCGCCGACTACGATGATTGGGAGCAGAAAGCGGGCGCGACGGGATGGTCTTATCGCGAGGTGCTGCCTTATTTCAAAAAGTCCGAGAATAACCAGCGCTTCGCGAACGAATATCACAGCTATGGCGGCCCGCTCGGCGTATCGAATCCGATCAGCCCGTTGCCGATCTGCGAGGCGTTCTTTCAGGCCGGTCAGGAACTTGGTATTCCCTTCAATCCGGACTTCAATGGTGCGACCCAGGAAGGTCTCGGCTACTACCAGCTAACGCAACTGGACGCGCGGCGGTCCTCGACGGCGGCAGGTTTCATCCGCCCCGTGCTCGGAAGGCCGAATCTGACGGTCCGCATGCAGACGAGAACGCTGCGCGTGATCGTCGAAGGGACCCGCGCGACAGGCGTCGAGTACGTGACTGGCGAAAGCCGCGATCCGCAGACGGTGCGTGCGTCGCGTGAAGTCATCGTGTCGTCGGGCGCGATCGGCTCACCGAAACTGTTGATGCAGTCGGGCATCGGTCCCGCCGATCATCTCCAGTCGGTCGGTATCAAGCCAATCCACGATCTTCGCGGCGTCGGCGCCAATCTGCAGGATCACCTTGACCTCTTCGTCATCGCGGAGTGCACGGGCGATCACACCTACGACAAGTACAACAAGCTGCACAACGCTGCGTGGGCCGGACTGCAATATCTGTTGCTGAAGAAGGGCCCGGTAGCGTCGAGTCTCTTTGAAACGGGCGGCTTCTGGTATGCGGATCGCGACGCGCGCGACCGCTCTCCCGACATCCAGTTTCATCTCGGCCTTGGGTCCGGAATCGAAGCGGGCATGGCGAAGCTGAACAATGCCGGCGTCACGCTGAACACCGCGTATCTTCGTCCGCGCTCGCGCGGCACGGTCCGCCTTGCCAGCGCGGACCCCGCCGCCGCGCCGCTGCTCGATCCGAACTACTGGTCCGATCCATACGATCGCGACATGGCGATCAAGGGTCTACGAGTGGCGCGCGACATCCTTCGCGCCCCCGCGATGAAGCGCTATGTGCAAGGCGAAGTTCTGCCAGGCGCGCGCGTGAACACCGATCAGGAACTGTTCGAATATGCATGCGCGAACGCGAAGACCGATCACCATCCTGTCGGTACCTGCCGCATCGGACGATCCGGAGACCCCGACAGCGTGGTCACGCCAGACCTGCGTCTGATTGGAATCGACGGCTTGCGGGTCGTCGATGCGTCTGTCATGCCGTATCTGCCCTCGTGCAACACAAATGCACCGACGATCATGGTCGCCGAAAAAGCCGCCGACATGATCATTCAACCCTCAACATCGAGAGGATCGTATGAAGATCAAACTGCCTACATCGGACGGAACAATCCTGGAGTACGCGATGCGGCAGCAGGAAGACCAACTTCCGCCGTCCACCGCGCCGACCTTTAACCGCATCGCTTATGCGGCGGCCCACGTTGTCGTCGACCCCGCTCACGCCTATGAGCCTTGGGGTGATGCGCCACGAGTCGACTGGGACGCCACGCTTGAATTTCGCAGCTACCTGTATGGCCTTGGGTTCAAGGTGGCCGAAGCGATGGATACCGCGCAACGCGGCATGGGCATCGGCTGGCCACCAGCCGCCGAATTAATCCGCCGCAGTATCGCTCACGCGCGCAGCATCCCCGGTGCGGATCTGGCTTGCGGCGCCGGTACCGATCATCTCGATAGCGCGCGTGGCCATACGCTTGCAGACATTGTCGCGGGCTACCAGGAGCAGTTCGACGTGATCGAATCGGCAGGCGGCCGGCCGATCATGATGGCGAGCCGCGCGCTATGCGCGGCGGCGCGTTCCGCCGACGACTACAAGCAGGTCTATGACGCGGTGATCTCCGCCTCACTCAACAAGGTCGTGCTGCATTGGCTCGGCGATGCGTTCGACGCTTCGCTCTGCGGCTACTGGGGCAGCCGCGACGTACAGACGGCGATGGCGACCGTGCTCGACATCATCCGTCTTCATCAGGACAAGATCGAAGGCATCAAGATTTCGCTGCTCAACGCAGAATACGAGCGCCAACTCAGGTCACAGTTACCCGAGAGCGTCGTGATGTTTACCGGCGATGACTACAACTACGGCGAACTCATTGCAGGTGACAGTACCGGCCATTCGCACGCGTTGCTCGGCATCTTCGATCCGATCGCGCCTGTCGCGTCGCGCGCGTTGGCGAAGCTCGCGGCTGGAGACACGAATGCCTATCGCCAGTTGATTGATCCGACGGTTGCGCTCTCGCGCGAGTTGTTTCGTGCGCCCACGCAGTACTACAAGGCGGGCGTCGTGTTTCTCGCATGGCTCAACGGCCATCAGGATCATTTTTCGATGGCGGGCGGCATGGAGTCCGCGCGGTCCGTGCAACATTTTGCGGAGGTGTTTCGCAAGGCAGACGCGGCAGGCGTGTTGATCCGGCCGGAGCTGGCAGCCGAGCGTATGGCGCGCTTCCTGAGCGTGCGCGCAGGTGTGTCGCAGTGATAGTGGTTGTTGAGGCGAGGAGACGGGAAATGGCACGACGCAATGGGACTACGCGAAACGAAACATTCGATGAGCAGGCGCGGCGCACGAAGCTGCCGGTCTTCAATGCGGAGGTCGCGCGCAGGCTGGGAGAGATAGTCGTCAACATCGCGGGACGCCGCAGCCTGCCGATCGCGGTGGGTGTCGCGCTGCCGGATCGACCGCTGTATTTCTGCGCACTCGAAGGTAGCAATGCGGAGAACGTCGACTGGATCCGGCGCAAGGAGAACACCGTCTTCCGCTTCGAGCGCAGTTCGCTCGAAGTGGGTGTGATGCTGGAAGGGGATGGACAGCGGGTAGCGTCGCTCGGTCTGCCGGAGCAGCGCTACTCGGCCTTTGGCGGCGGCGTGCCGTTGCGCGTGGCGAACCGGGGCGTGGTCGGAGCGATGTGCGTGTCGGGGCTCGATCACGTGGCCGATCACGAACTCGTAGTCGAGGCGCTGTGCTGGCATCTTGGGGTACCGCACTTCAACGCCGTCCTGCCGTATGTCGCGGCAGCGTCGCGACGGCGCACGAGCCCCTCATCCGAACGGCGCGCGGCCGGTGCCTGAATCAAACGCGACGACGAACGATATAACGACACAGGAGAACTATTCGTGGAAGCGAATGCAATGCGCAGTGTGGCACCGCACACGCGTGCAGCCGCGACGGCGGGCACCGGCGATCTGGTCCGCGTGATTGCAGCGAGCACGGCCGGCAGCGCGATGGAGTGGTACGACTTCAGCATCTACGGCACCGCGTCCGCGCTGATTTTCGCCGATCTGTTCTTTCCTGGGCTCAGCAAGGCTGCGGGTTTACTCGCGATTTTCGGCGCCTACGCGGCGGGATTCTTTGCGCGGCCTGTCGGCGGGCTGTTCTTCGGCTGGCTCGGCGACCGGCTCGGACGCAAGGTCGTGCTGGTCGCGACCGTGCTGCTGATGGGCGGCTCGACGTTCTTCATCGGCCTGCTGCCAACCTATGCGAGTGCGGGCGTGTGGTCGACGGTCGGTCTCGTGGCGTTGCGGCTGCTGCAGGGCTTTGGCGCAGGTGCGGAGCAGGCGGGCGCTTCGCTGATCGTCTCCGAGTTCGCGCCGGCCGAGCGACGCGGCTTCTATGCCGCGCTGCCGTTCGCGGGCTGCATCATCGGCATCCTGCTGGCTGGTGCGATGTTTACGTGGGTGCAGCATCTGCGGAAGGACGTTTTCTACGCGTACGGCTGGCGCATTCCGTTTCTCTTCAGCGCGCTGGTCGTGATCGCGGGCATCGTGATCCGGATGCGCGTGAAGGAAAGCCCGGTGTTCGAGGAAATTCAACGACAAGGGCATACCAGCAAGCAGCCCGTGCGCGATCTGCTGACCGATTCGCGCCGCACGCTGCTCGTGGCCTTCGGGTTGCGCGTGGGCGAGAACGGTTCGTCGTACCTGTATCAGGTGTTTGCGCTCAGCTATCTGACGAAGGTGCTGCTCGTCGACAAGTCGGTCGGCACACTGGGTATCACCGTTGCGGCAGGTCTGGCCGTCGTGACGATCCCGCTGATGGGCTGGTTGTCCGATCGTTTTGGCCGCCGGATCATGTATCGGCTGGCAGCGCTCTTTACCTGCGCATGGGCGTTTCCGGCCTTCTGGCTGTTCAACACGAAAGATCCCGTGTGGATCATCGTCGGCATGAGCGTGGCGATCGGCGTTGGCGTGTTCGGCATGTACGGCATTCAGGGTGCGTATTTCCCTGAATTGTTCAGTGCGCGCTATCGCTATACCGGTGTCGCGGTCAGCAAGGAGTTCGCGGCGGTGGCCTCGGGGGGCGTCGCGCCTTTCGTTGCGGCGGCGTTGATTGGCTGGTCGGGTGGCGCGTATTGGCCGATCGCAACGTATATCGTCGTGTTGGCGGGTGTGACTTTCCTGTCGACGTTCTTTGCGCCAGAGACGCGAGGTTGCGATCTCGCCGGATGAGCGGTCAATTGCCGTGGCGCCTGAACGACGCCTAGTGCTTTTCCAGCGAAGGCGACCTGGTTTCGAGGGACAACGAATCCTCCGGGGCCGGGTTCGTTCCCGCAAACGCTTCGCGATAAGCGGCTGGCGTCGTCTGCTTCACGGCGCGGAATTGCCGGTTGAAGTTGGCGACGTTCGGAAACCCCGATCGCGAAGCAATGAGGGAGACCGGCCACGACGTCGTGGCGAGCATCCTGCACGCGTGGCCGATGCGCACCCGATTCAGGTATTTGCCGACGCTCTCGCCCAGATGCTGAACGAAGTACCGGTTGAGCGTGCGCTCGGACAGCGTCGCCGCTTCGGCCAGTTCCTGCAGCGTCAGGCGCTCGGCAAACCGTGCGTCGATGACGCTCAACGCGCGATTCAGGCGTTCGGGTTCGTGGCCCGACGGCCGGCCCACCTGCCCCTGGTTGAAGGCGGCCGGGGAAGCGAGTGGCGTCGCGTCCCTGTCGGCCAGTTCGCACAACAGATCGAGCGCGGCGCTCAAGCGCTGCCTCGGCGATCTGGATAGCAGCGCTTCAAGTTGCTGACTCACTGCCAATCCGGCTTCCGATGAAAAGGCGAGGCCGGATGCGCCCCGGCGCAAAAGCGTGCGTAGCGGTTCGTATTCCGGGCAGCAGTCCGCCATTCGTCTGGCCCAGTCGCCGCTAAACCAGATCACGATCGCGACCTGCGGTGCCGCAGCATCGATCGACTTGTTCGAGGCCCATGTATGGGGCAGATCCGGCGGAACGAGCACCAGGTCGTTGCCTTCATAGTCGGCGACCGAATCACCGATGTATCGCTTGCCACGGCTATTCATCGTGAGCGTAAGTTCGTACTCCGGATGGTGATGCCATTCGAACGGGATGCGGGTGAGCTTACGGTGGTAAACCCGGATGGAACATCCGGCATCCATCGTGACGTGTTCGTATGCTGGTTTCATGGCCGGATACGCGAAGAGATTGTCCAAATTGTATCTCTTCTCGAGCACGACGGCGGCTAAGATTTGGACACTACAGCACACACGGAGACGCATCATGGAATCCCTGCACATTGAAGATCTGCCGGCGGCGATCCGGTCGGTGAAGAAGCAGCTGCGCCAGAGTCTTCCCAACTACAGGGAAGTGTTCGAGCAGGTCGACGCCGAAATCAGGCGCAAGGTCGAGGTGATTGCGCAGGAGCGCCAGCACGGCGACCCGGTGATCCCCGAAATCCAGTATGCGGACATTGCTGAAGGACGCGTGAGCGAACAGGCAATCGCGACGCTCAAGGACCGCGGCGCGTGCGTCGTGCGCGGTGTGTTCAGCCCGGAACGCGCCAGCGCATGGGACGACGAAATCGCGCGATACGTCGAGCGTAATCGCCTTGACGCCAAACTCGCCCATCGGGCCGAGGACAAGTTTTTCGGCACACTCGCATCGAGCAAGCCGCAAATTTACGGCATTTATTGGTCCGGACCTCAAGTGGAGGCGCGACAGTCTTCCGAACTCACTGAGACACGCATCTTTTTGAACAGGCTCTGGAAGTGGGAGAGTGAAGGTCGGATTCACTTTGATCCGGACAAGGTTCCGGTCTACGCGGACCGCCTGCGCCGGCGTCCTCCGGGTTCCGAATCGTTGGGACTCTCCGCGCATTGCGATGGCGGCTCGGTGGAGCGCTGGCTCGATGACAACTTCCGTCGTGTCTATCGTCACGTCTTCAGCGGGGACTGGCGCCAGTATGATGCCTTCGATGCGGCATGGCGGCCACAAGCCCGAGAGATCCGTTCCCCAACTGTGTGTTCGATGTTCCGCACGTTCCAGGGGTGGACCGCTCTCACTCCCCAGGGGCCTGGCGACGGCACCTTGCAACTGGTGCCGATCGCGAACGCAATGGTGTACGTGTTGTTGCGGGCGCTTCAGGACGACGTCGCAGACGACGATCTATGTGGCGCAACGCCGGGCCGCGCCCTGTCGATCGATGCAAAGTGGCATGCACCATTGCACGAAGCGCTTTCATCGATTCCATTGATGCAGGCCGGCGACACCGTGTTCTGGCACAGCGATGTAATTCATGCGGTCGAGGACGCCCATCGTGGAACCGGATACAGCAACGTGATGTACATCGCGGCGGCACCCGGCTGCGCGAAAAATGACGAATACCTGAAACGGCAACTGCCGACCTTCCTGAGAGGCGAAAGCCCGCCCGATTTTCCGGCCGACAACTTCGAGACCGATTTCGTCGGCCGGGCAACCGAAGCCAGCCTGACGGATCTGGGCAAAACACAGCTCGGATTCGATCTCTGATCCGGCAACCCGGTCCGTAGCATCCCACGCGCGGCGAGCCGCGCGAGGTCAATAGAAGATAGGGAGACTGCAATGCACGCCGACGTCATCATCATCGGTTCGGGTGTAGGAGGGAGCGCCGTTGCGTGGCAACTGGCGCAGACGGACGCGCGCGTGCTGGTCATCGAACGCGGCGAAAATCTGCCGCGGGAGTTGGAGAACTGGGATGCCGAGGCCGTATTTGGGCAGCTTCGTTACCGGACGCGCGAAACCTGGCTGGACCGCGTAGGCCGACGGTATCGCCCAGGTCAATACTATTTCGTCGGCGGGCACACGAAATTCTTCGGGACGGCAATGTTTCGATTCAGAGAGGCGGATTTCGGGGAGGTGCGGCACGAAGAGGGCATTTCCCCCGCGTGGCCGATCTCGTACGCCGATCTGGAACCCTACTACGACCTTGCCGAATCGCTCTTTGGAATCAGGGGAGACGTAAGCGGGGATCCGACCGAGCCACCCCATTGCAGCCCGTATCCGCATCCTCCGGTACCGGACGAACCGGCGATTGCGAGGCTTCGTCACGACTTCGAACGCCAGGGGCTGCATCCCTTCCATATGCCGACCTCGATCGATCTGGGCTCAGGAGGAGGCTGCATTCGTTGCGGGACCTGCGATGCCTTTCCTTGCCGCATCGATGCAAAGGGCGACGCGGAAAAATGCCTGTTGCGTCCGGCTCTGAGGCGCGGTTCAGTCACACTCATGACGGGCGCACGCGTCACCCGCCTGGTCACGGACGCGACGGGGAAAAGGATCGTATCGGGGGAAGTCGAATCGCGCGAAGGGCACAAGACTGTGACCGGCGACACCTTCATTCTCTCTGCCGGCGCGATCAACAGCGCCGCCTTGCTGCTCGCGTCGGCCAATTCACGCATGCCGCGGGGACTCGCGAACTCGTCGGGTGCTGTGGGGCGGTATTACATGAACCACAACTGCACGGCAATACTCGCGATCGACCCACGCCATGTGAACGACACCCGGTTTCCGAAAACGCTGTCCGTCAACGACTTCTATTTTGCTGGAGAACACGACGAGTGGCCGCTTGGCAATATCCAGATGCTCGGGAAGATTCGCGAAGCGATGCTGCGTGGCGCGATGCCATACATGCCGAAGCGGGCGCTTCGATATCTGAGTGAGCACAGTGTCGATCTGTATGCAATGTCCGAGGATCTGCCGGATCACGATAGCCGGATCGAACTGACGGAGCAGGGCGAGATCAGGCTCCTGTGGAAACGCACGAATCTGAAGCCACATGCGCGACTTGTCAGCAAGACAAAGGAAATACTGCGTCGCTCAGGATTTCCTTTGGTCGTGAGCCGCCGATTTGGTGAAGACACGCCGTCGCATCAATGCGGCACAGTGCGCTTTGGCGACGATCCGCCGTCGTCGCCGCTGGATCCGCTGTGCAAGGCATATGACCACGATAACCTTTACGTAGTCGATGCCGGTTTCTTTCCATCGTCCGCCGCCTTGAATCCGGCGTTGACGATCGCTGCCCAGGCGTTGCGCGTGGGGGAATCACTGTGCCGCAGTCTTGGGCCACCGGCCATTGCAAACCGGATTGTTGAACCGACCTGAAAGGAGACGGAAGATGGGAACTGCTGTTCAATGGGCGCTAGTGGGCGCCAGCACGATTGCAGAGGAATGGATGATCAACGCCATACGCGCTCAACCCGACGGAGCGATAAGGGCCATTGTCAGTGGCGACCTTGCGCGCGCCCGGCAGTTCGCGGACAAACATTCCATCCCGCAAGCGAGCGCAGCGCTGAACGAAGTGCTCGCAGACCCGAATATTGACGCGATTTATATCAGCAGCACCAACGAGAAACATTTGCCGCAGGTTCTCGCAGCGGCTGCTGCGGGCAAGCATGTTCTCTGTGAGAAGCCTCTCGCGCTCACTACCGACGACGCACGGCAGATGATCGAAGCGTGTGCCAGCCATCAGGTCATACTCGCAACCAATCACCATCTGCGCTGCGCGGCCACGCATCGACGCATGCGCGATCTGATCAGGGCAGGCGCGATTGGCTCGCTTCTGTTTGCGCGCGTCTTTCACGCGGTTTCGTTGCCGCCGCACTTGCGCGGCTGGCGTATCGACCGGCCAGAGGCAGGCGGTGGCGTCGTGCTCGACATATCGGTACACGATGTCGATACGTTGCGTTTCCTGCTCGACGCCGAGCCTGTCGAGGTGAGTGCCATGACCACGTCCGGCGGCTTGGGAAAAGCGGGGCTTGCAGACGGCGTGATGGGTATCATCCGCTTTGACAATGGGGTGCTTGCGCAGATACATGATGCGTTTACCGTTCCCTTCGCGCCGACGGGACTTGAGGTGCATGGTTCCGAAGGCTCACTCATCGGGCGTGATGTGATGACCCAGCGACCCATCGGGGAACTCACGCTGCGGACCGCACGAGGCGAAGAGCGGATCGAGGTCTCGCATGGTGACCTGTATGTGACGGGGGTCGCCCAGTTTCATCGCGCCGTTACTGCAAACGAGAGTCCGGCTGCGAGCGGCCGCGATGGATACCTGTCTCTCGCTACTGCGCGTGCCCTCGAAGCGTCCGCAGGAACCCGCAGTCATGTGCGCGTGGACTCTTCGGAACTGCGATAACTGATCTGATTTGATCATACGGACGGCGCAAGGCCGCCCGTAAAGTGCGAACCGGCCCGGGGCGGGCAAACCGGCCGAACCCGGCCGGCAGAGCCGGGCGGCGCGACGCACCCAGCACGGCGAAGCGATGTTCGCGACCTCTGAATGCCGGCGATGTGCCTGCAGTGATAACACCCGTTATCGCGGCAATCCGCTCGCCTGCGACTACTCTGTAATCCCCCTCGCCACGAGGCCGAGCGGGGCGCCACTTACCTCCAGCCGCCGGTCGAGCCGTCAAGGGCACATAACGGGCCGATGACAGTAGTTCGGCCAAAGCGGACGCTCGCCAGTCACACGCTGTGTGGCTGCTGCATGACCCTTTGCTGTCATTGACAATAAGGTGCAGGTGCTTGTCGGCATCGGCGAAATGCGAATGGGTCTTCACGACCCGTTACAGCCGGTCGACGCTCGCTGGTCGACGGGCAGATGGCAGGACCGAAGCGGCCGCGGGGGTGTCGACTTTCCGGAAAGCGCGGACAGCAGCTCTTGGCCGGACTCAAAAGGTCAAATCTGGTTCGAGAAACGCCAAACCTCAAATTCAGTTTCTGGCGGTTTTTCCCACGCTCCAATCATCCCAGGGCGGATCATTGCCGAACGCTTCGGCAAGGTAATCGACGAACCGCCGCACTTTGAACGGTATCCGGTGAGCGCTCGGATAGACCGTCTGCACTACCAGCTCGGTGGCGCGGTATGCCGGCAGCAGCGCGACGAGTTCCCCATTCCGCAGATGCTCCCCAAAGACGAATGTCGGGCCGTACGCAATACCGGCGCCGGCGAGCGCGGCCGACAGCAGCATCTGCATGTTGTTGGCCGACACCCGCACGGGTCCTTCGATAATATGTGCACGCCCCTTCGCATCGAACAACGTCCAGTCCCCGGCGGATACCGCTTCGCTGAACGCGAGTCTGGGCGCCTGAAGCAGATCGCGCGGCTTGCGCGGTGTTCCATGCCGATCGACGTACGCGCGCGATGCGCATATAACCATCCGGCAAGGGGCGACCCGGCGTGTTACCAGCGCCGGATTCTCCAGTCGCCCGATCCGGATAGCGACGTCGATGCCCGCATCGAGCAGATCGACATAACGATCCCCGAGCACGACCTCGACATTCGCCTGCGGATGGTCCTCGACGTAGCGCGCAACGACTTGTCCGAGATGCATCGCACCGAACGTGACGGGCGCGGCGACGCGCAGAACGCCCCGTGCCGTGCCGTGTGAATCGCTAGCCTCCCGATTGGCTTCGGCGTACGTCTCGAGAATTTGCTTGCAACGCTCGTAGTAAGCCTGGCCCGGGTCCGTCAGGCTCAGCCGCCGCGTCGTGCGTTGAAGCAGTCGCACATTCAGCCGTGCCTCGATCTCACTTACATGCTTGCCCGCCATCGCGGGCGAAAGCCCGAAACGCCGCGCGGCGGCCGCGAAGCTGCCTTCTTCCACGGCCGCAACGAACACGCCAAGACTGGTCAGTCGATCCATATCGTCACCTGATTCGATAGCTGCATTATCGACTGTCGCCAATATTCGAGCAATTATCAAACCACATGCGCGGCTCTACGATGGTCCTTCCAACCAGCGAGGAACACGAAATGGACATCGAAACGAACGGTACGCGCATTCACGTCTCGCAGCGAGGCAGCGGAGAGCTTGCGCTGGTCTTCCTGCACTACTATGGCGGATCGTCGCGCACATGGGACAAGGTAGCGCAGGCGCTGCCGGACCGATACCGCATCGTGGCCACGGACCATCGCGGCTGGGGCGACTCCGATGCACCCGCGCATGGCTACCGTATCGAGGATCTGGCGAACGATGCCGAGGGCGTGATCGAGGCGCTGGGTCTGAAGCGCTTCGTGCTTGTCGGCCATTCGATGGGCGGCAAGGTCGCGCAACTCATTGCGTCGCGTCGGCCTGAGGGACTCGAAGGTCTGGTGCTGGTCGCGCCGTCGCCGCCCTCGCCCATGCTTCTCTCCGAGGAGGAACGCGCGACATTGTCGGGCGCTTACCAGTCACGCGAATCGGTCGAGTTCGTGATCGACAACGTCCTCACCGCGAGACCGCTCGATGCCGCGTGCCGCGAACAGGTCATCGAAGACAGCCTGAAGGCCGCACCGCAAGCGAAGGCTGCGTGGCCCGAGATCGCGATGCGCGAAGATATCTCAGCAGCGGTGACGTCCATCGTCGTGCCGACCATCGTCATCTCGGGAGAGCGGGATCAGGTGGATCGGGTCGCCACGTTACAGGCTGAACTGTTGCCTCGCGTTCCGCATGCGGCGATGCACATCCTTCCCGGCATCGGGCACCTGTCGCCACTCGAATCACCAGCGGAGGTTGCGCAACACATCGCAAATTTTGTCGCTGCGATTGAAGACAAGTCTGTAGTGTGCAACGCGCCTGCGGACGTCCCGGCCGCCTTCGATACGGCGATGAACGCCAACGATCTCGATGCAGTGCTCCGCCTATTCAGAAATAACGCCGCTATGCGAATGACGAACGGTGACCTCGCGGAAAGCCCAGGCGACCTACGTCGGTCGCTTGCGGAGTTGCTAGCGATGCGACCGCATGTTCGAAATACCGTGCGCCTCGTACTGTCGAGCGGCGAGATTGCGCTCGTTCTGCTGGACTGGACCCTCAGCATCCCGCGACCCGACGGCCAGAAGCATGTCGAACACGGGACTGCGACCCAAGTCATGGAGAAGGGCCCCGATGGTGGCTGGCGGCTCAGAATCTCGAATCCACATGGGGTGAATTGATGGCGTGTTTCGGGCACTGCTTGTAGGCGGTGACCTGCGTCCGCAAACCACTGTAGGGCGCGGCGGTCCACGCGGTATTGCTGGAGATCCTGCCGGGACTGTAACTGCCGTTCATGTCGTAGAGCCGATGTGACCACGGCTACGTTGCGATGCGCGGGCCCATGAAGTGCGAACCTCGAACTCCCGGGGTAACTCAAGCAGCATCGCGCATTGTCTTCACATTGGTCGAGTCCTCTTTGTCTCGTTTGGGTGGTGCGCCAAACATCCGCGCGTATTCCCGACTGAATTGCGAGGGGCTCTCATATCCCACCTCAAATGAGGCGGCCTGGACGCTCATCGACTGTGAGAGCAGCAGCCTGCGAGCCTCCAGTAGGCGCAATTGCTTCTGATATTGGAGAGGGGGAAGTCCGGTCAACGCCTTGAATTGCCGATGGAATGCCGACGGACTTAGTTGGGCAATTTCAGCCAGATCTTCCACTCGCACTGGCTGCGAAAATTGAGCTCTTATATTTTCCATCGCGCGCAGAACGCCGTGCGAGGCATTCCCGGTCGACGCCAGCTTTGCTATTTCGGCGCCTTTCGGACCTCTTAGCAACCAATAACAAATCTCCCGCATGAGCAGCGGGTACAGAATTCTGACTGCGTCCGGGGTATCCAGCAAGCGGACGACCCGCACCGCGCAATCGGCCAGCGGGCCATCGAAGTCCGCAACGAACACGCCGCGGCTTGCGTCTCCTGCCGCCACAGGGGGCGACGACATCTCCCTTGCAACGGCGCGCATGATCATCAGGTCGAGTTCCAGAACCAGAACCAGGCAAGGATTGTCCGGACTTGCTTCGAACACTCGGCCCTGCGACGGAGTCTCAACGCCGACCACTAGCGCCTGTCCGGCCCGGTACTCCAGTTTCGCGCCACCAAAGCTGGCCCATTTGGCACCCTGTGCAACGATACACAGTGCTGGGCGGGCTGTGCGAAATGTCGGCGGTTTGGGGTGATCGGAGCGCAGAATCAGAAGCCCGTCCACGGCCGTGCGGTATGGGCTTGTTCCTGTTTGCGTTTCGATATAACGAAGCAGTGCAACGGCCAGTTCGTTCGACATAGCTGCCCTGTATGGAGAATGCGCGTCGATCAAGCTTAGTGAGCGGAGCAGGATCAGGCAAGATTTTGGTAGGTTCGGGTATTAACTGCTCGCGGCTCCCCCCGGAGAATTGAGGTTTTCCAACTTACCGGCAGGTGCCAAATGGAAACAGACAGGGATCGTCACCCGACTTCAAAAATCGCGGTCGTCACAGGAGGCAGTCGCGGGATCGGCCGCGACACAGTTCTGCGCCTCGCGAGTCGTGTAGTCCGCTCGGTGTTCACTTATCACTCAAATCGCGTCGAGGCAGAGAGGGTCTGTGCGACGGTTGCCGAAGCGGGCGGACAGGCGTTTGCCCTCCAGTTGAACGTGGGTGATGGAAGCGCATTTGATGATTTCGTCACACATCTGCGAGAAGCACTCGGGAAGTTGGGCGCGCAACGCTTCGATTATCTGGTGAACAATGCAGGGACGTCTTCAGCGGCTACGTTCGCAGCGGGCACCGAAGCGGAGCTTGACGCTCAGTTCGCGGTGCATTTCAAGGGACCATTCCTGTTGACCCAAAAGCTGTTGCCGCTTATTAACGACGGCGGACGGATTGTGAACATCTCCTCGGGGCTGGCACGTTTCGCGTTCCCTGGGCGGGCGATCTACGGGCCGATGAAGGCAGCCGTTGAAGCGCTGACGCGCTATATGGCCCTTGAACTCGCGCCGCGCCGGATCGCGGTCAACGTCGTAGCGCCAGGCGCGATCGCGACGGACTTCAGTGGTGGCGTCGTACGGGACAATCCGCAGGTCAACAAGGCCGTCGCCGACCATACCGCTCTGGGCCGAGCGGGACTGCCGTCGGATGTAGGGCCAGTGATTGCCGGTCTTTTATCGGATGACTTTGGTTGGGTAAACGCGCAGCGCATAGAAGTGGCGGGTGGCATTCACATCTGACTCGTCTTCACTAGTCGCCGCAGCTCGAGGCCCGGCGCGAAGTCGCTGCTCAGGACACTGATGCACGGCGGGATCGCTCTCGCCCCTCGGCCGCACACGATCACCGAACCGCCGTTGCAGCTAGCTGTTCGTCGCGAAGCGTGCCACCAACCATCAACGCCGCGTCGCGGGACGGCACGGTGTTCGTCGCGCCTGCAGTTCTGAACTGGCTGCACGGCCGGTGAGATTCGAAAACCGGCCGCTCGAACTGCTGCGATTGGTAGACCGTTTCGGGACCCTCATCGGCCTTTGGGTGCGGCGCCAGTACGACGGCGGATTTCACGGGGGCTTGAGGGTCCCCGAACTCATCGAGCTTTTCTCAAACCGGGAATTGCGGGCACTGGCTCTGCATTTCCTCCAAAGCCCGCAGCAGTTTGCCTGGCTCATCGATTTTCAACGCAACCTGCAGCCGGCTCGGTCCGCCTTGTTGCGCTAGCGTGACAGAAATTTCAAACCGATGTCCCTGCTCGCGGCCCGCGCGCGGTTCCGCTGCCGCCGCGTGCGCAAATCTGACGGCCACGTGGCGACAGGCTACATTCCCCATCTGAGCGATGGCGTATGCACCGGGCTATCCCAATGCCGCTTCATTTCGTCGTCCAGCACGCACAGGGTGATCGACGCGCCGGCCATTTCCAGCGACGTCGTAAGCGATCCGACCTGCACGCGCGCGACCGCGAGACCGCGGTGGTGCAGCCACGAGCGTGTGGAATTGAACAACAGATACAGTTCCCCGAGCGGCGTTCCGCCCAGTCCATTGATCAAGACCAGCAACTCGGAGCCGTTCCCCGGCTTCAAATCGGCGATGATCGCCGTCAGCAGCTCTGCCGCGATCGCATCGGCTGTGGCAAAGCGCGCGCGGCGCCGCCCTGGCTCGCCATGAATGCCAACGCCGACCTCGATTTCATCGTCGCCGATCTTGAACGTCAGCGTGCCCGCCGCGGGCACCGTGCAACTGGAAAACGCGACGCCCATCGACGCCGTACGCTTGTTGATCCGGTCGCCGAACGCCTTGCATTGTTCGAGATTGGCGCCGCTCTCGGCGAGACTGCCCACCAGTTTCTCGACGATCACGGCACCCGCGACGCCGCGCCGCCCCGTTGTATAACTGGAGTTTTCGACGGCGACATCGTCGTTGATCAACACCATCGCATTCGGCAACTCCGACATCTCGGACGCCATTTCGAAGTTCATCAGATCGCCGGAATAGTTCTTCACGATGAAGAGCGTTCCCGCGCCCGTATCGACGGCCTTGGCGGCTGCCATCATCTGATCGGGCGTCGGCGAAGTGAATACCTGGCCGGGGCACGCGGCATCCAGCATCCCGTACCCGACGAAGCCGATATGCAAAGGCTCGTGTCCCGAGCCGCCGCCCGAGACGAGCGCAACCTTGCCTGGCTTCAGCGTATTGCGCCGCACGAACACAGGATCGTTGTCGAGCACGACGAGATCACCATGCGCGGCGGCGAATCCAGTAAGACTCTCAGTTAGAAAGTCGTCGACATGGTTGATAAATTTTTTCATGGTCTGCGCTCCTTTCACTCTCTGTCCTGCGCGAGCCGCGCGCATATCGCACTGATCATCAACTGGCTCGACCGTGCGCCGGGATCGATGTGCCCGCGCGCACGCTCGCCGAGAAACGACGCGCGCCCCTTGGTCGCGAGCATGTCGCGCGTCGCGCGCATGCCCTCTTCGGCCGTCAGCGGCAGCGCGTCGAGCACGGCTTCGGGCGCCGCACTATCTTCGGCTAGTTCCACGAAGCGTGACGAGACGGGGATGAGCACGTCCATCATCGTCTTGCTGCCGATGCCGGCTTTGCCGCGTTGGGCTACGGCGTCGACACCCGCGGCGAAGATCCGCGCCGCGTCCTCCACGCTGATTGTGTCCAAGTTCTGCGCGGCCTTTGCCATGCCATGCAGCAACGAAAAAAACAGCGGTCCCGACGAACCGCCCACGGTCGACAGCAATTTGGAAGCGGCCTGTTCCAGCGCGGGCGCAAACGCCTCGGCCTCGATATCGGCGCGCATCGCAAACAGCGCATCGACGCCCCGCAACAGGTTGAAGATATGATCGCCATCGCCAATCTGCTGATCGAGCGCGGCGATCTCATCCGTGTGTTTCTTTAGCGTCGCGTGCGCGGCCTCGATGCACGCCATGACCGTTTTCCCGTTCATGCCGGAATCCTCCTGCCGTCGGAGCGGAAATAGAGAAGGCTGCGCGGAGGCAGCGACACGCCGACTGTTTGCCCAGGCGTGAAATTGCGCTCGGTCATGGTCGTCGCGACGATGGCGGTGCCGTCGCGCTCCATGATCAGCAGATGTCGCAGCGGGGAATATTCAAGCACGCGAAGATTGATCACGTCGCGCGTATCAGGCGCGTGCAGCACGATGTCTTCAGGCCGGATCGCGACCGTCGACGTGCCGGCCGGCATCGTGGAAAGATCGAACAACATGGGTGGCAGCAGATTGATGGGCGGCGAGCCGAGACGTTGCGCAGCGCCAAGTGAAGCGGGATTGCCATACACATCGCGCGGCGCACCAATCTGCACGATGCGTCCGTGCTCGAGTATGCCGATGCGATCCGCAAGCGTGGTCGCTTCGACCTGATCGTGCGTCACGTAGATGATCGTCGCGCCGATCGTGCGATGCAGACGCTTCAGTTCGATTCGCATCTCCTCGCGCAACTTCGCATCGAGCGACGACAGCGGCTCATCCATCAGAAACACCTTGGGCTGACGCACTAGCGCGCGTCCGATGGCGACCCGCTGCATCTCGCCGCCCGATAGATGCGTCGCCAGATTGCCAAGTTTCGACTCGATGTGCAGCATCTGCGCGACCATCTGCACGCGCGCGGTGACTTCCGCCTCGCTCACGCGCCGCCGCGGGGAGCGCAGTGGAAACGCCAGGTTGCCAAACACCGTCAGATGCGGGTACAGCGAATACTGCTGAAAGACGAAGGCGACGTCTCGGTCCGCCGGATGCATGTCCTTCGCGGCGGCACCGTCGATGAATATCTCGCCTTCGTCGGGGCGTTCGAGACCAGCGATGAGCCGCAACGTGGTGGTCTTGCCCGCGCCGCTCGGCCCGAGCAACACGACGAACTCGCCCTCTTTCACGTCGAACGACACATCATCCACCGCGACGATATCGCCAAATCGCTTCGTCACCCCATGCAGGCGAATCTCAGACATAAGCGCCTCCGTTGCTGCGTCCGTTGACGGCCATCTGCCGCGCAGCGCCGGGCAGCAGCACGCCGCTGGATGCGTCGTACATCAGCGTGCGCTCCTTGTGAAACGACAACCCGACCTGCGCTCCCGTCGCTCTTCCTTCGTTCTTGCCGACCTGCACGCGCACCACGCCGAGCGCCGTTTCGACGACCAGAATCTGATGCGAGCCGAGATACTCGTCGGCAATCACGCGTCCACGCAACGCACTGTGCTCGTCGATCACGACGTGCTCGGGCCGCACGCCAAGCAGCGCTTTCGCGGCGGATGCAACAGTGCGCGGCACCGACACGGCCACACCACGGAGCGAGACCGATTCCACGCCCGCTTCGACGCCGCCGTCCACGGCCAGAAAATTCATCGGGGGGCTGCCGATAAAGCTCCCAACGAACACGGTCGCTGGGAAGTGATAGACCTCATGCGGCGACGCGGATTGCAGCACCTCGCCGCCGCTCATCACAACGATGTCGTCGGCCATCGCCATCGCTTCCCGTTGGTCGTGCGTCACGTAGACCGTCGTTGCGTGGAGCGCATTGTGCAGCTTGCGCAACTCAAGGCACATCAGTTCGCGGAAATCCGCGTCGAGCGTGCCCAGCGGTTCGTCCATCAGAAAAGCCTTCGGGTGCCGGACAATCGCGCGGCCCAACGCGACGCGTTGACGATCGCCGCCCGACAGCCCACCCGTCTTTCGGTCCAGCAGACTTTCGATGCGCAGCATATGCGCGGCCGCATCGACACGCGCCGCAATCTCGCGGCGCGAAATGCCTTCGTTCTTCAGCGGAAAGGCGATGTTGTTCCGCACAGTCATATGGGGATAGAGCGCGAACATCTGGAACACAAACGCAATGTCGCGTTGACGCGCCCGCAATCCCGTCACATCTTCGCCGTCGATCAAAATCTGGCCTGAGGTCGGCAGTTCGAGCCCGGCAATCATGCGCAACGTCGTCGTTTTGCCACAGCCGGACGGTCCCAGCAGCACGACGAAGCGGCCGTTGCTCACGGTGAGATTCGTATCGTGCACCGCAGTGAAGGCGCCGAAGCGTTTATGAAGGTTGGAGAGAACGATCGTCGACATGGCTCACTCCGGGAAGTGACTGGTGACGACGAAAGCCAGCGCGCCCACCAGAATCACGGGAAACGACCAGGTGTAGAGATCGACCGTGAATGGCTGGACGAGCATCGCAATGCCGAGGCCGATAAGCACGGTCGATGCGCCCTCACAGTAACGCCGTCGGAACAGGCGGCGGCGCGGCATGGCAGGTTGGGCTTTCATTTGCGCACTGCTCCAAAGGTGATCCCGCGCAACAGATGCTTGCGCAGTACAACAGTAAAGATCAGGATGGGCAGAACGAACAGCGTCGTGGCGGCCGCGACGGCCGGCCAGTCCTGTCCGCCTTCGCCGATGATGAACGGAATGAACGGCGGCATCGTCTGTGCATCGCCGCTCGTCAGCAGCAATGCGAACGCGTACTCGTTCCATGCAAAGATCAGACAGAAAATGGCCGTCGCGGCAATGCCCGTGATCGCCTGGGGCAGCACGACCTTGACGAAAGCCTGCAACCGCGTATATCCGTCGACGAGGGCTGCTTCCTCATATTCGCGCGGGATTTCGTCCATGAATCCTTTGAGCAGCCACACCGCGAGCGACACGTTCACAGCCGTATAGAGCACGATCATGCCGAGGTAGCTATCGGAGAGGCCGAGAGCGCGATACATCAGAAAGATGGGAATCGCGACGGCGATGGGCGGCATCATCCGCGTCGACAGAATGAAGAACAGCAAGTCGTCGGCAAGCGGGATCCTGAAACGCGAGAACGCATAGGCTGCGAGCGTGCCGAGAAAAACCGCAAGGAAGGTCGAGCCGAAGCCAATCACGAGCGAATTGACGAAGCGCGGCAAGACCTTCGACGGCCCCGCAATCACCATATTGCGCTTGCGCACATCGCGGTCATACCAGGTTTGAGCGGGTGGCAAGCTCGCGATGAACTCGGGCGTCTGCCGCGAGCGGATGGTGAACAGATTCACATAGCCCTCCATCGACGGGTGGAAAACCACGACGGGCGGATAGGCAACCGCGTCTTCCTGCGTCTTGAAGCTCGTCAGGATGATCCATACGATCGGCAGGGCCGCAATCAGTGCGTAGGCGATAACGATGAAGGCGGCGAACGTCTTGCTGCGCGGCGATGCCGCCACCACCGACTGTTGAAGCGCAAGGTCTGTCATCGCTGTTTCACCCGGTTGAGTGCCTTCACATAGATATTCGCCGCGCCGAAGACCACCACGAACAGGATGATCGCCAGTGCGGACGAGTACCCCGTCTGCCACTTCTCGAACGCAGCGCGCTTGAGCGTGATCGACACAGTTTCCGTTACGGAGCCCGGGCCGCCTGATGTCAGCAGGTTCACCATGTCGAACATCTTGAAGTTCTCGATACCGCGAAAGAGGATCGCAAGCATCAGGAACGGCAGGGTCATCGGCAAGGTGATCGACCAGAATTGCCGCCACGGCGAAGCACGGTCCACTTCGGCCGCTTCGTAGATGTAGTCCGGAATCGAACGCAATCCCGCGAGACAGATCAGCATCACGTACGGCGTCCACATCCACGTATCGACCATCACGATGGTCCACGGCGCGAGCGGCACGTCGCCGATCATCTGAAACGAGTTTGGTGGAATGCCCGTGAAAAAGCTGACGATGTCGTTGAAAAGTCCCGTTTGCGGTTGCAGCAGGAAGGTCCAGAAGTTGCCGACCACAGCGGGCGAAAGCATCATCGGCAGCAGAATCAGCGTGGTCCAGAAGCTATGGCCGCGGAACTGCCGGTTGATCAGCAGCGCGAGCCCGAAACCGAGGAGCACTTCGAGCCCGACCGACCAGAACACGAAGCGCGCCGTCACCTGCATGGCGTACCAGATGTCTTCGTCGGTGAGTATGTCCGTGTAATTGTCGATGCCGACATTGCGCGCAGGCACGCTCGGCATGTTCGACTTGAAGTTCGTGAACGACAACCGCAATGCCCAGATCAACGGAAAGATGTTGATGGCGAGCAGCAGCACGATAGTCGGAAGAATGAACAGCCACGCGATAGTCCGGTCCGACAGCCCGCGCAGGCGCGCGGCAGCGCGCGTCTGCGCTTTCGTCTGCAACCCTTCCGGAGGAAAAGGCTTGTTTGCCAACATGCCTGACTCCTTGTTGTCGCTGACCGACAAGATTGATCGGCTTGCCGGTCCGCGTGTTCATGTGCAATAACGCTAGTTCTTCCCTTCAGCCTTGAAGACCTTGTTCCAGTCCTTGACGAGCAGATCGAGCGCTTCCTTCGAGGTGCCTTTATCGGCAACCACATAGTCGTGCACGCGCTTTTGCATGTCGAGCAGCAGCTCGGCATACGCGGGCTCGGCCCAGAAGTCTTTGACGATCGCCATCGACTTCAGGAATGCAGGCGCAAATGGCGCGCTCTTCGGAAAGTCCGGCGCATCTACCACTGACTTCGCCGCCGAGTAGCCGCCGAGTTGCCACCACTTCTTCTGCACATCGGGCTGCGCAAACCACTTGATGTATTCGAGCGCGTCAGCCTTGTGGTCTGAGTACGACACGACTGAAATGCCTTGCCCGCCGAGCTGTGTGAACTGTTTCGTTTCTTTTGGATTGACGAAGAAGCCGATCTTGTCGCCGCCGACATTCGGGTCCTTGTACAGTCCGGGGAAGAAGGCAAACCAGTTCATCTGCATCGCGACCTGGCCAGACTTGAACGCATCGAGCCCTTCCTGCATGTAGGCGTTCGTCATGCCCGGGGCCGTGCAACACTTGTAAAGCGCCTTGTAGAATTCGAGCCCCTTGATGGCGCCTGGCGAATTCACGAAGCCGTCCAGGCGATAAGGCTTCTTCGGGTCCTCGTATTCAAAGCCAAAGTTATAGAGCATGTTGGTCGCGCCCATCGTGATCCCTTCCGAACCGCGCTCTGTGAAGATATACACGCCATACACGGTTTTGCCGTCGATCTTTCGGCCCTGAAAGAACTCGGCTGTCTGCTTGAGCTCATCCATCGTAGTGGGCGGTTCGAGTTCGCGCTTGTACTTCTGTTTGAACTCCGCGCGCAGTTCGGGCCTTGCAAACCAGTCCTTGCGATACGTCCAGCCGACGGCGTCCGCCATTGCGGGCAGCGCCCAATAATTCGGCGTGTTCTTTGGCCATTCCGAGTAGCCGACGACGGTCGCCGGCACGAAATCGTTCATCGAAATCTTGTTCTTGTCGAAGAAGTCATTAAGCTTCACGTAGTGCCCATTGACCGCGGCACCGCCAATCCACTGACTATCTCCGATGATGAGGTCGCAAAGTTTTCCGTGCGAATTGAGTTCATTGATAAAGCGGTCCGCGTAGCTCGTCCACGGCACGAACTCGAATTTCATCGCAATGCCGGTTTTCGCCGTAAAGTCTTTCGACAATTCGACGAGTGCATTGGCGGGGTCCCATGCGGCCCAACATAACGTCAACTGCTTGCCCTGCGCGTGCGCCGCCGATCCGAAGCTCAGCCCCAGTGACGCCAGCAGCGCCGCGATTACCCTTGCTGTCGTAAGACGTAACATGTCTCTTCTCCTTGTCTCCGTCGGGTCTCCAACCTGATGACAGACAGCGCCCATGCGCCGGACGCTGTATTTAGAGCACTGGCAGACTCAGCGAGCCGTCCGCGTGTCGCGAGCTTCAGGCATGCGCATTCTCACGAAGATAAATACGGGTTTCGGGCGTCGGAATGGCGAGCACGCCGCGCACGTCGTTCAGTAAATTGATGGCGGCGAGCCCCGCGCAATGGACGATGCCGCGCACATCCTGATCGAGGATGACGTCGATCGCCCGCTCCGACAGTTGCGCCCGAGTGTCGGCCGTGCACTCGTGGCCGATCAGCACGACGCGCGTCTTGTCACCCGATTCCTGCAGCGTCGACGCGATGCCGGAAATGCCGCCGCCCGTCACATACACGCCGACCAGATCCGGATGTCCCGCCATCAGTCCTTGCACGGCGAGTCCGGCGCTGTCGTCGTCTTCGGCGAAATCGGGCTCCGTGAGCCAGCGCAGGTTGCGAAAGTCCTCTTCGAGCACCTGGGAAAAACCCGTGCGACGCTCGAGCTGATCGTGCAGACGCGACGACGCCGACAACACGGCGACCGTGCCGATGCGCGAACCGACGAAGCGGCCCATCAGCAGCCCCGCCGTTCGTCCGGCAATGCGGTTATCGACACCCACGTACGCCGCGCGCGCACTCGACGGTAAATCCGAAAAGACCGTGACGACGGGCACGTTGGCATCCGTCAAGTCCTGAATCATCCGCTCGACCCAGGGGTAATCGAGCGGCACGAGCACGAGCGCGTCGTAGTCGATCAGTTGCTGCCCGAGTGAGCTTGCGTCGCGCTGGCTGGACAGGTCGCAACGGTAGAACGAGGGAACAAGGCGATGCTCGCGAAAAAAGCTGGCCGACAGCGCGATATCGCGCTCGACCTGATCGAGAAACCGGGAGTTGATTTGCGGTAAGACGAAGGCGACCCGGAATGACGTGGCTTTCGCAGGCCGGCCGCGACTCGCGCGATCGTCACGCAAAGTGGCCAGTGCGAGATGCACGCGCTCGGCTGTTTCAGGGCGAACCCCTTGATCGTCGCGCAGCACACGATCGACCGTGGCGACGCTCACGCCAGCACGACGCGCAATCATCATACGTGTTGCCGGCATGGGTCTCCTCCGGTGCCAGGCGAAGAATCGTTTTGTTAACCAAAGATAGTTTTTCACACGCGAAATGCAAGCTTTTTTGACGCGTTAAATGCGTCAAACCGGACGGTCGCCGAACGCGCTTACCGAGGACGAGCGCAAGCGCATCGCGGTGCATGAGGCGGGTCACGGTCTGGTCGCCGCGCTGCGTCGGATTTGCAGGAGGCATCGCGTATCGGCCTCGATATGGTGTCGAAGTTCGGCTTCAACACCGATGGGGATCTGTTCAGTCTCGCGGCGCTGCCGTCGCAGTACGCGGGCCTGCAAATGAAGAGCGCAATCGAGCATGCGAACGTGCTGCTCAGGGAACGCAACGAGCTTGGCTACGTCTTGCTGCAAGCGTACGAGCCGGTACTGCGCGACATTTCAGACCCGGTGCTAGAGCACGAGACCGTACTTGGGGATACAGTCTATCGGCTCATGGCCGAGCACAAGAGCACCGTTACCGTCGCGACATTAAATTTGTCACAACGCGGCGGACGACCGACCTGTGCCAACTGGATGGAGCTGAGAAGCGGCCGCGTCAAACTCCCTTTGTCACACGGTGCGAACTGCCGGTGTCGGACCCGTCTTGGAGATTCGCCCTTTCATGTCGAAACGGCTCGATCTGGATGAACTTCGGTCATTGAGCCGCCGAAACAGACTGCCGTCGAATGCAAACTCATTGTCGGCGCGGATATCATGATTCCCCCAGCAAGGCGCCGCTCATGCGCCGTTAGCGAGAGCAGCGCCGAAGCAAGTCGCGGGCTGCAACCGGCCGCGCAAACCAGCACCAGCTCGCGGGCGCGCCGGCGCCCGCAATGGCGAGGCTCAGAATTGCTTGCCGAGCGAGACGCCCACCACGTCTTCGGACAGGTGAACATTCGCATTGCCTCCACCGAAGGCTGCGGGAATCGAGTTGTCGCCGTTCACCGTGTTCTTGAACGCATGTCCATAGAAGAGGCCGAATGATGTTTTCGCATCGGGCTTCCACGTGGCGCCCAGGGTCGCCTGATCCTGCACAACACCCGGTGCGAGGATATTCAGGAATGTTTCCGTGCTAGCCACCGGCTGGCTCGAATGACTGTAGCCTGCGCGGAGCGTGAGATGGCTCGATACATCATAGCTCGTGCCGATCTTGATCACGTTCGTGTTGCGCCAGCCAAAGCCTGGGCCGTCGGACGATCCCAACGCATTGCCTGCAAACAGGTTGGCGAGCGGATTCGCGATCGAATTCACGTTGCCGTACATAATGCGCTGAAAGTCCGCCGCCACCGTCCATGCCGGCGTAACCTTCCAGGAAAACCCGACACCGTAGTTCTCCGGGATGTCGAATGAGCCGCCGTCCGCGAAGAGACCTTTGTATTTGTCGAAACGGCCATGAATCTTCGATGCCCACGTCACGCCGACGGTCAGTGTCGGCGTAATCTCCCCGGTATAGCCAAGATGCACGCCAACCCCGACCGAAGTGTCGGCACCCTGATCGGTTACGTTGCCGGGTGCGACCGACATGCCAGTGAACGGCTGCAGCCCGCTTGCCGTAAAGCGTTGAAACGCGACGTTCAGGCCGATGCCGAACGCGTGCCGGTCGAGCAGTTTGTAGGCAATTGTCGGCGAGAGAAACATCTGTTCGAGATCCACGCCTGCTGACCCCGTGGCACCGAACGCTTGATAGGGGTTATGGGCGTAGCCGGTGTCGAGCCCCCCGTTCGCGTACAGTGCAAGGCCCGCATACACGTTCGGCAGAAACTGATATGTAACGCCGAATTCGGGCAGCACGAAGATCGAGCGATTGTTGCCGTCGTAGTCGCCGTTAGCACCGTAACGGTTGCCGGACACGTTGGCGCCACGATCTGGCAGGAAGAGACTGATGCCGCCATCGATGCGGTTACCAACGAAGGCAATACCTGCGGGATTGGCCGCAGCGGCAAGGGCGTCCTGCGGAAAGCCGATGCCGACGCCGGCCATGCCCTGTGATGCGACGCCGTAGCCGTTGGAAAAATAGCCGTTGGTGGCCCATGCAAAGGTTGGTGCTGCCGCGACGACAGCAATGAGCGCGCGAGTGGCTTGTAGCTTCATTGTTTCCCCGAATAATATTTGGAATAGTCAGGGAGACGGAGTGTATTGATTCGATCTCGCGCCTCAAACCAAGTTTTTCACATAAGCACTAGGTTAAAAACATATAAAGTTTCTCTGCCGATGAGTTTTTCGATTCTTGCATTGACCTTCGGACCATGCAGGCTTCAGCGGAGAAAGCCTGCGCCCTACTCAAGGGCTCGCCAATCCTGCAAGAGACATGGTATTCACACCAAAAGGCGACGAATTCGGTGGCGGAGGCTGGCGGCTCCATCTCCGAATTCACCATGGTTCTGCCACAGCTGCTTATTGCAATGTTGCTGTCAGGGAGCTTGAAACGGCGCAACACTATCTCGTCGAATTTCGCTCTCAGCGCCGCGCGTAATGCTGTTCGATGCCGTGCGCGAGCTGTGTAACGAGTCGCTGCATCGCCACCTGAGTCCGCCATGCGACATGTGGAGTCACAATCAGATCCGTGCGCGCGCTGGTCAACAGCGGATGACCGATCGCTGGCGGCTCCTGCTCGAGGACGTCGAGCGCGGCGTTCGCGATCAGCTTGCGGTCGAGCGCCTCGATCAGCGCCCCCTCGTCGACGATGCCGCCGCGCGCGGCGTTCACGAGCGACGCGCTGCGCTTCATTCGCTCGAATTCGGCGAGACCGAAGAGATGTCGCGTTTCATCGGTAAGCGGGCAGTGCAGGCTGATTACATCCGCCTCGCGCAGCACCTCGGCGAATGCAGCGTAGCCTTCGCGCACCGCCTTGGCGTGCTTGCGTTCGGCGAAGAGCACACGCATGCCGAACGCGCCGGCCAGTTCGGCGAGTCGCTTTCCACCGTGACCGGCACCGACGATGCCGAGCGTCGACCCGTGCAGATCCGCGATCGGATGCAGTTCAGCGTAAAAAGTGGGTGACCCGCTCCAGCCTCCAGCATAGACGTCCTTCCAGTAAGGAATCAGGTTGCGGCGCAGCGCGAGCATTAGTGCGAACGCGTGCTCCGGCACGGAGATCGTCGAATAGCCCGGACATGCGACTACTTCGATGCTCCGTTGGCGGCATGTTTCCATATCCAGATGATTGACGCCTGCGGCCGGCACGCCGATCAGTTCCAGTTTCGGCAACTGCTCGAGCACTTCGCCCGACAGTGGAACCTTGTTGGTCACGACGATCTGCGCATCGCGGCAACGCTCCAGCACATGTTCCGGCGCCGTAGATGGATATTCGACCCAGCGATGCGAAAACGGAAAATCGGGTAGATCGGCCGACAGCGTCGCGCGGTCCAGAAAGACGATGGTTTTCAACAGGCTGCTCCACTTCATTAACGTTCGGACGTGCTCGTGGACACGGTGTCGAGCATGCGTTTCTTGCCCGTCTGCACGTGATTCTCGAAAGCCTCCGCAGCCGCGTCGGCTTGGCCCGCGCGCAGCGCCTCGAAAAGCTCGCGGTGTTCTTTCGCGGAACGCTGCATCTGCGTGAACGAATACACGCCTTTGTGAATATAGAGCGTCAGTTCATCTGCGACAGCCTGGTTGATCGTGATCAGCCGCGGATTCTTGGTCGCTGCCATGAGTTGACGGTGGAACTCGGTGTTCAGAGTCTGATACAGAGGGCTGTTGCGCTCGGCTACGGCGGAGTCCATCTTGTCAACGAGAAGGCTCAGCGACTGCTCCTCGTCGGTGGTCAGACGCAGAGCGGCGAGACGTCCCGCCGTGCGTGCGAGCCCTGCTCGAATCTCATAGAGATCCATCGCCTCTTCGAGCGACAGCCGCCGTACTTCGGCGCCCCGATTGGGGACGATTCGCACGAGCCCCGCCTGTTCGAGCGAGCGCAGGGCCTCGCGCGCCGAATTGCGGCCGACGCCGATCTGGTTTGCAAGCGCCTGCTCATTCACACGTTCGCCGGGGCGCAAGTCCCCCCGCTGGATCATGGCGCGCACCTGTTCGCGAATGTCGTCGAGCTTCGACGCGATTACCTCGGGCGCGCGCGCGTTCCCCTTGCCGTTCGGTTCACTGTTAAACGCGTTTTTCATGTTGATTGCCCTTTCTGTGTCATTCGATACCTTTATTTTGCTTGCAGAAAACCCGTCGATACCCACGGAACCAGCACTATCACGATGAGGGCCACCGCCAAAGCCCCCAGATACGGCCAAACGCGGCGCATCGCGGTGGACGGGTCGACCTTGCTGACCGCGCACGCCGCATAAAAGCCAAGGCCAAGCGGGGGGGCGAACAGGCCCAGTCCCATCGCGAACACCACGACCATTGCGTAGTGCACGTCCGCGATGCCCATCGCACGCGCGATCGGGAACAGTAGCGGCCCGAACAGTACGATTGCCGGAATTCCTTCCAGAAAGCTGCCGAGCATCACGAACGTAATCGCGGAGATCGCCAGGAAGCCGAGCTTGCCCCCAGGCGCAGCCATCATCAACTTGGCGAGTTGCGCGGAGAAGCCTGACTGCGTGAGCGCCCATCCCATCGCGGTTGCACACCCGATGATGATCAGAATCGCGCCAGACAGCGACGCCGCTTCCACCAGAATAGGATAGAGCCGGCTCCAGTCGAAACGGCGATACAGTAGCAAACCCGCCACACAGGTGTAAGCCACGCCGATTGTCGCCACCTCCGTCGCGGTCGCGATGCCTTCCACCACGGCCGCGCGGATCACGAAGGGCAGCGCGAGCGCAGGCAGAGAAATCAGGAATGCGCGGCCGACCTGGGCCCGGGAGGCCCGTTGCACGCCTTGCAGGATTTCCCCGCGGCTTCTGAACCAGACGACTGCCGCGAGTGCTACCGCGCCGACCACGGCCGGCATGAAGCCGCCTGTGAACAGCGCGGCAATCGAAACGCCGGTTACCGACCCAATCGTGATCAGCACGAGGCTGGGCGGAATGGTTTCCGACATGGCCGCCGCCGAACTGAGCATTGCGACGAGGTCGCCTTCATTCGCGCCGCGCTTTTTCATTTCCGGGAACAGGCCCGGCGCGAGCGCAGCCATATCCGCCACCTTCGAGCCGGAGATGCCGGAGACGAGATACATGGCGCCGATCAGCACATAGGCGAGGCCGCCACGCTTGTGCCCGATCAGCGAAGCGAGGAAACGGATCATCGCTTCGGCAAGCCCCATCGCTTCCATGAGCGCGCCGAGCAGGATGAACAGCGGGACGGCGAGCAGGATCAGGCTGGACATCCCCTGATTCATGGTGCTCACGACAATCGTCAACGGTGCGCCGGTGACGGTTGCGAGATAAGCAAACGTGCACACCCCGAAGGCGACCATGATCGGCACACCGAGACAGATGATCGTGACTACGCCGACGGCGAAAAAAAGGATCAGGCTGACCGCGGTCAGTGGCGCGAGCGCTTGCCGTGCGAAATAGAGCGCAATTGCGACCCCGGCCACCAGCGCGAACGCCTTCACGCAATCGCGCAGTGACGAGCGCTCGATCAACCGCGTAACGGCGAGCACGAGCATCAGCACAGCCGCCACGGGAATCGCGGCTGCGGGGATGGCATTCGGCAGATCGAGCGCCGGCGTGCTGATGATCCATTCGTTCATCGCCCAGTCGGTTGCCGGCCGTACCAGCAGCAGCACGAAGGTCATCACGATGAAATTTCCAAGCGTTTCCGCAAACGCGCGGTTTTGCGGGGACATTCTGGCAACCAACATCGTCAGCCGCAGATGTTCGCCGCGCCGCAACGCCACCACTGCGCCCAGCATCGACAGCCAGATGAACAGGATCGACGCGAGTTCGTCACCCCAGATCAATGGATCCTGCAGCACGTAGCGGCAGAAAACGTTGGTGAGCAGCAGCACCACTTCGGCCACTAGCAGCAGCGCAGCGGGCACTTCGGTGATCCACTTGATGGCCAGTTCCAGTGCGCTGCCGACGCGCACGACCTTCGATGCCGCATGTCGTTGCTTCGGCGCGCCCATGTCGTGGGCGAACACCTGCTCGGGATGAACTCGGGAAGTCATGACTCGTTCTCCAGAAACTCTTCGGTGGTCCGTGCTCATGCGAGCTTCTGCGTGTACTTCTCGAGCAACGCCCAAGCTTCATCGCCGTACTTCTTGCGCCACTGGTCGTAGAAACCGGCCTTTTGCAGCGAGGCGCGGAACGGCTGGATATCGGGCTTGTTGAACGCCATGCCGTGTGACTGCAACTTCCCGATCAGCGATGTGCTCAGTGCGGCGACGTCGGCGCGTTCAGCCACTGCGGCCGCATTCAGGTGTTTCGCCACGATCGTCTGCAAGTCCGGCGGCAGCTTGCCCCACGACCGCGCGTTGCCGAGAAACCAGAAGCCGTCCCAGATATGGCCGGTCAACGAGCAGAACTTCTGGACTTCATAGAAGCGTCCGGTTTCGATCAGCGCGAGGGGGTTTTCTTCTGCTTCAACGACCTTGGTTTGCAGCGCCGAATACGCCTCGCTGAAGTTGATGCTGGTGGGCGAGGCGTCGAGCGCCTTGAACATCGAGGTCCAAAGGGGGCTGACCGGCACGCGAATCTTTAAGCCTTTAAGGTCGGCCGGGCTTTGCACCGGCTTGACCGAGCTCGTGAGATGGCGAAAGCCGTTGTCCCACGGTTTCTCCATCGCGACGAGCCCGACCTTCGAGATCGCCGTGCGGATGTGGCTCCCGAGCTCGCCGTCCATTGCTGCCCATACCTGGTTGTAATCCTTGAACGCGAAGCCGATGCCGTTGATCGCCGAGACCGGCACGAGCGTCGACAGCACCACGCCACCTTGGGTCAGGAAGTCGATGGCGCCCGATCGAACCTGCGACAGCATGTCGGTATCCGTGCCCATCTGACCGTTCGGGAAAATCTGCAACTCGACACGGCCGCCGGATTCCTTCTGGATGGCGTCCGCGGCTTCTTTCGCGCGAACGTTGAGCGGATGGGACAGCGCGAGGTTGTTCGCGTACTTCAGCTTGAACTGCGCGCTCTGCGCTCGAGTGAGCGACGGCACGGCGCCAGTCCCCATCGCCGCCACCGTGGCGGCCCCGAGCGTTTGAAGAAAGGTACGACGGGAATACGAACTCATTTTCGTCTCGCTCCATGGAAAGCAAATGGTGGATGACGCATTCGGCGGCGCCGGTGGCGTTCTTCTTGTGAACCTCGGTTACTGAAAGTGCATGCGATGAATCGTATTTCGCTGACACAAACTCTAAAAGTGTTGACACTTAGATGTCAAGATGTTGATATAAGAAAAAGAGTGCATGCAAAGGAGTCCCCGGGAAAGCACCTACAAAGCCGCGAACATCCGCGATACCTGTCAGGAGGAAGCAAATGGAATTAGAGGCGCACTACCGCGAGCACGGCTTGCTGCTCGGAGGCCGCTGGCAAGCCGCGACGGCTGACAACTGCCAGCTTTCGATCAATCCGGCGACGGAACAGCGGCTGGGCTATCTGCCGCTGGCCACGCAGGCACAGGTCACCGAGGCCATCGACGCCGCGTCCGACGCCTCAGCCGCAATGCGCAAGCTCACGCCGTGGGAGCGCTCAGCGCTGCTGCGCCGGGCTGCGGCGATCGTCCGCGAACGCGTGCCGCAGCTCGCGCGAATCGTCGCGCTCGAAACAGGCAAGCCGATCGCACAGGCCAGTGGGGAAGCGAATGCTTCCGCTGAGTCGATCGACTGGTTCGCCGATGAAGCGCGCCGGGTGTTCGGTATGTCTTACGAAAGTCGCGTCAAGGGCGGACGGTATCTGGTGCATTACGAGCCGCTCGGGGTGGTCGCCGCTTTTACGCCGTGGAATTTCCCGCTGCTACTGCTGGCCCGCAAGATGGGTCCGGCGCTGGCTGCCGGCAACACGATCGTGATCCGGCCGTCGAACGAAGCGGCCGGGGCGACGATGGCACTGGTGCGCTGTTTCGTCGATGCCGGGTTTCCCGAGGGCGCGGTCAATCTGGTGATCGGCAAAGCCGACTCAATTACGCCGACGATCATGGCCGACCCGCGCGTGACGAAGATCAGCTTCACCGGCTCGGTGCCTATCGGCCGTCAGATCGTCGAAATGTCCGCGAAGACCCTCAAAAAGGTCACGATGGAACTCGGCGGCCATGCGCCCGTGATCGTGCATCGCGACGCCGACATCGGCGCATTTGCGCACCTCGCGTCACTCGGCAAGTTCCGCAATGCGGGCCAGGTCTGTGCGTCGCCGACACGTTTTTACATCCACGAATCGATCTTCGACAAGACCGTGAAGGCGCTGGTCGAGCGCTCCAAAGCGCTTCGCGTCGGCGATCCGTTGCAGCAGGACACCGATCTCGGTCCGCTGACCACGTCGAAGCGTCGCGACGCGATCGAACGTCTGGTCGATGAAGCCGTGAGTGAAGGCGCCAGCGTGCTATGCGGTGGCCGGCGCCCCTCGCAATTCGGTCGCGGCTGGTTCTACGAGCCGACGCTCGTCGCCCACCCCGCTTCGCACATCGGCCTGATGAACGACGAGCCGTTCGGCCCGGTCGGGACCCTCACCCCGTTCGCGACGATGGACGAGGTCATCACCGAGGCGAACCGGCTGCCGTTCGCGCTCGCGGCGTATGTCTTCACGCGCTCGATGCGCAACACGCTGGAAACCACGGAGCGCTTGCAGGCCGGCGTGGTCGGCGTGAACACGTTCGTGGCGTCGACGGCGGAGACGCCATTCGGCGGCAGCAAGGACAGCGGGTTCGGACGCGAAGGCGGACCGAACGCGATCCGCGACTACATGGACACCAAATTCATCAACCTCGAACTGGCGAACGACGAGCCTCTCGACGGCACCGCCTGAATGGAATCCCTCATGAGAACCATCAAGAATCACGCGAAAGCGCAACTCGCCGCGGGTGAACTGGCACTCGGCATGGGGCTGCGCCAGGCCCGCACCGTCGACATCGCGCAGATCGCGCAGACGGCGGGCTTCGACTGGCTGTTCATCGATATGGAACACAATTCGATGGACGTCGACACGGCCGCGCAGATTTGCGCGGCCGCTCTGGTGGGCGGTGTGACGCCGATCATCCGGGTGCCGGGGCACGAGCCGTTCCACGCCACTCGACTGCTCGATACCGGCGCAATGGGCATCGTGGTGCCGCACGTGAGTACGCGCGAACAGGCCGCGCGGATCGCCGACATGTGCCGCTTCCCGCCTGCCGGCGGGCGGTCGATCCCGGGCATGTTGCCGCAGGTCGGCTTCCAGGCTCTTCCGATCGCCGATGTGGTTCGCGCGATCAACGAAGAGGTGCTGGTCGTGGCGATGATCGAGACCCGCGAAGGGCTCGAGAACGTCGACGCGATCGCGGCGGTGCCCGGCATCGACGTGCTGCTGGTCGGCGCGACCGATCTTGCGGCGGATCTCGGCATCACTGGACAACTCGGCCATGTGCGTGTAGCGGCCGCCGTCGACGCCGTGTGCGCCGCATGTCACCGGCACGGCAAGGTGCCGGGCGTCGGCGGGGTGTACGACGAGGCACTGATGACCGCCTACGTGCAAAAAGGCGCGCGTTTCATTCTCAGCGGCTCGGATCTTGCGTTCCTGATGACGGGGGCGAAGTCGCGTTCGGAGATGCTGCGTGCAATCCCGCTCGGCCAGGCCGAACAAGACATGGCTCAACGCAAGGCGTCCTGATCGGACAAGGAGGAGACAGAGTGAATCCCGAATACGCAAGCAATCTGGTCAACCGGCGTGACCTGAAACCCTATCTGAATGCCGATCAATTCGAATTTCGAGATTCGGTGAATCGGGTGCTGACGCGCCATGCATCGCCGGAATACGTTCGCCAGTGCGACGAAGAGAAGCGCTTCCCACAGGAACTCGTGAAGGTGGCCGCCGCACAGGGCTGGTTCGGCATCACGCTGCCCGAAGCGTACGGCGGCGTCGGCGGCTATCTCGACATGGCCGCTTATCTGGAGGTCGTCGCGTATCACACCATCGCGCTCGCGCGCTTCTGGAATGCCAACGTGAACATGGTGGGCGGCGCGCTGGCGCGCTTCGCTCCGGACGATATCAAGGCCATGGTGTTGCCGAAGCTAGCCGAAGGGCGTGCCTTTCTTGCCTTCGCACTGAGCGAAAACGGCTCTGGCTCGGATGCCGCCTCGCTGACGACGCGCGGCGTGGCCGACGGAAATGACTTCATTCTCGACGGCACCAAGATGTGGATTTCCGGCGCGCTCCAGGCCGACTACATTCTGACCGCGGTGCGCACCAATCCGGAAGCGAAGAAGCACGACGGGATCAGCCTCTTCCTCGTACCGAAGGAATCCAGGGGACTGACCATAAATCCGATCGATTTGCTCGGCGGCCACGCTATCCGGACCTGCGAAGTGGTGTACGACGGGGTGCGTGTCCCGAATGAAATGATCGTGGGCGGCCTGCACGTGGGTTGGAAGAAGCTCACCACGGTGCTGTCGAAGGAGCGCATCGCGTTGTCGGCGATGTGCGTGGGCGGCGCACAGGCGGCGATCGATCTTGCGCGCTGGTATGCGAACGACCGCAAACAGTTCGGACAGTCGATCATCGATTTCCAGGCCGTGTCGCATCTGCTTGCCGATATGCAGACGCGCGTGGATGCCGCTCGCCTGATGGCGTTTCGGGCGGCGAAGCTGCTCGACGAAGGCGACAGCTGCGACGTGGAGTCGTCGCAGGCGAAGTACTTCGCGTCGGACACGTACGTGCAGGTCGCGACCGACGGCATCCAGATCATGGGTGCCAATGGCTACTCCGCCGAATACGCGATGCAGCGTCATTACCGCGAAGCCAAGATGTTCCAGATCTTCGGCGGCACCAATCAAATTCAGCGCAACATCGTGGCGCGCGCGCTCAAATCGTAAGCGGAGACGGACGTGACGGCAGTTCGGACATTGGAGAAATTCGGCTTTAGCGTCGACTACGCGCAAGCCGACGTAGTGGTGGTCGGCGGTGGCGGCGCGGCGTCGCGTGCTGCCGTGTCGGCGGCACAGGCGGGTGCGAAGGTCCTCATGCTGGCCAAGGCGCCGGTCGGACAGGGTGGCAGCACGGTGCACGGCGCTAGCGAAATCATGAGCATGGGGGCATCCGGCTACGGCAGTCCCGACGATAGCGCAACCGTGCACTACGAAGACACGATGCGTCCGGCAGCCGGCTTCATCGACCGCGACCTGGTGCGCGTTCTGGCGGAGGACGCACCGAAGCGCATCGCAGACCTGATCGAACTCGGCGTGCCGTTCGACCGCGTCGCTGATGGCTATAAGCTCATCCGCAGCGACTTCGGCAGCTATGCGCGCGCGCTAGGCGTGAAGGGCAAAACCGGCAAGGCCTTCGTGGGCGCGCTAGCCGAGCAAGGCAGAAAGCTCGGTGTCGAGACCCGTCAGCCGGCGGCGTTGATCGACCTTGTGCGCGATTCGACAGGGCGCGTGAGCGGCGTGGTTGCGATGGACCTCGATTCGCGGCGGCTGCTGGTGGTCTCGGCGGGGGCCGTCGTGCTTGGCACGGGCGGCGCGCACGGTCTGTTCTCGCAGCAGGTGTCGACAGCGGAGATGACTGGTGACGGCCAGGCGATCTGCTTCCGCCACGGCGCGGAACTCGTGAACATGGAGTTCCATCAGTTCGGGCCGGCGATGGTGCACCCTTACGTGCAACTCTTCAGCAAGTCGTGCTTCATCCTGCATCCAAAGATGCTCAATCGCGACGGTCACGAATTCCTCCCGGACTATCTGCCGACGGGCGTGACGCCCGAGGCTGCGATGGACGAGAAAGTGTTCCCGTTCACGATCTCGAACGAGTCGCGCTATATCGATATCGCGATCGCAACGGAAATCGCGCAGGGCAGGGGCACGGAACGCGGCGCGGTGCATTTCTCTTTCGCCGACATCGCCGAGGAACGGTTGGCGGCCACCATTCCGAACACCCTGCGCTGGATGCGCGCCAAGGGACTCGATCCGAAGCGCGATCTGCTCGACGTCGGGATTGCTTTTCAATGCCTGAATGGCGGTGTCCGGATGACCAACACCGACGCGATGTCGACCATCGAGGGGCTCTTCGTTATCGGCGAACTCGCGGGCGGTGTGCGCGGTCCGGATCGTCCGGGCGGCAACTCGCTTGCAGAAGGTCAGGTTTTCGGTCATCGCGCAGGCGTGGGTGCGGCCGCATTCGCACGCGGCAGTGCGGCGCCCGGCACGTCCGATGTGGCGCCGCTTGCACGGCGTCTCGAAACGGCGCTGAAGCCGAATGCGTCGTTCGACGCTCGACGTATCGCCTCCGATCTGCGTGCAGCGATGCAGGCGCATTGCCTCGTCGAGAAGACGGAAAGCGGTCTGAACATCGCGTTAGCGGCCGCTCGCGAGGCGCGCGCGGAGTTTGCCGCAGGGGGCGGGGCCACGCCGCAGCAAGTGATCGATGCGTTGACGATCGACAACATGGCGACGACTGCCGATGTGATCGTGCAGGCGTGCATCGAGCGGCGCGAATCGCGCAGCAGCCACTATCGCACCGACTTTCCTGAGCGCGACGACGCCCGTTTCGGTCATGCATTGACCATCACGCGCGGTGAGGCCGACCCGTTCCACCTCGCCTTCGACGTGCTCGACTACCCCCGTGCCGAACTCACGGACGCATCGCATTCCCAGGTGGCAAATCATGGATAAGAAGCAAGTCGGCCCGTTGTCGGGCTACCGCATTCTCGATCTCACCGTCATGACCGCGGGTCCGGTCGGTACAGTGCTGCTTGCCGACCTCGGCGCGGACGTGATCAAGGTTGAGGAACCGAAGGCCGGTGACCTCTCGCGCAATCTCGGTAATCAATTCGTCGAAGGCGAAAGCGTGCAGTTCCTGTCGCAGAACCGTAACAAGCGCAGCATCCGCCTCGACCTGAAGTCGCCGAAAGGACGCGATGCATTTCTGCGCATGGCGAAGCAGGCGGATGTCGTCGTCGAAAACTTCCGGCCGGGCACGGTGGATCGGCTCGGCATCGGCTACGAGGCCGTGAAAGCGCGCAATCCGATGATCGTCTATGCAAGCGTGTCGGCGTTCGGACAAAGCGGTCCTTACGCCGCTTGGCCCGCGAACGATCCGATCGTGCAGGCCGTGGCGGGTCTCATGGACATGACGGGCGAAGCCGGCGGCAATCCGGTTCGGCTCGGGGCGCCGTTGCCGGACTTCGGCGCGGCTGCGCTGCTCGCGTTCGGCATCTCTGCGGCGCTGTTGCATCGCGAACGGCATGGCGAGGGTCAGCGCATCGATACGTCGCTGCTGTCGGCTGCGCTTTTCAGCACCATCCCGCGCGACGGCGAGACGCTGAGAAGCGGCAAAGCGCCGGAGCGCCTCGGCAGCGGCCATCCGACGATGGTGCCGTATCGCAACTATCAGGGGTCCAATGGCCGCTATTTCTTCGCGGCCTGCTTCACCGAAAAATTCTGGCAGAACCTTTGCCGGGCGTTGGGCCGCGAAGATTTGCTGAGCGATGAACGCTTTGTCGGCAACACCGCGCGGACAGCGAATCGGCATGCGCTCGACGTAATCCTCGAACAGCAGTTTCTGCTGCACACCGCCGAATACTGGGTGGCGCATCTGAGTGCCGCGGACGTGCCATGCGCGATCGTGCAGGACTATCACACCGCGTTGACGGAGGACCCGCAGATCGCGCATAACCACGCGGTCGTCGAGATCGAACATCCGCTTGCGGGCAGGGTAACGAACATCGCGAGTCCGGTGAACTTTCACGGCAGCCCGGTGGCTTACCGCCGTGCGCCGCCTACGCTCGGACAACATACGGCTGAAGTACTTGCCGAGTTCGGTTTCGCCGAGGAGGAGATCGCAGCACTCGAAGGTCGTGAACCGGCCGCTGTCGGAGAGAAGTCATGAAATCGTACACAACGGACTACGTGATCGTCGGCGCGGGGACGGCGGGTTGCGTGCTCGCAAACCGTCTAACCGAAGACCCGAACGTCAAAGTGATTCTTGTCGAAGCCGGCGAGCGCGATCGTCACCCGTTCATCCACGTACCGGCCGGCTTCGTGCGATTGCTCGATCATCCAACCGTGACATGGCGCTATCGCACGCGGGCCGACGCCGAGACCAGCGGCCGCGCAATCCTGTTTCCGCGTGGACGCGGACTCGGCGGGTCCAGCGCGATCAACGGCCTGCTTTATGTGCGCCCGTTTGCGGAGGATATCGATAGCTGGGAGCAGTCGGGCGCCAAGGGCTGGACCTTCGGCAACTGTCTGCCGTTCTACCGCCGCTCCGAAACGTGGACCGAGGGCAACAGTCCTCAACGCGGCAAGGATGGTCCGATCCAGGTCAGCCGGGTGGAGGATCCGCCGGAGATCTGTGGTGCGGTCGTGCAAGCGGCCCAAAAAGCCGGTCTCGAGTTTGTAGATGATCCAAACAGCGATACGCGCGGTCCGTCGATCTGGTACTACCAGCAAACGCGCGACGGACGTCGCCGCTCCAGCGCAGCGCGCGGTTATCTGCGGCCCGCAATGGCGCGGCCGAATCTCACGGTGGTGACCGGCGTCCAGGTGTCTGGGCTCGAAATGAACGGCAAGCACGTGAGCGGCATCAATGCGACGACGACCGCAGGCGTTTCGATGCAGTTTCGCGCGACCCGCGAGGTCATTCTTAGCGCCGGCGTGATCGGCACGCCCAGGCTGCTCGAAATGAGTGGCATCGGCGATAAGGACGTGCTCGACAACGCGGGCATTCGAACACGAATCGCGTTACCGGGCGTCGGCAACAATTTGCAGGATCACTATGTAGTCCGGCTCGGCTATCGGGTACGGGGTGCAGGTACCGCGAACGAGCGCTCGCACGGACTCGCGCTCGCGCGCGAGATGATGCGCTACGTCGTGTCGGGGACCGGCGTACTGACCTATAGCGCGGCGATCGTCGGCGGCTTTGCGCAGACGCGGCTCGCAACGCGGCCCGACGTGCAGTTCGTGATCGCGCCAGGCAGCTTCGTCGAGGGACGGATCGGAGTGCTGGAGTCGGAGCCCGGCGTCTCCTGCGGGGTCTGGCAGATGCGCCCGGAAAGCCGTGGGCACGTGCACATCACCAGCAGCGAGATCACGGCAGCGCCGACGATCGCACCGTCATACTTGAGCAGCGAACTGGACCGCAACACGATGGTGGAAGGACTCAAGATCGGCCGCCGGATCTTCGCGCAGCCCGAGGTCGCCCGGTATATCGTCGACGAAACCGTACCAGGCCGTCAGGCGGACACTGATGAGGCGTTACTGCAATACGTGCGTGACAATGGCTCGACTGTGTATCACGCGGTTGGCACGTGCCGGATGGGAGAGGACGAAATGAGCGTCGTCGATTCCGAAATGCGGGTGCGCGGAACGACCGGCCTGCGCATCGTCGACGGCTCGGTGATGCCGTCGATAACCTCGACCAACACCAATGCGACGGTGCTCATGCTAGCCGAGCGCGCAGCTGACATGATCCGTTCGCCGATGACTGCGCGCACGGCTTCGGCATATTCGAAGGAGACGGTATGAAAGTGCTGGTAGGTGTAAAGCGAGTGGTCGACTACAACGTGAAGGTCCGGATCAAGTCGGACGGCACGGGTGTCGACATTGCAAACGTGAAGATGTCGATGAATCCGTTCGACGAAATCGCGGTTGAGGAAGCGGTGCGGTTAAAGGAAGCCGGCGTGGTTAGCGAGGTGGTGGCGGTTTCTTGCGGTGTTGCTCAGGCGCAGGAGACGCTGCGTACGGCGTTGGCGATAGGCGCCGATCGTGCTGTGTTGATCGAGTCGTCCGAAGACCTGCAGCCTCTCGCCGTTGCCAAACTGCTCAAGGCGCTGGTCGACAAGGAACAGCCTTCGTTGGTATTGCTGGGCAAGCAGGCCATCGACGACGACTCGAACCAGACCGGGCAGATGCTCGCCGCTTTGGCTGACCTTCCGCAAGCGACGTTCGCTTCGAAGGTCGTTGTGGCTGACGGGAAGGCGACCGTGTCGCGCGAACTGGACGGCGGAGCTGAAACGCTGTCGCTGACGCTTCCCGCCGTGGTCACAACTGATCTACGCCTGAACGAGCCGCGCTACGTGACGTTGCCGAACATCATGAAGGCGAAGAAAAAGCCGCTGCAAACGATCAGGCCCGAAGACCTCGGCGTCGATGTCACGCCGCGTCTTAAAACACTGAAAGTCGCCGAGCCGCCCACGCGTTCCGCCGGGGTGACAGTGCCGGACGCAAAGACGCTGGTCGAGAAGCTGAAGACCGAAGCGAAGGTGCTTTAGATAGAACGGCAACTATGTTGCATGGGACTGGAGTAAGCGCTAAAGCGCTAACTCCAGTCGACACGGAGACAAAGCAAATGACGAATCTGGTTAGCCTCGTAATAGCAGAACACGATAATGCGTCGATCAAGGCAGCGACACTGACTACCATTGCAGCGGCGAAGAAGATCGGCGGTGAAGTTCACGTGCTGGTCGCGGGTCACAATGCGCAGCCCGTAGCCGACGCGGCAGCGAACATCGTGGGCGTTAGCAAAGTATTGCTGGCCGATGCGCCGCAACTCGAAGCGGGCCTCGCGGAAAACATCGAAGCGACGGTGCTGACGCTTGTGCAAGATGCTGCGAAGAACTATTCGCACATCCTCGCGCCGGCCACCGCCTACGGCAAGAACGTCGTGCCGCGTATCGCCGCGAAGCTCGACGTCGCTCAGATCAGCGACATCACGGCAGTCGATTCACCCGATACGTTCGAGCGCCCGATCTACGCGGGCAACGCAATTGCGACTGTGCAATCTCAAGATCCGATCAAGGTCATCACGGTACGCACGACTGGCTTCGATGCCGTCGCAGCGGAAGGCGGCAGAGCCTCGGTCGAGAAGATCGAAGCCGCAGCCGACGCAGGCATCTCGCAGTTCGTGAGCCGCGAAGTGACGAAGCTCGATCGTCCGGAACTGACGTCGGCAAACATCATCGTGTCGGGCGGCCGCGGTCTCGGCAGCGGCGAGAACTACACGAGGGTGCTGGAGCCTTTGGCAGACAAGCTCGGCGCAGCGATGGGGGCATCGCGTGCAGCCGTCGATGCGGGCTACGTGCCGAACGACTATCAGGTCGGTCAGACGGGCAAGATCGTCGCGCCGCAACTGTATATCGCGGTCGGCATTTCGGGTGCGATCCAGCACCTTGCGGGCATGAAGGACTCGAAGGTGATCGTCGCGATCAACAAGGATAAAGAAGCGCCGATTTTCAGCGTCGCGGATTACAGCCTCGTCGGTGACCTGTTCACCGTCGTGCCCGAACTCGTCGGAAGCCTATGAGGCCCTTGATGACTGGCTGCTCGCGTTCACTGGCGGAGGAACCATTGGATCTTTCAATCGGGATACACCTGGTGTTCATACCGGCCTCATCGACGCCGTTGCCTAACTGTCGGCTTCGGCCGGTGCCCTTGAGTGACGGCACAGAATGTCCGTTCCCGCTGTGATACCTGCCCTTTAATCTGCGACGGCCCGACCGGGGGAATGGGTCGTGCATGGTCGCTCGATGACAGCGAAAGCTGTCGTTCACCCGGAACCCCGAGCATCCTCAACTGAGGTACCCATTCCAGCTGCTTACAATCTTGAGAAGCTCGGCGTGGACGTTTTTGCCTGGTAGCGGTCACAGACGCTTACGGGGCCAGTCGCAAGGATGGTTGACGAGCTTTTGCCGCGATGGAAGATTTATGGTTGAAAGTTGTTGGTCCTGGAAGTTATTTGAGTAAAAAGACCGTGGCCGAGGCCCCGTTTCTACCTCAGGCTCCGCCCAAAGCGGAAGTTATTTGGTTGAATTTTCGGAAGCCAATCGAGTTCTTCCACAAAATCCTCCATCCGGCGTCGCTGTTTCATCTGGAACACTCCCACTGCCTGAGCAGCTTTCAGTGTGTTGCGTCCATCGGTTGAATCCGCCGAGAAGATCAGACTCCACGGTAACTCAGAAGAATGTTGGTAAGCCCTTGCAGTCCGCATAGGCCGATACTCTCAAAATACCAGGAGGTTATCCAGCGATGCTATTGGCGCAGAGTCTTGTGGCAACAGTGCTAGGATTGCCATCAGCTAAAGTCTCTTCGAAGTGGTCGGACCAGTGAGATACGCCATGCAGGATGTCAAATCAGAATACCCGTCACAAATCGCGGATGTGGTCGCCGAACGCATAGAAAGCCTGATCGTCGACGGCGTCCTGAAACCAGGTCAAGCCTTACCGTCCGAGCGGCGTCTGATGGTCAAACTGGGTGTGTCGCGCTCCGCGTTGCGAGAAGGGTTGAAGGTGTTGCGGGCGCGCCGAATCATCGACACTGCGCACGGCCGCGGGTCGTTCGTCGCAGCGCTCACCTCGCAACCCGCCCTCACGCCGATGATGCATCTTCTCGGCTCGCAGCCGAGAACCCTCTACGACATTTTCGAAGTACGCGAGATGCTCGAGGCTGAATCGGCGCGTCTTGCCGCGCTTCGGGGAACGCAGGCGGATTTCGCGCTGATCACCCGCCGCTACGAGGAAATGCTCGCCGCGAACCGGAGCGATGTGGACGAGTCGACGCGTGCGCGGCTCGACTATGCGTTTCATCTCGCGATCTGCGAGGCCTCGCACAACCCAGTGCTCGTGCACACGCTGAGTTCGCTCACCGATTTGTTGCTGAGCTCCGTCTTCGCCTCCGTCAACAACCTCTACCATCGCGAGGCGGAAAAGCGTGTGATCGACAGGCAGCATGCCCGGCTCTACAAGGCCGTCATCGGCAAACAGCCGGAGCCGGCTCGCAAGGCTGCCGCTACGCATATCGCCACCACGATCACCTGTCTGAGAGAAATCGAAGCGGAGGAGCAGCGTCTGGTGCGGGCCACGCTGCGGCTCGAGGGCTGGGCGTGACGCGAGCCGCGAGCGAGCACGAGTGTGCGTCCGCCGGGGCACCAGTGTCTGCGTTGATTCGCGCGCGAAACCGCGTCCTGGCACCAAAAAATAACTGGTAGGACCAGTGCTGAAACGTCTCGACAGTCTCGTACTGGCGCGAAACAATGCGCGTTAGCAAACTCAGCTGCGGCGGCAAGCCGCACAGGAATCAGGAGACTCGCGATGACCTCGCACAACCCGCCAGGCGTGTCCGCCCGGCCCGCTACGGATAGATCCCGCACCCTCGCTTCAACTGCAACGACCGGGTTCGAAAACGCGACTTACGCGAAAGTGACCTGGCGTCTGCTGCCATTTCTCTTCATCTGCTATGTCGCGGCCTATCTGGATCGCGTCAACGTGGGATTCGCCAAGCTGCAAATGCTCAGCGACCTGAAGTTCAGTGAGTCGGTGTACGGGCTTGGCGCGGGGATTTTCTTCATCGGCTATTTCGTGTTCGAAGTGCCGAGCAACATTCTGCTGCATCGCGTGGGCGCACGCTTGTGGATCAGCCGGATCATGGTGACATGGGCGTTGGTGTCGGCGGCGTCGCTGTTCGTGAAGACGCCCGCCATGTTCTATACGATGCGCTTTCTCCTCGGCGTCGCCGAGGCAGGGTTCTTTCCGGGCATCGTGCTTTATCTGACGTACTGGTATCCGTCGGTGCGTCGTGGCCGCATGAACGCGCTTTTCATGATCGGCATTCCGGTGGCTGGGGTGCTCGGCGGCCCGCTGTCGGGTTGGATCATGCAGGCGTTCAACGGCGTGCGGGGTTTGTCGAACTGGCAATGGCTGTTCCTGATCGAAGCGCTCCCGTCCTTGGTGCTCGGCATTGTCACGCTGTTCGTGCTGCCGAACGGCATCCGCGCCGCGTCCTGGCTCGACGAACGGCAAAAGCAGCTTCTCGAGGACAACATTGCACGCGACGCAGATGCAGGCGCTGAGGCGTCGCTGAGCAGCGTCGTGTCCAATGGCCGCGTCTGGCGGCTCGCGGCGATCTACTTCTGTTGCATGATGGGTCTCTACGGCGTGAGCTTTTATTTGCCCACGCTGATCAAGGCGGCGGGCGTCAAGGAAGCGCTGGATGTCGGCATGGTGACTGCGGTGCCCTATGCGGTCGCGATCGTGTCGATGATTCTGGTCGCGCGCAGCTCCGACCGTCGCAACGAACGCCGCTGGCATCTCGCGATGGCGGCCGTTGCCGCCGCAGCGGGCTTTTACGCAAGTACGCTCCATGCGGGCAATCTCGCGCTCGTATTGTTCACGCTGTCGCTCGGCACCGCCGGTGTGTTGTCGATGATGCCGGTCTTCTGGACGTATCCGAGCAGCGTGTTGACCGGCACGGCCGCCGCCGCGGGAATCGCGATGATCAATTCGGTCGGCAATCTCGCCGGATTCGTCAGCCCGTCGATCATCGGATGGATGAAGGACGTGACGCACAGCACCAACGCCGGTCTGCTGGTCGTCGCGGCGGCGCTGTTCGTCGGCGCGGTGCTGGCGCTGACTCAGCGCACGCCGTCCGTATCGACATCGGCGGCGCAGCCGAGCCGGGTCTGATGCCACTCTTGCGTTGATATGTGATCGAAGGCCGTTATGTCCGATACAGCCTATTCCGCGATTTCCCCCGGGGATACGCGTAGAACATTGCTCGCGTCGCTCGGCGATATCGTCGGCGCGCGCAACGTGCTCACCAGTGATGCGCAAACGCGCCGCTACCGCACCGGCTACCGCTTTGGGAACGGCCGCGTGCTGGCGGTGGCGCGCCCCGGCACGCTGGTCGAACAATGGCAGGTGCTAGCCGCATGCGTCGCGGCGCGGGCGATCGTCATCACGCAGGCGTCGAATACCGGACTGACCGGCGGTTCGACGCCTGACGGCGACGACTACGACCGCGACGTTGTCATCGTCAGCACGACGCGCATCCGCCGCGTGCATCTGATCGGCGGCGGGCGTCAGGTCGTCTGCATCGGCGGCACGACGCTCGATCAACTCGAACGCACACTGAAACCGCTCGGACGCGAGCCGCATTCGGTGATCGGCTCGTCGTGCATCGGCGCGTCGGTGCTCGGCGGCATCAGCAACAATTCGGGCGGCTCGCTGGTGCATCGCGGACCGGCCTATACAGAAATGGCGGTGTTTGCCGCCGTCGATGCCTCGGGCACGCTGCGGCTCGTCAACCATCTGGGTATCGAACTCGGCAACACGCCCGAAGAGATTCTGTCGCGGGTCGAGAACGGCACGTTCACCGACGCGGACATTCGCAACGACGCGGCGGCTTCGGACCATGAATACGCCACCCATGTCCGCAATGTCGATGCGCCCACGCCTGCGCGCTTCAACGCCGATCCGCGACGCCTGTTCGAAGCTTCCGGTTGCGCCGGCAAGCTGATGGTATTCGCGGTGCGTCTCGACACGTTTGCGGCGGAGCAGGGCGCGAAGGTGTTCTACATCGGCACGAACGACACGAGTGTGCTGACCGAGATCCGACGCCATGCGCTCGCGAATTTCGCGCACCTGCCGATTGCCGGTGAATATCTGCATCGTGACGCGTTCGATGTTGCGCGAAAGTACGGGAAGGATCTGTTCGTCATCATCGACAGGTTCGGCACGGACCGGTTGCCGATGTTCTTCAATCTGAAAACGCGCTGCGATGCGTTGTTCGAGCGCCTCGGCTTCATGCCGAAGCATCTGACCGATCGTGTGCTGCAATGGATCAGCGAACGTCTGCCGGATCATCTGCCTGCGCGGCTCAACGCTTATCGCGAGCAGTACGAGCATCATCTGATGCTGAAGGTGCCGGCGGCGGGCATCGAGGAAGCGCGCGCCTTCCTGTCGGAACGCTTCGCGCAATCCGGCGGCGCGTATTTCGAATGTACCGAAGAAGAAGGCCGCAAGGCATTTCTGCATCGCTTCGCGGCGGCGAGCGCGGCCGTTCGATACCGTGCGGTTCATCATCGCGAGGTCGAGGATATCGTCGCGCTCGATATCGCGCTACGACGCAACGAGCGGGATTGGTTCGAGCGGTTGCCGAATAAAATCGAAAATGCGATCGTGCTGAAGCTGTATTACGGGCACTTCCTGTGTCACGTCTTCCACCAGGACTACATTGTCGCTAAAGGCAACGACTGTCTCGCACTCGAACATGGGATGCTCGAGTTGCTCGACATTCGCGGTGCCGAGTATCCCGCCGAGCACAACGTGGGGCATCTGTACGAGGCCAAGCCGCAACTCGCAGAGTTCTACAAGAAGCTCGACCCGTGCAATTGTTTGAATCCAGGCATCGGAAAGACTTCGAAATTCGCTGCCTATCGCGACTGCACAGTTGAAGCTTGATGGCGGTCTTCGCGGACTCGGCTGTTGAATAAAAGGGGACGGTCCGCCGACTTCTTAGGCGTCCGCATATCAAGGAGACGTGAATTGCATGTCCCTGGCGGCTTCGCGTCTTCCCGAAGGTCGTTTTCGGGGACGGGCAATCATGGCCTCAGCCAGCCACGACTTATCGGCCATGCAAGCAGCATACGATAGAGCGTGACCACCAGACCTGTCATCGCCGTGCCGCCCGTTTGCCACAGCCTCGCGATTGCCGCATAAGCGATGCACGCGACGGCCACTGCCCCGAGCATATCGAGCGGAAAATGCACGCCGAGAAACACCCGTGCCCACGCGACGATGATACCCACGACGAGTGTCACGCCACCGAGCCAGCACATCCGCCCGAAAAGCAGCGGCAGCGCGATGCTGGCAAAGAGGGTGGCGTGATCGCTTGGAAACGACGAATCGGGCGCATGCGCGAGGAACGTGTGGCCAAGCCCGATCATGAACGGCCGGGGGTGCTGCCAGACCAGACCGATCAACTGGTTGACGCCGAGCGCCAGCAGCGCGACGCAGCAGGCACGCAGGGCCAGCTCGCGCCGCTGGTGGTCCCCGGAAAGCCACATCATCACCAGGATGAGCGGGACTAACCAGACCAGATAGTTTGCACAGGCGAGCGCCGCGCTGACCAGCCATCCTGGCGTTGCCGGCGTGCCGTTGATCATCAGGAAGAGCGCGTGGTTGAATGCTTCGATGGTATTCATTGCGTCGTTTTGTGCTGAAGATGAAGAATGCGCCAGCCGCCGTGTGTCTGCGGCCGCGGCGCCTGGCTACACATGGCAACCAGCACCGCAGCGAGCGCGCCCCTGGGTGTTGCGGCGAAACCTTCGCGTCGCAGGCCGGGTCTGAGTTCATTGCCGATCAGCGGATCGGCCTCAGCCAGCAGTATTCGCATCCGCCGTCATCCTGGTCCCGCCGGTTCCCTGACGCGGTGGCGCAAGCTTACCGGCCGGAAGGTTAACACTGCATTAAGAGGCGGACACCGCGCAGCGTCGCCTTCACTCTGGCTTCAGCCTCGGGTCCGTAGACTGCTTTCTGTCGCGACCACGATGTCGCCCGTTCAAGGAGAACCAATGAAGAAGCTCATTGTTGCCTGCCTGATCGCCATGTCCGCCGCAGCGGCCCACGCGGCATACACAGGACCGGGTGCCGAAGCGACGGCCACGACGGTCCAACAGCTCCGCGACGCAGGCAGGGAAGACCAGCGCATCTCGCCGCGCGGCCATATCGTGAAATCCATCGGCGATCAAAAGTACCAGTTCGCCGGCGGCACGGGAGAGATCCCGGTCAAGATCGAGCACGAACGCTGGCCGGCCGGACAGGTCAAGGTCTATGACATCAAGGTGGTGCAGTAATGGTCGCCGGCCCCCTGCACACGTCCCGGCTGTTTGCACGGGAATGGGCGACGGCGCCCTGGTCGGTCGGCGCCATCTGCCCGAGCTCACGGCGACTCGCCGCGCGTCTTGCGCGGGAGGTGCCGGCAGGCAACGGTGTGGTCATCGAACTCGGTGGCGGTACCGGCGCGGTCACGCACGCGTTGCTCGAAAACGGCGTGCCAACCGACCGGCTGATCGTCGTCGAGCGCTCCCCTACCTTCGTGCGGCATCTGCGCGGGCGATTCCCGAATGTGTCGGTCATGCACGCCGACGCTGCCCGCCTGGCCTGGTGCCTGCCACTGGACCTGCGCGTCGACGCGATCGTGTCGTGTCTGCCGTTGCGCTCGTTGCCTCATCGCGAGGTGGATGAGATCGTTGACCAGTGGCGGCAGGTCCTGCGTCCTGGCGGTGTCGTGATTCAGTTTACTTACGATATCCGGCCGGACCGGAACATCGTGAATGCCGGTGGGATGGGCGACTTTGTGATGCTGTCGAGCCGGATCATCTGGGCTAACCTGCCGCCGGCCCGTGTCGTGACGATGCAACTGTAAGCGGCACGACACGCGTCCAGCGGTCATGGCAAGAGCGCCTCGCACGTGCATTGCCAGGGCTACCCTTCCTCCGCTTCCGGCACGACGAGCGGCGGTAGCGGGCAGTCGAGCGTATCGCAGATGGCGCGAAGCAGTTCGGCTTCGCGGACGGTGACCTGCCGATTTGCCAGGATGCAGGCCGTGCAGGCGGCGACGATCCGGCGCTTGATGGCCGGGACCGATTGATTGAGCGTTTGCAGGGCCGCGTCGAATCCGGCGAGCGAGCATTCTTCGCGAGGCGGCAAGCGGTGGGCGTGCTCGCCGCCGATGTAGCCGCGCATGCCCGTATCGAAAGCCCGGGCGGCCTGGTCGGTTTCCGGCTGGCCTTCCCAGGCCAATAGCGCCAACACCGTTGCCACCGGGTGCGCGAGGCTCTGCAGGGAGCCGCGCACTGCACGCGCCGGGCGCTGAGGGAGGAATTGGGCGTCGAGATGCCGATGCAGCACACAGCGAAGCGTGTACTCGAACAAGCTCAGCCGCTGGTCGGCGACCATCAGCATCTCGACCTGAGCGCGGAATGCATGATGCTGCCGCGGCGACATCTGCCGCAGTGCTGGCAGGCTCAGGTCCAGAAGGGGCAGCCGATGTGTGTCCGGCAGAGCCTGGACAGGGGCGATCAGCCGCAGGGTTTCGGCGAAGTCCTGAGGCTCAGCGCCGGCTTTCAGCCGGGTCAGCTGGAGTTCCCGCAGGTCCGACCCCGGGTCCATGAGAAGGGCATAGACCAGGGCGCGAGCACTGAACGGTTCCTGGGCGGCGACCCGGAGCAGGTCTGGCATGCCATCGTGAAGCCCCTGCGCATAGCTGATCAGTTCCGGATCGATGCGGCCGACCCGGGATGCTGTTTCGTCGGCGAGCCCCAGGACCGGCACCGGCACCTGCGGAAGCCCCGGTAGCGTGGGAGCCCCGCCGAACGGCGGGGCATGGCTGCGCCGGGGGCCTTCAGGTTCGTCCCGATCGACACCTACCGGCCGCACCTCCGGGAACCGGCCGTCGAACTGGGGATTGAGCCGGCGAATGCGCTCGACGAGGGGCGGGTGGGTAGCCAGCAGTCCGGCGAGTCCCTCGCCAGCGAAGGCGTTGGCGAAAAACATGTGACCGGCCTCTGCGGCTTGGGGGTTGCCGATGCGTGACCCCTCGGCCAGCCCGCCGATCTTCATTAGCGCCCCGCCGATTCCGTCGGGGTTGCGCGTGAACTGGACGGCACTGGCGTCGGCCAGGTACTCGCGCTGCCGCGACACCGCCGCCATGATCAGCCGACCGAAGAACGCTCCCACGAGACCGAGCACGAACACGCCCAGGCCCAGCAGCACCATGCCGCCCTGGGAATTCTGCCTTCCCGACGAGCGTCCTCTGGAAGCGAACATGAGGCTGCGGCCGATGATGGACAACACCATGATCCCGAAGATCAGGCCGATTAGCCGGATGTTGAGTCGCATGTCGCCGTTGAGGATGTGGCTGAACTCGTGGGCCACCACGCCCTGGAGCTCGTCGCGGGTCAGGTAGTTCAGGCAGCCCTGCGAGACGGCGACCACAGCATCGCCCGGAGCGTAGCCGGCCGCGAATGCATTGATTCCGGGCTCATCCAGAATATAAACGGGGGGTACCGGCACTCCCGCAGCGAGGGCAATCTCCTCGACGACGTTGAGCAGCCGTTTCTGCCGCGCGTCGGTGGTCGTGCGGGGTACCTCCACACCGCCCAACATCAAGGCGACAGCCTGGCCGCCGGAAGCGAGCTGGCTCACCTTGAATGCGCTGGCACCGCCGACCACAAGGCTCACCCCCAGCGCCGCGAGCAGGAGCATCTCCGGCTGCCACCAGGAGACCGGCGCGTGGGCGCCATAGGTGCTGAGCGCCACCAGCAGCCCGTAGACCAAGGCGATCAGTATCAGGATCGCCAGGACGAAATAGACCACCAGCTGAAAGGTCTTGTGTCGGGCCGAATCCTGCTGCTGAAAGAAATTGGTGGTCACGGTCAGAGCGGCTTGGGGAGCATGAGACGCACAGAGCGATCGCGGTCCCGGCCTACCGGAACGACACCTTGGGCGCTGCGCGCTCGGTCTCTGCGGTTTCCAATAGCGTCGCCTCCTTGAAGCCGAACATGCCGGCCACCGTAACCGCCGGGAAGACCTCGCGCCGGATGTTGTATTCGGTGGCGGCGTCGTTGAACGCTTGCCGGGCGAAGCCGACCTTGTTCTCGGTCGAGGTCAGCTCTTCCTGCAAGGCGAGCATGTTCTGGTTGGCCTTGAGGTCCGGGTAGGCCTCGGAGAGGGCAAAGAGCCTGCCCAAGGTGCCGCCCAGCAGAGCCTCGGCCTGGTTAAACCCCTTGATGGCCGCCGGGTCGCTGGGGTTGGCGGCGACTTTCTGCTCGGCAGCCATCGCGCTGTTGCGGGCCTTGATGACGGCGTCGAGCGTCTCCCGCTCGTGGCCCATATAGCCCTTGACCGCTTCGACCAGGTTCGGAATCAGGTCGTAGCGCCGCTTGAGCTGCACATCGATCTGCGCAAAGGCGTTCTCGAAGCGCTTCCGGGCAACCACCAGCCCGTTGTAGATGCCCATTAGCCAGAGCGCGAGCAACAGCCCGATGCCAAGGAGCACGAGCAGGGTGATGATGACGGGACTCATTGGCCGTGACCTCCGACGAGAGCACTGCTGGTTTGGACCATCGCACGACTATGGAAACAGGATAAACGAAATGGCGTTCAATTCAATCGAGTCGCGATGCCGATATATGTAAAACGACGGAGATTGATGCGCAATGCGCCAATTCCTTGCTTCCGTGATTGTTTCTTTATCTGGTGCCGCGTCCGCATCGAGAGATTATCGTTAGTTATCGGAATCGCGCCGAAAATTGTTTGAGCAGCAACTGACGGGTGAAATGACTCAACGTTTGTGGCCGGAACGAGGCCGGAAGCGGAAGCTATTTGGTCAACTTTCAGGAAGGCAATCGGGTTCCTCTACAAAGCCGCCAGTGGGCGGCGTGACACCCAATCTCGCCGCTGCGGCGGAAAAGCTTTTCTGCTCAGCGACGGCAACAAACGTGGTGATTCCGTCGAGGCGATCCTGTTCCATCACCTTTTGCAAGACCCGATTATCTGTTCTGATCGCTCCTTGCACGGTGCGGCGAAATCGAGTCAGGCTGATAAAAAGAAAATCAATTAAAGACCGTTGGCTGCGCTCTAATGGCGTTAGTCGTTTTGCCGAGGGCGGCGCGCCATTCTGTACCACGGCATCCTTGGCGGGCAAGTCAATTCTATCCTTGCGTCAATTGCTCAGTGTCAGCGCCGGGGCCATGTGTTTTAGTCAGCTCGTGCCCGCAATTGGAACCGATTCCAAAGAGGAGCGCTGACGCCGACCTATAGAAGTTGTCTGGTTGAATCCGGAGAACCTGATCGGCTTCCTGTACACATCGAGTGCCAGCGCCCGAAAACGCCGTAGAATTCCCCAAGCACAGTTCGCCCTCGTGCGATGCAACCGAGTTTGTGCGACCAGCGGTCGCCGCTTATCGGGAGACAGTCATGGCTGCGCGTTCAATTGCGTCTCTGACGCTTTCCTTCGGTCTGGTATCAATTCCGGTCAAGCTTTACTCGGCGACCGACAGCGCTTCAGGTGTGGGATTCCATCTCCTGACGCCTGACGGCGGACGGGTCAAACAGCAGTACATCTCCGAGGCGACAGGCGAGGTCGTGGCGCGAGCCGACATGAAGAAAGGCTATGAGTTTGAAAAAGGCCAGTTCGTCGTTTTCACGCCAGACGAACTGAAAGCGCTCGAGGAAGGCGCAACGCATGTCGTTGAGATTGTTTCCTTCGTGCCGGAGAAATCAGTCGACCCTCTGTATTACGACAAGGCTTATTTCATCGCGCCAGACAAGCGCGGCGGCAAACCGTACAGTCTGCTTCAGCAGGCGATGCGCGAAAGCGAACGGTGCGCGCTCGCAAAATGGTCATATAAAGGGAAGACACGCATCGTCCAGATTCGCCCGGCCGAGGACGGCATGGTGTTTCAGCAACTGTTGTTCGCGGACGAGGTTCGCTCGCTGACTGAATTGCATATCGAGCATGTAGCCGTGACGGGCACCGAGCTTCAGCTCGCGCTGCAAATAATCGACCAGGTGTCCGAAGATTCGTATGACCCAACGGCGTACGAGGATGAGGAAAAGAAGCGGATTCTGGCAGCGATTGACCAGAAGATCGCCGGCAAGCAGATCGTGTCTCCCGCCGAACCAGGCATGGAGTCGGGCGCCGAAGTGATTGACCTGATGGAAGCCCTTCGTGCGAGCCTTGGCCGCAACAAGACCAAGCAGGCCGCGCCCGCCAAAGCCGCGCCCGTAAAAAAGGCGCCCGCAGCGCCAGCCGATGAGCTCGCATCCAAACCGAGGCGACCGGCGAAGCGGGCGCCGGCCAAGGTCGAAGAAGCGGCTCCTGCCAAGGTTCGGGCGCGCAAGTGAAAAGGCGCAATGCCTCGCACGACTACTCGTTGCGCAGTCTCCAGTCGCTGCTGGGTGTCTCACGACGAGTGCTGTCCGGCCTGATAGACGCTGGATTCGTGCAACCGTCGCGCGGTCGCCGTAACGAGCTCCGGTTCACGTTCCGCGACGTCGTGTTATTGCGCACAGCTTTCCAGCTTCAGTCGGCCAAAATCGCGTCGCGAAAGATTCTGCGAGCGCTTGCGCGGCTCAAAGCGGAATTGCCTGAAGAACTTCCGCTGACCGGCATCCGCATCACGGCTGTCGGTGACTCGGTGGTCGTCAAGACCGGTGAATCACAATGGGATGCGACCTCGGGTCAGCTTCTGCTCGATCTGGAAGTGGCGCCTGTCAAGGGCGAAGTCGCGTTCCTCGACGCTGCCCCCCGCAACATCGTTGGCCGGGAAAAGCAAACCGAGGAGTGGTTTGCTCTTGCAGAGGAACTTGCCGATACCGACGTCATCGGTGCTGAGCAGGCGTATAAAAAGGTGCTCGAATTGTCGCCGACTCCGCACTACGACGCTTATAACAACCTGGGCGTCCTGCTTTGCGAAGTCGGCATGAAGTACGACGAGGCATTGTCCGTCTTTGACCGGGCGCTCGAGCATTTTCCGCAGGACGCTCTGTTGCACTTCAATCGCGCAGTCGCTCTGGAAGAACTGGAGCGCTACGACGCAGCGATGCAAGCCTATGAACGATGCATCGAGCTCAATCCCACGCATGCCGACGCTCACTTCAATATTGCACGCTTGAGCGAGATTCGAGGCGACAAGCAGGGACTTGTCAGGCACCTGAGTGCGTATCGCCGGCTAAGCAGGTGACGCGCACTCGACTGCTCCGCGGCGCAGGCACTTACGCGGCGCTATGCCTGCGGGCGGCGCGCCCGCCTCTGCACGCGGAACCGCTCAGCTCTTCTGCCGTCAGGAAAAATTGACTGTTGTCCGCGAGCCGTGAAACCGCAAAATCGATGAAGGTTCTCACGCGCAACGGTTGCTCGGTTCGGCGACGGTAGTAGACGTAGATCGACTCGCGCTGGGTCACATGCTGAGTGAGCAAAGGCACCAGTCGTCCGGCGCGGATGTGTGACACCGCTGAGAAGCTTCCGAGCTGCCCGATCACCAGTCCGGCTAGTACCGCTTCGGCTTCCGCGTCGACATCGTTCGAGCACACCGACGCAGCCATCTCCTTGTACACGATCTCTCCGCCGATCATGAATTCCCATGGCGCGTGCTTGCCGGTGTTCGCCCGCCGATACGCTGAGCAACGATGCGCATCGAGGTCATTGACGGTTTTCGGCACGCCGTACCGTTCGAGGTAGGCCGGTGACGCGCACACGATCAGCTGAATTGGCAGAAGTCGTCGGGCAATGGCGCCCCCAGATGGCGGCGACCCGCCGCGAAAGCCGACGTCCGCGCGATCGCTGACGAGATCCGTGAAGCGATCGTCGAAACGCACGTCGATCTGCACATCGGGGTATAGCGCCGCGAACTCCAGGATCAACGGCAACAGTACCGTCCGTCCGAGTGCGGTCGGCGCGCTCACACACAGTGGTCCCGCGACTTCCTCTTTTGAACGGCGAGCATCGTCGATCGCCGAAGACAGCATGGCGAGCGCCGGCTCGACGCTGCGCAACAGTCGTTGTCCCTCGTCGGTCAGGCTCAGCTTGCGTGTGGTCCGATGGAAAACCTGGACGCCAAGGGATTTTTCAAGCTGCATCACAGCGTGGCTCGCCGCCTGAGGCGAGATACCCAGATCGACGGCGGCGCGGCGGAAACTGCCGAGTGTCGCCGTGCGGACGAAAACCGAAATAGCGCGGACCTCGTTCATCGTCGCCCCCATTAGCAAATTTTTGTTGATTAATGACTCTAACATCCGTCGGGCTAGTGCATGTTAATCGTGCGTCCCATGCTGCTGTTCACCTTCACGACGAAATGGGAGGACAGCATGAGCAACGCTAAGAGCCCGAATAGCAACGCTGTGTACGCAGACGCCATGACCCTTAGAGAGGAATTGGAGAAACGCTTGTAAGCGAATGCGGCAAGCTCTGCCGAGAATCGAGTTGGCTGTCCTCGGGTCGCGTGCAGGCAACGCTACGGAGACGTGAACATGGGACAAGAAGAGGCCGTCGTTTCGGTAGCCTCAAAGGAAGCGCGGCGGCGCGCGGCACGCTTGCCTCCCTGTGTGTGCAGAGCATTCTCGCCATCGCGCCGGCGCTAACTGCCGAGTACGCACCGTTGTGGTTCCATCGAATCCGCAGACGCGCATATCGTTCTGACGAAAAAATCGTTGTCGACGCTTATCGCAGACGCCACTCTGGAAGGTATTTTGTTTCTCGGGTGTCTGAGCATGCTGAGTGATTCCACGGACGAAATGACCGACTGGCTGCTTTCCAGTCTCGAACTAAAGAGCACGGTGTTTCACGTTGGGCAGTACTGCGGCACGTGGCAAGCATCGACGGCAGGCCGTCACCTCGCCAGCTTTCATGTCGTGCTGTATGGCGAGTGCTGGCTGCATGTCGCAGCCGGACCGGAACGGGCGGCACACAGCATCCGCTTGCAAGCCGGTGATGCAGCGTTTCTGGTGCGAGATGTTCCGCATTGTCTGTCGCCGTCAGCCGAGCCGCCGGCGGCCGGCAGCGAGACCGCGCGCATGGGCGTGATGACGCCACTCGAACCCGGGCAGACTCACGAGCGGACCGCGGCGGGCGTTGGCATTGCTTGCGGTTTCTTCGAATTCGCGTCGGCGCTCGACGGGCTGCTGGTCGGGCTGTTGCCGGAAAGGATCATTGCGCGCCACGACCACCCGTCGATGGAAAAGGCACGCACGATCTTCCGCCTGATTCGGGACGAAGCGTTGGGCGGCGCCGATACAGTGTCGCTGGTTCTCGCCCGGCTCACCGGTCTGCTTTTTGTGTACGCGTTGCGCGCACATGATCGCGACGAGGATGCGGTGCCAAGCTTCTGGCGACTGTTGCGGCACCCCGCGTTCGCGCAACTGGCTGGCGCCATCGTCGAGACTCCCGAGAAGTGCTGGACGACGCAGACGATGGCCGCCTTCGTCCATATGTCCCGTTCGCGTTTTTGCCGGCTGTTCGGCGAGCTTGCCGGTCAGCCGCCTGCACGGTTCGTCGCCCTCGTCAGAATGAAACTGGCCGCCACCATGCTTGCGCATGGCGCATCGACCGCGAAAGTGATCGAGCAGGTTGGCTACCATTCCGAGTCGGCATTCGCGCGTGCGTTCCAGCGCGTGATCGGAGTACAGCCCGGATCATGGCGGCGCGGTCATCCCGTAGTGCGCGACCAACAGACAAGCTCCATACAAAGCGGCGCGATTCATTGAGCAGCAGCGGTCAAAGACAATCGGGCAGAAATTAGAGATGGTTTCGACTTGTTGGCAATCGGGCACGGCGCACAGAATACGTCTCCAACTGAAAGGAGTGCAATATGAGCCGCCTGCCCCTGCAGACTATCGAGAGCGCGCCCGAGGCGAGCCGCCCGTTTCTTCAGCGCTCACTGGCTGCAAATGGTTTCCTGCCAAACCTCGTTGCCGCGCTGGCGAATGCGCCTGTGGCGCTGGAAACGTACCTGAGCGTCGGAGAAATCAACTCGCGCGGCGGACTGACGTTGGCCGAGCGTGAAACGGTTCAGATCACGGCTGCGGCGATTCACGGTTGCGGTTTCTGTGTGGCGGGTCACACCGCGGTTGCGTTGAAGAAAGCACAACTTGCCCCGGCGCTGGTGGATGCGCTGCGTGCGCAGCAGCCGCTGCCCGACGCGCGGCTCGACGCGGTCGCTGTATTCACGCGCGCGGTGATCGCCACGCGCGGCGCTGTCGCCGACTCGGAACTCTCGGCGTTCCTGGCGGCTGGCTTTACCAATGCGAACGCGCTCGAAGTGGTCCTCGGCGTGAGTCTTGCGACGCTCTGCAACTTCGCGAACAACCTCGCTCGCAATGATCTCAATCCGCAGTTGGCCGACTATCGTTGGGAACCCGGGACGCAAACAGTATGAGTACCGCTTCTTTCGTCCCCGCCGATCTTGCCGTATGGCTCGACACGCACGCGGAGTCGCTCGACTCGAGCGCGGGGCACGCACGTGAAATCGTGCCGCGGCTTGCCGCCGCCGGACTCTTCGGCGTTGGCGTTCCCGCTACCTATGCCGGTGGTCGTGGTGGTGCCGCGACCGATGCAGTCGAAGCGATCGCGCAGGTTGCTTCCCACTCGCTGAGCGCCGCGTTCGTGTTCTGGGGCCATCGGACCTTTATCGAATACCTGTTGCACACTCCGAACGCCGGGCTGCGCGACACGTGGCTCGCGCCACTGCTGAGTGGCGAGGTCGCGGGCGCGACCGGCCTGTCGAACGCAATGAAGTACCTGTCCGCGCTGGAGCCGTTGCAGATGAGGGCCGAACCGGTTGCAGCCAATGGGTCCGGCGCGCGTCGCTGGGCGCTGTCGGGGAGTCTGCCGTGGATCACGAATCTGCGTCCCGAGGGATTTCTGGTGGCAGCAGCGTTCGATCACGCGGACAGCGGCAAGCCGTCGATTTTCGCGGTTCCGCACGATCTTCCCGGCGTTGGGCGTAGCGCCGATCTCGACCTGATCGCATTGCGCGCGAGCAATACCGCCGCGTTGAAGATCGAGGGCGCACAGCTCGACGAACGCTGGATGATCGCCGCCGACGCGAGTATGTTCCTCACACGCGTGCGTCCCGGCTTCCTGGGCTTGCAGTGCGGTCTTTCGCTTGGCCTTGCGCGTCGCGCGCTCGCGGCCGTGGCGCTGGCCCGTCCGGCATCGAGGCTGGCGCTGGCCGCAGACGCCGAACAGCTCGCCGACGAGCTTGCGCGGTTGACCGACCAGCTATGCACGGGCATTGCGGCTCAGACGTATATCGAGGATGCGCCGAACCTTTTCCGCCTGCGCATTGCGCTGGCGTCGCTGGTGGCATCGGCCGTGAACCTCGAGGTCCAGGCGAGCGGCGGACAGGGCTATCTGCGCGAGCAGTCGGCCGTTGCGCGTCGCGTGCGCGAGGCGTCGTTCGTGCCGATCGTCACGCCGAGCATCGTGCAACTCAAGCACCAGCTTGCGCTGCATGCCAGGACCGAATGATGGCCGAGTTCGTCGCACCTCACGTGGAACTCCACGACATCGCGCTCAGCTACGGACAGCGTCGGGTTATAGATGGCGTGACGTATAGCGTGCGACGCGGCGAGATCGTGTCGATCCTGGGTCCGAGCGGGGCGGGCAAATCGTCGTTGCTGCGGGTCGTGGCGGGACTGTCCGCGGCAACGCGCGGCACCGTCCTGATCGATGGCGAGCCCGTCAGTGGTCCGCGCCCGGACGTGGCCATTGCCTTTCAGGACCCCTGCCTGCTGCCGTGGTTGTCGGTGGAGCGCAACGTCGCATTCGGACTGGGCTTCGCGAGACAGACGAAGTTGTCCGCTGCTGAACGCCGGGCGCGTGTGGCCGCGGCGCTCGAAGAAGTCGGGCTCGCACACGCGCGAGACCTGGTGCCTTCACAGCTGTCTGGCGGCATGGCGCAGCGCGTGGCTCTGGCGCGTTGCGTGGCCCGGCGGCCAAAAGTATTGGTCCTCGACGAACCGTTCGGGGCGCTGGATGAAATCACCCGCGAGGGGATGCAGAAACTGCTGAAACAGGTTGTCGCCGACACGCAGGCAGCAACGCTGCTCGTCACGCACGACATCGATGAAGCACTGCTCGTCTCCGACCGCGTGGCGGTGCTTGGCCGGCGCGGCACGCTGGCGCTGGAACTGGACATCGACATCCGTTACCCACGCGTCGAACATCTGCAGAGGCTCGGCGCGTTGCGGCTGCGAATCTTGGAAGCGTTACGCGATTCGATGCCTTCATCCGTTTCCTCCCACAACGACTGAGGAATGCGTTTAATGTGCGAACACCCTATTTCCCGTCGCGACTGGCTCAAGCTCGCCGCGATGCTGACCGTGACTGGCGCGGCACCGTTGCTGAGTGCTTTCGATGCCCGTGCGAACGCCGAACCCGATGCACCCGTACGCATCGGTTACCTGCCTATCACCGATGCCGCGCCGCTGCTCGTCGCACATAACAAGGGCTATTTCGCCGCTGCCGGTTTGCAGGCGGACAAGCCCGTACTGCTGCGCAGTTGGGCTCAGCTCGTCGAAGCGTTCCTGTCAGGTCAGGTGAACGTGGTGCATCTGCTTTCTCCGATGACGGTATGGGCACGCTACGGAGCCAAGGCACCGGCAAAGATCGTCGCGTGGAATCACGTCAACGGGTCGGCTCTCACCGTCGCGCCGGACATTTCGACGGTGAACGATCTTGGTGGCAAGACCGTAGCGGTGCCGTTCTGGTACTCGATTCATAACATCGTGTTGCAGGACCTGTTGCGCGCGCATGGCCTGACGCCCGTGCTGACGAAGAGCGGTCCGCTCGAGCGCAATGAAGTTCGTCTCATCGTGATGGCGCCTTCCGATATGCCGCCCGCGCTTGCTGCAAAACAGATTGGCGGCTTCATCGTCGCGGAGCCGTTCAACGCCGCGGCCGAAAAGATGCAGGTGGGCAAGGTCCTGCGCTTCACCGGCGACGTATGGCGCAACCACGCCTGCTGCGTGGTGTTCATGCACGAACGGGATATCACCGGCCGTCCGCAGTGGACGCAGAAGGTGGTGGACGCGATCGTGCAGGCTCAACTGTGGACGCGCGCGCATCCGCAGGAAGCGGCGCAACTGCTTTCGCGTTCGGGGGCGGACCGCTACACACCGCATACGGCGGAGGTGCTTACCGATGTGCTGGCGCCGTCCGCGGCAGGCGAGGGCCGCTACCTCGGAGACCGAGCAATCGTTCACGCCGATTGGCACCAGAAGCGGATCGATTTTCAGCCCTATCCGTATCCGTCGTACACCGAGGAACTCGTGCGGCGGCTCAAGGCGACAAAGATCGACGGTAACCAGGCGTTCGTTGCACAGCTGGACCCGAAGTTCGTCGCGGGTGATCTCGTCGACGAGCGATTCGTGAGACGAAGCATTACATCGGTTGGCGGCATGCAGGCATTCGGTTTGCCGGACGGATTCGAAAGAAGGGAGACTGTGATTGTCTAGTAGTCTTTCATCCCGCACGGTGAGTTCATCGCGCACTGCGAGTCACGCCGACGGGGACAGGGCAGTGCGGCGCTCGCGGCGCCTGCCGAACGCGCTGCTCGGACTGCTGGGCGGCGCGATCGCGATCGTCGCCTGGTGGGCGGCGGTGACACTGCCTGGCGGTGCCGACGGCTTCGTTGCGCAGTTTTCACCGCTGCATGCGCTGGCGGCATTGCCGGGGCTCGTCGCCGACGAGCATCTGTTGTCGCATGTGGCAGCGAGTCTGCGCCGCGTCGCGGTTAGCCTTGGCTGGGCGCTCGTCGTCGGCGTTCCGCTGGGCTTTGCACTCGGCCGCTCGAAGCGCTTCGAAACGACGTTCTCACCGACGCTGCAGTTTCTGCGCATGATCTCGCCGCTCTCGTGGATGCCCATCGCGGTGATGTCGCTCGGCATCGGCGATCGCGCTGTGTATTTCCTGCTGACCTTCGCGGCCGTGTGGCCACTGTCGATGAGCACCGCGGCAGGGGTGGCGCACATCGATCGCCGGTGGGTGCAGCTAGGCGAGTCGCTCGCTGCGACGAGGCTCGAGATGTTGTGGCACGTGTATGTGCCGGGTGTCGCCTCGCACGTGCTGACCGGCGTGCGGCTCGCAATCGGCATCCTGTGGATAGTGCTCGTGCCGGCCGAAATGCTCGGGGTCAGCTCGGGGCTGGGTTATCTCGTCCTCGATGCACGGGACCGCCTCGCCTACGGCGATTTGACCGCCGTCGTTCTGATCATTGGCGCGCTCGGGTTTGCACTGGACTGCGCCGCGCGTGCCGCGCGGAAGTTTGTCGGCGGCATGCCGGGCCAGGATTGAGGCGGGGCGCGCGAATCACACAGCCGGTCAGCTTTTGAGGATGTCCGCAAGTACTCGCACAGCCTCATCGATCGAGGTATCCCATGGGTGGCCGAAGTTCAGACGGATGCAGTTTTCGAACGAGTGGGTAGCGGAGAAGATCGGCCCGGGCGCAATACTGATGCCGTGGGCGATGGCGCGTCGATGAAGCGCCATCGCATCGACCGCGTTGGGCAACTGAAGCCAGAGAAAGTAGCCCCCGTTGGGAAGGGTCCATCGCACGTCGCGCGGCAACGAACGCCGAAGCGCGGCATCCATTGACGCTAGCTGTGACTTGAACGCATTGCGCAGCTTGCGCAAATGCTTGTCATAGCCGCCATATTGCAGATAGTCGGCAATTCCGGCCTGTACCGGAATGCTGGCCGACAGCGTCGTCATCAGCTTGAGCCGTTGCACCCGGTCGGCGAATCGGCCAGCCGCTACCCAGCCGATCCGGTAGCCGGGCGCGAGCGTCTTCGAGAACGAACTGCAGTGCATGACGAGGCCCTTGGTGTCGAAGGCCTTCGCCGGCAGCGGCCGATCACGGCTGAAGTGAAGCTCCTGATAGACGTCATCTTCGATCAGCGGTATTTCGCGCTTGGCCAGTAGATCGACGAGCGCTTTCTTTTTTTCCACCGAGAGCGTCACGCCGGTCGGATTCTGAAAGTTCGTCATGAACCAGCAGGCGCGGATCGGATGCTTATCGAGCGCGACCGCGAGTGCGTCGAGGTCCAGTCCGGTGACCGGATCGACGGGAATCTCGACCGCGCGCAGGTCGAGCCGCTCGATGGCCTGCAATGCGGCGTAAAAGCCAGGCGACTCGACCGCGATGACGTCGCCCGGGCGCGTCACCGCCATCAGACAGAGATTGAGCGCTTCCAGAGCGCCGTTTGTCACGACGATTTCCTCGGTTGCCACGGAGAGGCCCGTGCCGACGTAGCGCAGCACGATCTGGCGACGCAGGTGGTCATTGCCCGGTGGCAGGTCCGCGACGGTACTCCACGGGCTCAGCGAGCGCGTGCCCTGTGCCAGCGACTTGAGGAGCCTGGCGGACGGAAAGAGCAGAGGAGAAGGAAAAGCGGAGCCAAGCGGCACGATGCCAGGATGCTTTGCCGCATCGAGCACTGAAAAGACGAGATCCGAAATGTCTACCTTCGCGGACTCCGCGAGTGTTGCCGCCTGCATGGAAACCGCTTGCTGGACTCCCGCACCCGGTGTGACGTAAAAACCGGAACGCTCCTCGGCACGAATGAGCCCCCACTCCTCGAGCAGATAGTACGCACGCAGAACGGTCGACTGACTGACGCCATGCTGCGCGATGATATAGCGCAGGGATGGAAGGCGAGAGCCGATCGGAATATGGCCGGCTCGGATCTCTTCAGCGAGTGTGGTAGCGAGTGCCTCGTAGCGGGTCATGTTGGTCTTTGTTGGAATGTTTGTCGCATGTTACTCGGCGTTGGACGTCATGTGATGTCTGGAGATGTGAACGTTCGGCGAGCTTGTCGGCGCACAGTATGGCTCGAAAGCGGCGCGGCCGCCTGCCAGATGCTGATGCCCGTCGCCGTTGTCACAGTCTGGACTCTCCCACTCACCGCAGCGGACAGTCGCAGACGATTCGGGGAAGGTCGGGCTTTGGCTGTATTCACGATGATCACCTGAGAGCCTCGGGGCGGCTATATGGCAGCGCGCATCTTCGCCTATCGTTCGCGAGTGCGACGGCCGATCAGATCGGAGAAGGAATGCGACGTCTTGCCCAGGCCATCGGGACGCACGATCGACCCGCAAGCACCCTCCAGCCGACCCTCGCTGAATCAGTGCGGGGCGAGAGCTGCTGCGCTCCATTAAGCGCCATCTGCTGCTTGAGGCGGCTACTGCGGCGCGATATTTTCCTTGTTCCGTGTGAACCACACGTCCGCCATTTCCGCACTATGTACCGCTACAACGAATTCGACAAAGCCTTCGTGCAAAGCCGCGCGGCCCAGTTTCGCGATCAGATCGAACGCTGGCAAGACGGCAGGCTGAGCGAGGATGCGTTTCGGCCGCTGCGCCTGCAAAACGGCTGGTACGTCCAGCGGCACGCGCCGATGCTGCGTGTCGCGGTTCCGTATGGCGAGCTCTCCAGCGCCCAGCTTCGCGTGCTCGCGCGAATTGCACGCGAATACGACGAGCCCGAAGCAGACGTGTACCGGCAGGCAATGGAGGCTCAGCGCAAGCTCGGCACCGTGCGCTTGCCTACCAATCAAGCGCACTTCACGACACGCACCAATGTTCAATTCAACTGGATACCGCTGTCGAAAGCCGCCGACGTGATGGACCTCCTCGCCACGGTCAACATGCACGGCATTCAGACCAGCGGCAACTGCATCCGCAACATTTCATGCGATGAGCGGGCAGGTGTGGCACCGGACGAGATCGCCGACCCGCGGCCCTTCGCCGAAATCATGCGCCAGTGGACCACGCTGCACCCCGAGTTCGCGTTTCTGCCGCGCAAGTTCAAGATCGCGATCAGCGGTGCAAAGGAAGACCGCGCGGCGACCGGATGGCACGACGTGGGACTGCGCCTCGTGCACGACGAAAATGGTGAGCTGGGCTTTCGCGTATCGGTGGGCGGGGGCATGGGCCGCACGCCGGTCATCGGCACCGTGCTGCGCGAGTTTCTGCCGTGGCGGCACATCATGAATTACATCGAGGCCGTGGTCCGCGTGTACAACCAGTTCGGACGGCGCGACAACAAATACAAGGCGCGTATCAAGATCCTCGTGAAGGCCGAAGGCCAGCGCTTCATCGACGAAGTAGAGGAAGAGTTCCGGCAGATCGTGGATCACGACGGCGGTCCGCACACGATTCCTCAAGCCGAGTTCGACCGCATCAGCACGTATTTCGTCGTGCCGCCGGCAGCGGCCGAGCGCCGAGCCGCCGACCCGGCCGCTGCTGCCGCGCTGCAAGCCGCTGCGCGGCAGACGCCGCAATTGCAGCGCTGGCTGGAGCGCAACGTCGCGCTGCACAAGGACCCGTCCATGCGCATCGTCACGCTGTCGTTCAAGCGGCCATTGCAGGCGCCCGGCGATGCATCGGCCGAGCAGCTCGAACGCGTGGCGGATCTCGTGGACCGCTTTTCGTCGGGAGAAGCGCGCGTCACGCACACGCAGAACATCGTGCTGCCGTGGGTCCACGTCGACGACCTGCTCGCGCTCTGGCACGCGGCGGTCGCGGTGCAGCTCGCAAGCGCCAATGTGCATCTGCTCACCGATATGATTTCCTGCCCTGGCGGCGACTTCTGCGCGCTCGCCAACGCCCGCTCGTTGCCGATCGCACAGAGCATCATGGAGCGCTATCAGGACCTCGACGAATTGAACGACATTGGCGAGGTCGATCTGCATATCAGCGGCTGTATCAATTCGTGCGGCCATCATCACAGCGGGCATATCGGCATTCTTGGCGTCGACAAGGATGGCGCGGAGTGGTATCAGGTCACGCTCGGCGGCGCGGATGGCTCCGCGCGCAGCGGCGACGCCCGCTCCGGCAAGGTCATCGGCCCGTCGTTCGCGTCACATGAAGTGACCGATGTCGTCGACGCGGTGCTCGGCCGCTATGTGGCGTTGCGCGAGCGGCGCGGCGAACGTCGCGAGACTTTCATCGAAACCGTGCGCCGGGTCGGACTCGATCCATTCAAGGCTGCCGCGGACGCGGTTCGCGCAACGGCGCAGGAGCGCGTATGAAGACCCCGGCACGCATTCGCCTGCTCGCCGCGCACGACCATGCCGCCGATGCAGCGGCGCCCGTACTCGCTTTGCCTAACGATGCCGATCCGCTCGCGCATGCGGCCGATATTTCAGCCGCCGCGCGCGTCGAGTTGCATTTCCCCACCTTCACCGATGGACGCGCGTACTCGCAGGCGTACCTCGTGCGCCGCCGGCTCGGCTTCAACGGAGACTTGCGGGCGACGGGCGAGGTACTGGTCGATCAACTGATGCAGATGGAGCGCATGGGCTTTTCAAGCGCGGTACTGGACGAAACCGTCGCCGTGGAAGACGCGCAGCGTCAACTCGAACGCTTCACCGGGTTTTATCAGGGCGATGTTGTGCGCGAGGCGCCGTATGGCGCGACAGGTATAGGCGTCGCGTCGGCTGCGTCCATTTTGCCGGTATCGCACGAAGAAAAAGCCTGAGCGCGGCGCAGCAGGTATATCGTTGCGATTTGCTAACCGCATCGCCAGAAGTAAGACTGCGGCGATGCCGGCGCGTGAATACCTGTGCTGAAGTGTCAGAGTCGGCCAGCCCCGGCTGCATTCCTCAAATTGATCACAACTGCTGCTGTTCTGAATCCGTGAGAAGCATGAACATTAGTCAACGTGATCAAACGAACAGGAGGAAGTGATGGAACTCATCCGGATGGCGCGCATCGTTCTGTGGAGTTTCTTCGGAGTGCGCAATCGAGCCGCCCACGAAGCCGACTTCGCCCATGTCAACTTTAGCTGGCTGCCGTTCGTGGCAATTGGGCTGGCTGCCCTCATCGGCGGGTGCATTCTGGGTGTCGTATTGCTTGTCACACACCCTGCGATAACCGCTCAGGGTTTCTAAGCGGCAGAACGGAGGTGGTGACTCGATTGGGCGTTTCACGGGCGCCATTTCAATTATTGTGCGCCCCGTTCTCTTTCGTCGGCACAGCAGTGTAGGCGAAAACCCTGGCTTCGGATCTCGCAGCGCCATTTCTTCAAGAATAATTGCGTGCCGGTGACATGATCGGCGAACTCATCAATGTTGATGCCGTGTTCGACTCAATCTTCTCGTATCAGCAGCGTGCTCTGAAAGATGGCTAATCCGTCGCAATTATCGAAAGCGAAGACTTTCGCGAGAGAGCTCGCTGACCGAGCTACATCCCATCAATTTCATGCCCCGCTCTAATTCTGTTTTCATCAAGGCCAGTGCCCGCTCGACGCCAGCCTGCCCAGCCGCTGCCAGCGGGAACAAATAGTAACGTCCGACGCCAACGGCTTTGGCCCCTAGAGCCAGAGCCTTCAGAACATGTGTTCCGCGTTGCACTCCTCCATCCATGATGACGTCCAGCTTGTCGCCCACGGCATCTGCCACCTCCGCAAGCTGATCGAACGCGGCTCTCGATCCATCTAGCTGCCTGCCGCCATGATTGGACAGCACGATGCCGGTACAGCCAATTGCGGCCGCACGCTTCGCGTCGTCGACAGACATCACGCCCTTCAGGCAAAACTGGCCGTCCCAGTCACGGACCATCTCGGCAACGTCGTCCCAATTCATCGAAGGGTCCAACATTTCCGTGAAGTAGCGGCCAATCGACATCGCACCGCCGCCAAAGTCGACGTGGGTCTCCAATTGCGGCATGGAAAAGCGCTCATGCGTGACGTAGTTCAGAACCCATTTCGGCTTCAGAGCGAATTGGAGCATACCGCCCAAGGTGAGTCTGAAAGGGATGGTGAAGCCTGTACGCAGATCGCGCTCGCGGTTTCCGCCAGTGATGCTGTCGACCGTCAGCATCATCACATCGATGCCAGTCTCTTTGGCGCGTTGCATCATTGCACGGTTTAAACCGCGGTCCTTATGGAAGTAGAACTGGTACACCTGCGGTGTCGGGAACGCTTTGCGTAACTCTTCCATGCTGACCGTGCCGAGCGAAGAAACGCCGAACATCGTTCCGTACTTCGACGCCGCAGCGGCCACTGCGCGTTCGCCTTCATGGTGAAAAAGGCGTTGCAGTGCGGTCGGGGAACAATACACAGGCATCGCCAGCCGCTGGCCGAGGACGTGCACCGAGAGATCCACGTCACCGACTCCCCGCAACACATTGGGTACCAGGTCACATTGCTGGAAGCTCGCGGTGTTCCGGCGATAGGTCACTTCGTCGTCGGCGGCGCCATCGATGTAGTTAAAGATCGGGCCCGGCAGTCTGAGCCGTGCCAGTTCACGGAAGTCGTGAAAGTTATGGCAATCGCTTATTTGCATATTGCGAGGTAGCCGCCGATTTGGCCTGCTGGAAGGCCAAATTTCAGGAACGATCAGTTCTCATGCCGCGTTTTTTTCATGGTCGCCGGATCGCGCACGATGGTGACCGCGCACGGCGCGTAGGCGAGCACCTGGCGGGCGACCGAACCGATCAGCCAGCGATCGAACGGCGTATGTCCGCGATGTCCCACCACGAGATGGTCGATAGCATGCCGCTCCGCGTACAGCACGATCTCTTTCGCCGGCGGCCCGACCACGAGATCGAACTCCACCGCTCCGTTCGAAGCGGCGAGCTTCGCCTTGACGCCGTCGAGGATCTCGTTGGCATGGCGCACTTCCAGCTCGATCAGATTTTTTCGCTCGACTTCGATCGCACCCCAGTCCGGCGTGCGCGCGACGACGAGCACATGCAAGCGCGCGTCGAAACGCTTGGCCAGATCGGCCGCGAAAGTCACGGCATATTGCGCGGATGCCGACCCGTCATAACCTACCAGCACGTTCTGCATGATCTGCTCCTGTGCGGTTCACACCGGGTCGCGACTTCGTCTGACGAAATCCATCGGGCCGTTTGCGTGAACCGCGAGCTGTCCCCGACTTCGCGGCGTCGGCGCGAAAGCACGTGCGATCCACTCGCGAACCTGCTGCGCGGATCGTCACGCGGACGGCGTCGGCGCCTGTGGTGTTGAATCAGTTGTCGTCGCTTCTGGACGGGAGATGCTCGTGAGGCTCGGGCTCTGCCGCGTCCGCGTTAGGAAGGTCGTCTGCGGCCGGTTTTTGCGAGCCCTTCGGATCGGGATGGCCAGTCGTGCCGGCGGAAGTTTGCGCGGGGTCGCGAGAGGTGCCGGTCGGCTCAGCGGATGGACTGGAGGTCATGATGTGCTCCTGCGCTGATGAATGCAGCTTCTCTCATGATAGTCCCCTGGCCGGTTTGAGTGATAGACGCTGTGACGCCCGCGCTGTCACGCCCGCCGGTATTTTCTAGCCACCGTCGGGCGATTCTTGAACTAGACTTTAAATCTTGCTGAATTGCATAGACAGTCTCAATGTAAGTTGATGCGGCGATCGATAAGCAAAAGGAAGGTTTTATGGCTATCGTCGTACACAACATCACTGTGGTTTCTTCGAGCTGGGGCGTAGCGTGACGGCGAGCGATGCCGCGCGCACTACGAGCGCCTGGCGGCATATCGTGCGCGCGCAGGGCATCAGCCTGTCCTACGGGAAGATACGCGCGCTGTCCGGTATCGACCTCGCCATTGGGCGCAACGAGATCGTCGGCCTGATCGGTGACAACGGCGCGGGTAAATCGACGCTCATCAAGGTGCTGACCGGTGTCGTGCGGCCGAGCACGGGCAAGCTTTTCATCCGGGACGAGGAGGTCGACTGGAGCCGCTTTTCCGTGCGCGAGGCGCACCGTTTGCGCTTCGAAACGGTCTATCAGGAAAAATCGCTGGGCGAGAAGCAGCCGCTATGGCGTAATTTTTTTGTCGGCCGGCAAATCACCAACCGGTTCGGTTTCATCAACGTTGCCGAACAACGGCGCATCGCCAACGAAATCTTGAAGCACCAGCTCGGTTTCCGCGGCGTGGGAATCGACGCGGATTCGTTGATTGCGAAACTCTCCGGTGGCGAGCGCCAGGGCATCGCGATCGGACGCGCAATGTATTTCGAAAGCGATCTGATCATTCTCGATGAACCAACGGTGGCGCTCGCCATCAGCGAGGTGCGCAAGGTTCTCGACTTCGTGCGCTCGATCAAGGATTCCGGCCGCGCTTGCATCTACATCGAACATAACCTTGCCCATGTGCACGAGCTCGCCGATCGACTGGTCGTGCTCGATCGTGGCCGGATCGTCGCGGAATTCAAGTCCGGTGAGATGAGCCTCGAGGAACTCACCCGGTTCCTGATTTCGCTGCAGCAGAGCGGGCACGGGCCGGGGCCGGTTGCGGGGACACGGACGTGAGCGATCCGATAAAAGAAAAACGGCCGGCGCGGTTAGTGCTTTTTCGCCTGCCCGGTTTTGCTCGCCTGGAAGGTTTGCCGAGCGTGGTCGTGTTTGCGTTGGTGGTCGGCTTGTTCATGGCGACCGCACCGCGGGTCTTTCTGGGCTGGCCGATCTACTTCTCCTTCCTGACCACCGTTCCGCCGCTGGTGGTGTTGGCGATCGGGCTGACTCTGGTGATTGCGGCTGGGGAGATCGATCTTTCGTTCCCGTCGGTGATGGCATTCGCGGGCTTCCTGTTCGCCTGGTGCGTGAACACCACCGGTTCGGCCTGGCTTGCCGTTATTGCGGCGTTGGCTGGCGGCGCGCTGGTCGGCGTGGTGAACGGGGTTTTGGTCGCGGTGGTCGGCGTGCCGTCGATCATCGTGACAATCGGCACGCAGTTCCTCTGGGCCGGGGTTGCTTCGATACTTTCCGGCGGCCTTTCGAATGCGCTACAGCAACTCGCCAGCGGTTCGGCCTATGCAGTATTCGCGGGCACGCTGTTCGATCTGGTCCCGATGCAAGCGCTCTGGGCGCTCGGGCTCGCCATATTCATGTGGTTCATCCTCAATCGCCACCGTTTCGGCGAGCACGTGCTGTTCATCGGAGACAACCGCAACGTGGCGAAGGTCGTGGGCATCAATGTGCCGCGTGAGACGGTGAAACTGTTCACGCTAATGGGTGTGCTGGCCGGTTTCGCAACGGTGCTGCTCACGCTCGAGAACTTGAACTACTTCTCGACCCAGGGGCAAGGCTACCTGCTGCCGGCGCTGGCCGGCGTGTTCATCGGCGGAACCTCGGTGTTCGGCGGCACGGCGACGATCGTGGGTACGTTCTTCGGCACTTTCGTGATTGGCATGCTGGAGGCGGGAATCGTTGCGACAGGTATCGCCGGCTTCTGGGTACAGGCGATCGAAGGAGTGGTGTTCATCGTCGCCGTGATCCTGCATCTGTTGGTCGAGAACCCTGCCAGGCTGCGTGTGTTGCGCGAAAAACTCAGGTTTGGCGGGAGATAAAGCCGTTAAATCAGGAGATAGGAGCAGAAATGATCAAGATCATGACGGGATTGCTACTAGGCGCGAGCGTTGTTGCGTTCGGCCTCGCGCCAACCGCCGGTGCCACCGAGCCGACCACGACGGGGCCGCTCGGCGCCGGTATGACGATGTATATGCAGATGGGCGGAAACCCCGGCGACGGCGCGACGCTGCCACGTCAGACCGGCGCTGCGGACGCGGGACATGCGCTAGGCATCAAGGTGATCGAGCAGTTCTCGGCCTGGAGTCCGGAGACGATGCTTGCGCAGTTTCGCCAGGCGATGGCGGCGCATCCGACGTGTATCGGCATCATGGGCCATCCGGGCGATCCAGCCTTCGCACCACTGATCAAACAGGCGGTAGACCAGGGCATCATCGTTACCGTCGGCAATACGCCGCTGCCCGAAAACCAGAAGCTCTACGACGCGAAGGGCTTTGGCTACGCCGGCGTCGAACTCTATATCGGCGGGCAGATCACTGCTCAGGCGATGCTCAACGCCGGACTCAAGAAGGGCGACGAGGCGCTCGAATACGGTGTCTTCAACGAGAGTGTGCGCAGCCAGTCCGACCGTGGCCTTTCCGAGACGCTGGAAAAGGCCGGTGTGAAGGTGACGAGGCTCAACATCTCACCGCAGGTGGATGCCGATTCATCGCTCGCCGTGCCGATCCTGGTCGCCTTTATCCAGGCGCACCCAGATCTGAAGGCGATCGGCACGCAGCACGGCGGTGTGACCGGGTTCATTCCGCAGGCGCTCCAGCAGGCTGGCAAGAAGCCGGGGCAAATCATCGTGGGCGGCATCGATCTGGCGCCCGCCACGATTTCCGGGTTGCAGAACAAGTACCTCACTGCGACGCTCGACCAGCAGCTTTATCTGCAGGGCTTCCTGCCAGTCACGCAGTGCGTGCTCTCGGCTGCTTATCATTTCGCGGGACTGACCATCAACACCGGCGCAGGTGTGCAGACACCGGCGACGATCGACTCGCTGATTCCGCTGATCAAGCGCGGCATCCGCTAAGAACGAGCGATGCTAATGGAATGGCTAGAGCGCCGGCAGTCAGGCCTCCAGGCGTTCGGGGGATGTCTGCACGACTTCGACAGCAGGTTCGCAAACGAACCGGCCTTCCGGGTCACGGAGCGGGTGCGCCAAGTTTGAGCGTGCCCGCCACGAACTCGCGCACGGTCTTCCTGGCATCGACTGCGGCCTTTTCGTCGTACGCGAGGGTCGCTCCATACCCGACGCAGGGATCGCTGTAAGTAAAAAGCTGGCCCGTCGCTGCGTCCATGATCTGGCCGTTCTGTGCTTCGCTCAGTTGACAGCTTCTTATGGTCTGCGCCTTGGCGAGAACGATGGGCTTCGCCGCGGCTTTCCAGTCGAACATATGCTGGGCCCCCGAGTACTCGATGAACTTGATGTCTTTTCCCTTGGCTCGCAGTCTTTCGACGTATGCGCGGCATGATGCGACAGGAGCAAATTCATCTGCACTGCCATGAAAAACGAGCACGGGCTTGTCGTCGAAATCGTCATCGGCTCTGAAGGTCGTATTGCAGTTCGGATAGAACGCGATGTACCCGGCGAAGCCCTTGCCGGAAGTGGGGCCATGCAATTGTTGAAACCGTTTGAGGTCGGCGTATAACGCTGGTTGTCCGCCGCGCGATTCGCCCATCAGTATCACCCGCTCCGGATCGATTCTTGGATGCTTCTGGAGCAGGTCGAGTGCGCGATACGCGTCCTCGAGCTGCACGAGCCGGCCCAGTTGCCCCTGGTCGTTGAGCGTGCTGACGATACCGCGCCCCGCGAAACTGTCGACCACGAACGTGGCGACGCCCATCGCCAGGAACTCCTGCTGCCAGTCGGTGATACCGCTGTTGATGCCTCCCGACGGATGAAGCATGACGATCGCAGGAAGACGATCCGAACCCGCCTTGGGTAGGCTCAGCACCCCGGCAACGGTGACCGGCTTGCCCGCTTCGTGTCCGCCGAGGAACTGCTCGTCGGTGAGCGTGACCGACTGCAGCGGTAGAACCTCGGTCCGCACTACCTGCGCAGCGATCGAAGTAGAAAAGGCCGCCGCCACGGTTATCGATGTGACTAGACATAGATGCCGCAGTCCAGAACCGGATTGCGCGAGTAATGACATGGCGACATCCTCCTGTCCGCAACGGCGCGTCGGCCCAATAACGTCTCTTCGAACATAGACGATCGAATGGGCTTCTCAAGATCGAGGCGACACCTAGCCCCGACGTTCTGAAGAATGTCTTATAAGTTCTGGTCCGGGGGACTGGCTCAAACATTGCTGACCGACGCCATGGAACAGTTGCGCGATGTGCATGGCGGTGACTCATCGGCGTGCCGACACTCTGCTACGCGCCCTATGTCGTATTATTCGTGATAAGTCCGCTGCTGACCGTGGTCGTGAGGTGCCCTCGCTCGTGGCCGGCCCCCGGCGCGCGATGCGTTTCCAACCTGGTGCAAGCGTTCTTCCACCCGACGAACCGGGCACGCACTCTAACCGGCAGTCGGCAACACTGTAAGGAGCAGTCACGATGAAAATGCAACGAAACGCTCCCCGGATCGCGTCGACCCTGCTCGCCGCGGCGTTCACCCTGGTGCAGGCAGGCGTAGCAGTGGCGCAGACGGCTGCTCCGCAGAGCGCCAGCGAGATCCACAGGACCGGCATGCCACCGACGCAGCAGCAGGGCGACATATCGTTCGTGACCGGCGGAGTTGGTCGCGACGAGTCGACCGCGCTGCGGCAGGCACGCAGGCAGTGGCCGCTGTCTCTGCAGTTCACGGGACCCGGTGCGAGCTATGTGGCCGACGTCCAGGTGCAGATCGCCAAAGGCGGCGCTTCCGTGTTCGAGGCCACGTCGAAGGGGCCGTACATGCTCGTGCGGCTGCCTCAAGGGCGCTATACGATCAGCGCCACATACAGCGGCGTGACCAGGAAGCAGACGGTGAACGTCCGCGGCAATGGCAGCGCGCGCGCCACTTTCTCGTTCCCATCCGGCGGCCACTAAGCGCGGTCCCGGCGCCGCGCCGAAGCTCGCGCGCGGCGCGTTCGTTTGCTAACGCGAAAGCCTCATGCCTTGAGCATCTTCTTGCCGTTCGCCCCGAGCAACGGCAAGTCGCGAATCCGCACACCAGTCGCGTCGTCGATCGCGTTCGCGAGCGCCGCGGCGGCCGGGCCTTGCGCCGCTTCTCCGACACCCAGGAATGGCAAGCCCGGCCGGTCGATCAACAGCACGTCCACGCGTTTGGGCACGGACGAGAAGCGCATGATCGGATAAGTGCTCCAGTCATAGCTCGTGATGCGTTGCGGATCGAATCGAGTTTCTTCATAGAGCGTCCAGCTCGCGGTTTGCAAAATGCCGCCTTCGATCTGATTGCGCACGCCGTCCGGATTCACGATCTGTCCGCAATCGACGGCCGCGACGACGCGCTCGATGCTGAGCTCGCCGGTATCGTGCAGCACCGTCACATCCATCGCGACGGCAAGGTAGGCCATCAGGTTCTTGTATTGGGCAAACGCAAAGCCGGTGCCGTGTGAGCGCGGGCTAGCGTCGCCCGTTAGCGCGCTGCGGGCATGCCAGCCGAATTGATCGGCTACCGCGCGAATCACGGCATGGGCGCGCGGATCATCGAGATGTTTGAGGCGAAACGCAATCGGGTCGGCGTGCGCGGCTCGGGCGAGCTCGTCGATGAAGCTCTCGATCGCGAACACGTTCATGTGCGCGCCGAGCGAACGCATCGCGGAGACGCGGATCGGCATCGTGGGTACGAAATGATGCTGCACGTGCAGGTTGGGCACGCGGTAAAGCGGAATGCTGTTGCGGTCGCCTCCGCCTTCCGGCATCGGAATCGGCTTCGGCGGCGCGGGGGTGAACGGCTGCGCGAGGAGCTGCGCGGGCAGCAGGCGGCCGGCATTCTCGATGCGGTTGTTATGCGTATTGCTCCATAGCTCGTAACGCCAGTCGGCAATCATGCCTGCCGCATCGAGCGTTGCCTTCGCGTCGACTGTCATGGCCGGGCCGAACGGTTCCCACATGTGTTCCTGTTCGCGCATCAATTGCACGCGCACCGGGCGGCCAGGCAACTCGCGTGCGATGAGGGCGGCGTCGGCCGCGACATCGTCCGCGCCGTTGTGTCCGTAGCAGCCCGAACCTTCCACATGCACGCAGCGCACCTTGCCGGGCGGCATCGCGAGCATTTCGGCGATACCGGCATGCAGCGGATAGACGCCTTGCGTGTGCGTCCAAACGGTCATCACACCGTTGTCGAGTTGCGCGACCGCGCACGATGGCCCGATCGAGCCATGCGTCAGATACGGCCTCGAATAGCGCGCCCGCAGCGTCGCCATCGGTGCGGCCGCGCCGGTCGCCGCGCCGTGATCGGCCACCGCGATTTCCTGTGCGGGCAGACTCATCAGCAACGCGTGGACGTTCGCCGGATCCGGCAGCGGTGGCCCCGAGCGCCACTGCGCGGCGAGCGCAAGCTCACGCATCGCGAGGATCGCGCGCCATTCGTCGTCGGCGGCCACTGCGAGGTAGTTGCCGTTGCGCACGACCTTGACGACCCCTGGCAGCGCCTCGACGCGCCCGCTATCGAATGCAACGAGGCTCGCGCCATAAGACGGCGGCCGCACGACGCGGGCATGCAGCATGCCGGGCAGCCGCAGGTCCTGGACATAGCTCGCGCCGCCCGTCACCTTGCCCGGGATATCGACGCGCGGCAGCATATGGCCAATCAGCGCGTAGGCCGTTGGCGGCTTTCTCGGCGCGTCGGCCTGGGCGTTCTGATGGAGGTCCGCGTGTTTCACGGCTTCGCCATAGCTCACGCGTCTTCCGTCGGCGGCAATGATGGCGCCGTCGCGTGTCGTCAGGGTCGCCGCGTCAAGGCCCAACTGTGAGGCCGCGCTCGCGACCAGCAGCGCGCGCACCTGAGCCGCGGCGTTGAGGATCGCGGTGCCGCTGTCGGCCATCGTGTGACTGCCGGCGGTGTAGCCTTCGTTCGGCGTTCTGGTGGTGTCGGCGGTGATCAGTTCGATCGCATGAGGCGCGAGGTCCAGCTCTTCCGCGGCGACCTGCAGCAATGCGGTGCGAGTGCCCGTGCCAAGCTCCGCTTTGCCCGTGAATACGCTCACGTGGCCGTCGGGGGCGACTTTGATCCACGCATCGAGCAACGGCGTGGTCTTGAGACTGCCCGGCAGCTTCGGGTCGCTCGCGTTGAAGGTGCCCGCTTCGGTGGTGGTTTGCGCGAGCGCGGCCATGGCCGGCGCGATCGCGAAGCTCACCATCAGCGAGCCGCCAACGAGGAAGCGGCGCCGCGCAGCGTCATCCGGGCCGCTGCCGTGGGCGGCGGAGAATGGGCGGCCGTCGCTCACGATTGCGCTCCCTGGCCCGTACGCGGCGAACCGCTCGCGACTTGCCGGATCGCCGCGAGAATGCGCATGTGCGTGCCGCAGCGGCACAGGTTCGGCTGCATGTAGCGGCGGATCTGTTCATCGGTTGGGTGCGGGACCCGGTCCAGCAGCGTTTGCGCTCGCATGATCATGCCGGCGATGCAATAGCCGCATTGCGCGGCCTGCTCGTCGATGAAGGCTTGCTGAAGTGGTCCCGGATGTTGCGCGCTGCCGAGGCCTTCGACGGTTCGCACTGGCCGCTCGCCCACGGCCACGACCGGCATCAGGCACGAGAACACCGGTTCGCCGCCGACGCTGACCGTGCATGAGCCGCATTGACCGAGACCGCAGCCGAACTTCGCGCCGTCGAGTTGCAATTCGTTGCGCAGCACGTAGAGCAGCGGCGTGGATGGATCGACATCGACCGCATGACTGACGCCGTTGACGTTGAGTGTGATCATCGTGGCAAGCCGTCCTTGCGAAATTGCGCGACTGCGCGGGCGTCGAGCGTGGGCCACGCGTCGCGTGCGGTGAAGCGTTCGCGCGTGTAGTTGGCGAGCTCCGCTATCTGCTCATCCGTGAAGGTGTTGGCAAATGATGGCATGAAGGGCGCGCTATCGCTTTCGTCCCAGTCGATGCCATAGAGGATGAAACGGACCATGTTGCGAGGGCTGTCGGCGTTGACGGCCGTGGAAAGAGACAGCGACGGTCGAGCGCCCCCGTTCGACATCGGCGCGCCTTCGGCATGGCACGATGCGCAGGCCGCGGCGAACAGATTCGCGCCGCCGCCGGGCGAGGGGGACACGGGCATGGAGGTAGCGGAGGGGGAGGCGACCGGATGCTCCGGCACGCCTCGCCCATCGGATGGCAACGCCAGCAGATACGCGGCTATCGCCTCTACGTCGGAGGCGGATGCGTCGGCGAGCGTGCGAGTGACGGGGCGCATCGGACCGGCTGCCGCGCCATGGGCGCTGGCGAGGCCCGTGCGCAGATAGCCGACGAGTTGTGCCTGCGTCCAGGGCGTCGGGCGTGAAGCGAGGTCCGTCAGCGCGGGCGCGTCCCATCCGTCGATCGTGCCGCCTTGCAGCGCATGGTCGCGACGCTCTGCGCCGAGGTGGTCGAGCGGCGTGTGGCATGCACCGCAATGACCGAGGCTTTCGACCAGGTAACGCCCGCGTGCGAGGTCCGGCGCTTCGCTCGGCGACGGTGCGGCTTCGCTACCGGTATGCAGGTAAAAAAGATTCCACACGGCTATGAGGGGCCTGAAGCCGAGCGGGAAGATCAGCTCGTTATGCGGCGCAGGCGCTTTGACGGGAGCACGGCTCATCAGCCATGCATACAGCGAGCCGATATCGGCATCGCTCAGGTGCGTGAAGTGGGGATACGGGAACGCGGGGTAGAGCAGATGTCCGTCGCTGGACACGCCGCGCCGCATCGCACGTTCGAACGCGTCGAGCGTCCAGCCTCCGATGCCGGTTTCGTTGTCCGGGGTGATGTTGGTCGAGTAAACGATGCCAAAAGGAGTTTTCAGCGGCAGTCCGCCCGCGAGGGGCTGGCCCTCCGTCGCGGTGTGGCACGTGACGCAATTGCCAATGGCCGCGAGCTTCGCGCCGCGCGCCGCGGCCGCGGTATCGCTGTCGGCCGCGATGGGCGCGGTGACGTCGCCGGGCGCGGGCTCCCGCGCATGCGCAGTGGGGCCGTACGCGGCCATGAGGGCGACCAGAACAACGGCCACGCCCGCACTTGCCACCCGTCCTTTCATCTGGCCTCCATCGCCGAACCGTCCGCGCATCGTCGTTGCGGAATGCATCGCGCGTCTGCGAGTCACGCAAGCGGCGTTCCCGATAGCGGCGGGTCGCGATAGCGGCTTCGTCTAGCCAGCAGCGACCGCGATAGCGATCTGCACGAACAGCACCTTGACGATGGTCATCGACGGAAAAATCATCGCGTACATGACGTCGGGCTGATCCGTCGGCGCGATGCGGTTGGCGAAGGCGAGAATCGCGGGATTGCCGGTCGCGCCGCAGATCACGCCGACCGACGTATCGAAAGACAGTCTAAAGATCCACAGGCAGCACACAGCCGTGACACCGACGAGCACCAGCAGCGTGATCACGCCATAAAGCAGCAGCAGCGGTCCGGCGGTGCCAACGGTCGCAACGAACTTCGGTCCGCAAGACAGGCCTACCTGGGCGAGAAAAATCGTCAGCCCGATATTGCGCAGCACGAGATTTGCGGAGAGCGGCATCACCCACACGAAAGGTCCGCTGCGGCGCACCTTGCCGAGGCACAGCGCGACCAGTAGCAACGCCGCGAGACCCAGGCTGAACGCGCCGAGACCGGGCGCGCGCAACGGGATCGCGCCGACCAGCAGCCCCGCTGCCGCGCCGATGCCCAGACAGATGAAACTCAGCTCGGCCGTGCCCTTGATCGAATCGCCGAAGAACGCACGGACCCTCGCGCGATGCGCGTTACTGACGAGCAGGCCGACGCGGTCGCCCGCTTCGAGGATGAGGTCCGGCGTCGACAGCAGATCGGCGTCGCCGCGCCGCACGTGCGCGACCGCGCAGGTCACGCCATCCGGAAAGCGCAAGTTGCCGAGCGCCGTGCCGACCACCGACGGACTCGATGCGAACACGCGCAGATAGTCCAGGTCTTCCCGATGACTCGAAATACGCCCTGGCTGCAGCTCGCCGCATAGCGCGGTGGCTTCGTCGAGCGGGCGGCGCTCGGTGGCGGTCGCGAGGAGCACGTCGTCGGCGCGCAGCGTGAAGTCGTCGCTGGGCAGCTGATTGTGATGCGCTCGCCGCACGGCCGCGATCACCACGCCGGCAGGCAAGCGGCTCGAAAGCTCCGCCAGCGTGAGACCGAAGAGACTGGCATTGCGCAGCGCGATTTCAGCGGTCTCCAGCACCTTCGCGGTAGGCTTCGGTATTTTGGCTTTGAGGGCTGCGTTCAGCACATAGAGGAACAGGATCGGCCCGGCCACGCCGAACGGATAGGTGACGCTATAAGCCACGGCGGCATTGCTGCTTTTCATCGATGCGATGGCAACCTGCAGGCTCGCCGTGCTGGTGCCGCTGCCCGCGAACATGCCGAGCGCATCGGCGAGCGTGATGCCGAAATGAATCAGGGCGCACGCCACCAGGCCTGAAGCGATCACGCCCACACATGCGGCCGCGTTGGCCTTCATGCCGTCCCGGCTGGTGAGTCCGCGAAAGAACTGCGCGCCGTACTGAATGCCGATGCCATACAGAAACAGCAGCAGACCGAGCGTGCCCAGCAACGCCGGCGGCGCGGATTTCGGCGCGAACGCGCCGAGCCCCAATCCGACGAACAGCACGGCCCCCGAGCCCAGAGCCACGCCCTTGATAGTGATTTCGCCGACCAGGTAGCCGAGCGCAATGGTCAGAAAAAGCGCGAGCAGCGGCTGAGTTTCGAGGAAAGTTCTGACTGCTTCCATGCCGTCCCCCATGTACGCGTCGCTCCTATCGCATTGCGCCTGCGAGGTTGCCCGAGCCGAGACCTACGATCAGATCGACTGCACCGTTCTTCAACGCTTGCGTGGCGAGCACGCCCGCCGCTTTCAAGCCGGCCGCGTCGATGCGCGACGCATCCGATAGCTCGACACGCAACCGCGTGGCCGCCAGCGCGTCGAGCTTCACGATGTTGGCCGCGCCGCCCAGCGCCGCACGAATCTTTTCCGCGCGCTCCGTTTCCTGCGGCGAGTGTTGCGCCGAGGCGGCCACGGCCGCTGGAGCCGCGGCAGTCGCCGCTGCCGCGCCTTGCGCATCGGCCGCGCCTTCCGCTGGCAGATCCGCTTCGGCGCCCGCTGTCTTCAGATAGTCCTGCATGTCGGTTTTCATGTTCTCCGACAACGGCCCGAAGATCGCCTGCACGCCGTTGCCCACGCGCACCACACCCGCCGCACCGAGCGCCTTGAGCTTGTGTTCGTCGACGCGCGCCGGGTCCTTCACGGAGATGCGCAGCCGCGTGATGCAAGCGTCGAGACTGGTGATATTGGAGCGGCCGCCAAAGGCGAGCACGAGTTCGCGCGAGCGGCCGCCCGTGCCGCTCGCGGCGACCGCCACGGTATCCGCCGTGTCGTCCTCGCGCCCGGGTGTTTTGAGGTTGAAGCGCGTGATGACGAAGCGGAACACGCCGTAATAGATCACCGCGTAAATTGGACCGAGAATGAAAACGTACCAGGCGTGCGTGGCCTTTCCCCCGATCAGGTTGAACATCAGAAAATCGATGCCGCCTTGCGAGAACGTGAAGCCCATGCGCATGCCCAGGGTGTTCGCCACGAACTGTGCCGACGCCGCGAGGCATGCGTGAATCAGGTAGAGCACCGGCGCGACGAACAGGAACGCGAATTCGATCGGCTCGGTGATGCCGGTGAGGAAAGAAGTCAGCGCGGCCGAAACCATCATGCCGCCAACAGCGACCTTCTTCTCCGGCTTCGCGCAATGCCAGATCGCGATCGCGGCGGCCGGCAGGCCGAACATCTTGAACAGGAACGCGCCCGCAAGAATCCCGGCGGTGGGATCGCCCGCGAAATAGCGGGTGATGTCGCCGTGAACCTCCTTGCCGGTGGTCGGGTCGACGAAGCTGCCCATTTCGAAGAAGAATGGCACGTTCCAGATGTGATGCAGACCGAATGGAATCAGCAGACGTTCGACGAAACCGTAGACCGTCGCGGCGGTGCGCGGGTCAGAAACCGCTGCCCAGTGTGAAAAGGCTTTGATTGCGCTGCCTATTGGCGGCCACACGAAGGACAGGATCGCGCCGAGCACGATCGAGCCGATCGCGGTCACGATGGGCACGAAGCGCTTGCCGGCGAAGAAGCCGAGATACGGCGGCAACGTGATCCGGTAGTAGCGGTTGAACATCCAGGCCGCAAGACCACCGGCGAGGATGCCGCCGAACACGCCGGTCTGGATCGACGGTATGCCCATGATCGTGTCGGTTTCGATGCCCTCTATCTTCGCGATCACACCCAACGTGGCCGTCATCACCAGATACCCGATCGTTGCGGCGATGCCCGACACGCCATCGTTCTCGGTGAAGCCGAGCGCGACGCCGATCGCGAAGATCAGCGGCAGGTTCGCGAAGATCACGTCGCCCGCG
>NZ_JBKGUA010000017.1:0-177726 GCF_046543485.1 Paraburkholderia sp. EG304 | reverse complement strand
GACTCTTTACCCGCGCAGCTTGAGGTGATTTGAAGCCAACTCCTGCAAGCCGACTTCGAGGGGCCCGCCCTCATCTTCAACAAAGCATTGCTCACGCAACCGCTGCGCTTGCATTCGTAGCACACTACGAACGCCCCCGATTCTTCGCGCCGATCCCAGTGGGTCGGCATGGAAGCTCGGCCGCGGCGATTCAGCGTGCAGGAGCCGGCATGTCTTTCTGCTGCGCGTCGCCGGCAGGCGCTTGCTGCGGCATCGCCGCAGCGTCGGTTGCATGTGCCTCGTTCGCGGCCATCGCACTGCCTTGCGCGCCGCCATCCCAACCGCCGCCCAGCGCCTTCACCAGCGCCACCGACAGCGTCAACTGCTGCCCGTGAATCTGCACATCCGTGCGCTCGCTCGTCAGCAGCGACTCCTGCGCGTCGATCACGTTCAGATACGCGACGAGCCCGCCCGAATAGCGATCGTTCGCGAGCGACAGCAGCCGCTGGGCATCCTCGACCGCCTCGCGCGACTGCTTCGCCGCGCCATCGAGCACCGACAGTCCGGTGATGCCGTCCTGCACCTGCTGGAACGCGTTCAGTACCGTCTGCCGATAATTCGCCTCGGTCGCCTTGTAGCCCTCGCTCGCGAACTTGACGTTGGCCGCGCGCCGCCCGCCGTCGAAGATCACCTGGCCGACCGCCGCGCCGAGCGTCCACATCAGCGTCGGCGCGCTCAGCAGATTGGCGAACTCGGTGCTCTCCCAGCCGATGCCCGGCGTCAGCGTCAGGCTCGGGAAGAACGCGGCCTTGGCTACGCCGATCTGCGCGTTGGCGGCCGCCATCGCGCGTTCCGCCGACGCGACGTCGGGCCGCCGCTGCAGCACGTCGCTCGGCACGCCGAGCGGCACCGTCGGCGGCTTGATGTCGAGCACCTTCGGCTCGATCGAAAACTGCGGCGCCGGCACGCCGACCAGCGCGGCGATCGCATGCTCGAATTGCGCGCGCTGATTCAGCAGCAGTTGCGCCTGCACGCGCGTCGCATCGAGCTGCGATTTCTGCTGCAGCACGTCGAGGCCCGAGACCGAACCGAGGTCGTGCTCGGTGTTCACGTAATCGAGCGCCTTCTGCTGCAGCTTCACCGACTGGTTCAGCACGTCGATCTCGTTGTCGAGCTCACGCAGCGAGAAGTAGTCGGTGGCGAGATCGGTCGTCAGCACGAGGCGTGCGTTCGCGAGATCGTCCGCCGATTGTTCGGCCGACGCCTGCGCGCCCTCCACCTCACGACGGATGCGGCCGAACAGGTCGGTGTCGTAGCTGAGCGTCGGTCCGAGCTGGATGTTGTTCTGTACCGTCGATTGAGTCGGTGTCGCGTAGTTGGTCAGCGGCCGGTCGTGCGAAATGCGAAAGCGCGAGGCCTGGGCCGAGAAATCGACTTCCGGCACGCGCTGCGCGCTGGTGTTCGCGAGTGTCGCCTTGGCCTGCTCGTAGTGCGCGCTCGCCGCGGCGAGCGTCTGGTTCTGCGCCAGCGCCTGGGTTTCGAGCGTCGCGAGCGTCGGGTCGGCGAAGCCCGTCCACCAGTCCGGCGCAATCGGCGCATGCGACGGCGCGGCGACGCGCCAGAACGAATCGGTGCGCCATTCGGGCGGCACCTCGGCCTGCGGACGCTGATAGTCGGGACCCACCGTGCAGGCGGCGAGCAATGCCGCGCCGGCGCAAGCGCTCAGCGCGGTGAACGCGGTGCCACGTGGGCGCGCCCGGCGGGAAGCCGCGAACATCACGACGCCTCCTTGCCGTTCTTCGGCAGCGGCTGCACCTGAACGTGATCGCCGTCGGCGATCGAGTCGCTCGGATTGATGATGATGCGATCGGTCGGCGAGATACCGCTTTCGATTTCGAGCTGCTGTCCGAGGTCCACGGCGATCACGACCTTGTGCAGGCTCACGTTGCCCTTCGCATCGACGACCGCGAGACGCGGACCCTCCGCGCGAAACAGCAACGCGTTGCCCGGTACCGTCAGGCGTTCGTGCGCGGCGGCCGGCACCTCGACCTGCACGTAGGCGCCGGGGCGCAGCCTCGCGTCGGGATTCGGCAGCGTCACTTCGATCTGCAGCGAACGCGTGGGCACGTCGATCGCGCCGGACATATGCGTGATCGTGCCGTTGAACTGCTGGCCCGGCAGCTCGGCCTGCGTGACCACGACCTTCTGCCCGACCGAGACGTTCTGCGCGTAGGCCTGCGGCAACTGCACATAGACGCGCAACGGGTCCGACTGCGCGAGCGCGAACAACGCCCGGCTCGTGCCGCTGCCCGCGTCGATCAGATCGCCGACGTCGACGTTGCGCTGCGTGACGACGCCGGCAAACGGCGCGACGATCCGCTTGAACGATTCGAGCTGCTGCAGACGCTTGACGTTCGCATCGGCCGCGGCGAGATTCGCGAGGTCCTGCGTGTAGGTGCTTTGCCGTTCGTCGAGTTCCTGTTGCGAGACCGCATCGCGCTGGCGCAACTGCTGCCAGCGCTCCAGCGAGCTCTTCGCGAGCGCGAGGCTCGAATTGATCTGCTGACGCTGCGCCAGAGCCTGCGCGAGTTCCTGGTCGATTTCCGGCGTATCGAGCTCGGCGAGCAATTGCCCCTGCTTTACGCGCGCGCCGATATCGACGTACCAGTGCAGCAGATAACCGGTCGCGCGCGCATAGATCGGCGACTCGACATAGCCGCGCAACGTGCCCGGCAGCAGCGTGTTGCCGCCGCCGTCGGTCTGCTTCGGCGTGACGACGTTCACGTACTGCGTGGCGTTCTGCTGCGCGGTCGCCGTGACTTCGCGGTTTTGCATCACGTTCGCGATCACGGTGCGCAGCGTGCCTATCGCGAGCAGTACGAACGCGATCAGGATCGCGACCTTCGCGTGCCGCCATTCGCGATGGCGCGGCGGCAGCAGGTGCTCCCCTTGTTCGGTTTCCCGCGTGGGGATCCCTAGCGATGCATGAGTTTTTTCGGTCATCTCAGTCAACCATCGTTTAACTTTTACGCGGGCGTCGCCGCACTGCTGTGTTCAGGCGCGGGGCTGTCGCTATGGCCGCTGCTTCGGCCGCGATCACCGCCTGTTCCACCGCCATTGCCGCCGTTGCCGCCGCCATTTCCACCGTCATCGCCGCCGCCGTTGCGATGGCGGCGCGCGAGCCACGAGTGAATTCCCGCGAACACGAGCGGCACGAAAAACAGCGTCGACACGGTCGCGAACAGCAAGCCGCCGATCACCGCGCGGCCGAGCGGCGCATTCTGCTCGGCGCCTTCGCCGAGACCGAGCGCCATCGGAATCATGCCGATGATCATCGCGAATGCGGTCATCAGCACCGGACGGATCCGGCTCGCGCCGGCTTCGAGCGCGGCCGTGAGCGGCGGCGCGCCGGCCGAAAGCCGCTGGCGCGCGAACGCGACCATCAGAATACTGTTCGCGGTCGCGACGCCCATCGTCATGATCGCGCCGGTCAGCGCCGGCACGCTCAGATGGGTGCCGGTCAGGAACAGCATCCACATGATGCCCGCGAGCGCCGCCGGCAACGCGCTGACGATGATCAGCGGATCGACCCACGACTGGAAGTTCACCACGATCAGCAGATACACGAGCACGATCGCCATCGCGACGCCGATGCCGAGCCCAAAGAACGAACTGCGCATCGTCTGTACCTGACCGCGCACGGTGATCGTGCTGCCGCGCGGCAGCGTACCGCGCACCTCGTTGACGATCCTGTCGACCTGATTCGCGACGCTGCCGAGATCGCGCTTTTCAACGCTCACATACAGATCGATCACCGGCCGGATGTTGTAGTGCGAGACCTCAGCGAACTGGCTCTTCGGCGATACCTGCACGAGGTTGCCGAGCAGTTGCGTCGGGCCGTTCATCGTGGCCGACACCGGGGTGCGCAACAGTTCGTCGATCGACGACACCTGGTACTGCGGCGTCTGCACCTGAACCCTGTATTCGACGCCGTTCCTGTTGTTTACCCAGAAGCCCGGCGACGTCTGCGAGCTGCCCGACAGCGAAACGAGCACGTTCTGCGCGACGTCGTTTGCGGTCAGGTTCAGTTGTTGCAGGCGGGTGCGGTCCATCTGCAGACCGAGTACCGGTTCGTCGAGCTTCTGCTGGATATGCGTGTCGACCGTGCCGGGAATCAGCCGCACCTGCTTCAGCAGTTTGCGCGCGACGTCGAGGTTGCCCTGCTGATTCGCGCCGGCGATCTGCACGTCCACCGCGGCGGGCAGGCCGAAGTTCAGGATCTGCGTGACGATATCGGCGGGCTGAAAGAAGAACTCGACGCCCGGGAAACGCTGCGGCAGGATCGTGCGCAGCTTGTCCATGTAGATCTGCGACGGCTTGTGGCCTTCGTTCAACGCGATCTGGATCTCGCCGTCGAGCGTGCCCATCGTGCCCGCATTGCTATACGACAGGTTGATGCCGCTATACGGCAGACCGAGGTTGTCGAGAATCGTGCCCAGTTCCTTCTGCGGCACGACTTCGCGGATCACCTTCTCGACCTCGTCGGCGAGCCGCGCGGTTTCCTCGATCCGCGTGCCGGTCGGCGCGCGCATGTGCAGACGGATGTCGCCCGCGTCGACGCTCGGGAAAAAGTCTTCGCCGAGCGCAAAAAACAGGCCCATCGACAGCACGCAGAAACCGAGGAACAGCGTGCCGAACACCTTGCGGCGCACGAGCAGGCTGCTCAGGATCATGATGTAGGCCGCGCGCATGCGCTCGAAGCCGGCGTCGAAGCGGTGATACAGACGCATGAACAGATTCGGCTTCGCGCCCGTCTTCGGCTTATGCGCGTGGCCCATCAGCAGCATCGCGAGCGTCGGCACGAGCGTACGCGACAGGATGTACGACGCGAGCATCGCGAATACCACCGCTTCCGCGAGCGGCACGAACAGATAGCGTGCGACGCCGGTCAGGAAGAACATCGGCACGAACACGATACAGATACACAGCGTCGACACCAGCGCCGGCACCGCGATTTCGCCGGCGCCGTCGAGAATCGCGTCGTGCAGATTGGTGCCCATGTGCAGGTGCCGCTCGATGTTCTCGATCGTCACGGTCGCGTCGTCAACCAGGATGCCGACCGCGAGCGCGAGACCGCCCAGCGTCATGATGTTGATGGTCTGCCCGAGCGCGTGCAGCACGATCAGCGACGACAGGATGGACAGCGGAATCGAGATCGCGATGATGCAGGTGCTGCGCCAGTTGCCGAGGAACAGCAGGATCATCGCGGCGGTCAGCGCGGCGGCCACCAGCGCCTCGCGCACCACGCCCTGCACCGCCGCCTTCACGAACACCGACTGGTCGAACAGCGCGGTGATCTGCAGATCCGGCGGCAGCGCGGCGCGCGCGGCTGGCAACAGGCCTTTCAACGTATCGACGATCGACAGCGTCGACGCGTTGCCGTTCTTCAGCACCGACATCAGCACGCCGCGATGGCCGTTCTGCCGCACGATGTTGGTCTGCGGCGAGAAGCCGTCGCGCACATGCGCGACTTCACGCAGATAGGTCGTCGCGCCGTTGACGGTGCGCACCGGAATATCGTTGAGGCCTTCCAGCGTCGGCGGCGAACCGTTCATGTCGATCGTGTATTCCTTCGGCCCGATCTTGGCCGTGCCGGTGGGCAGAATCAGGTTTTGCGCGTTGAACGCGTTGACCACATCGGCCGGCGTCAGGCCCTTGGCCAGCATCGCGCGCGTATCGAGGTCGACCGAGATCAGCCGCGATTTGCCGCCATACGGGTACGGCACGGCAGCGCCTGGAATCGTCACGAGTTGCGGACGCAGGAAGTTCAGCGCGGTGTCGTTCAGGTCCTGCTCGGAGAGCTTCGGACTCGACAGACCGAGCTGGATCACCGGAATACTCGAAGCCGAGTAGCTGATGACGAGCGGCGCGGTGGCGCCCGGCGGCATCTGCTTCAACTGCGCCTGCTCGACCGCGACCGTCTGCGCGATGGCCGTCTGGATGTTCGCGTTCGGCTGCAGAAACACCTTCAGGATCGCGATGCCAGGCAGCGACTGCGATTCGATATGTTCGATGTCGTTGACCGTCGTGGTCAGACTGCGCTCGTTGACCGACGTGATGCGGGTGGCCATGTCCTCGGCCGACAGCCCGGTGTACGTCCAGATGATGCTGACGACCGGTATGTTGATTTCCGGCAGCACGTCGACGGGCGTGGTGAACAGCACGAAGGGCGTCGCCAGCACGATCAGAATCGCCATCACGATGAACGTGTATGGCCGCTTAAGCGCTACGTTGACGATCCACATTGAAACGGGCCAGAGAAAATGCGGGTGGAGGGAGGGATTGAATCTCCGCTTATGCTAGATCGGTAGCACCAACGCCTGCATGGCGCGAGAATGGCGAAATTGTCAGGAAGCTTGTTGAAAGCAAATGCGCCATTTTTGAAGGCGCAAAGCAATCGCCGGGTTTGCAGCGAATTAGGCGAAGCGCAAACGTTTGTTGAATAAATTTACGCGGTGTTAATGGAACGTTTGCTGATTCGCGGCACGGCTTTGGTTCGAAATATTGTGAAACATGCTTTCAGTTTAATTCGCAACACGGGTCGATTTTGCTTCGCGCGGCCATTCCCCTTCAACGAAAAAGGCCGGTCAACCTGAATGGTCGACCGGCCTTCTCATATGCAGCTATCCGTGTGCCGGCGTCAACGCCCGCGACGCCTATTTGGCGAACAGTGACGACATATCGGCGAACGCCTTGAACTCGAGCGCATTGCCCGACGGATCGAGGAAGAACATCGTTGCCTGCTCGCCGACCTCGCCCTTGAAGCGCACGTGCGGCTCGATGATGAATTCGATGCCGGCCTTCTGCAGTTTGTCCGCGGCGGTCTGCCATTGCTCCATCGACAGTACCGCGCCGAAGTGGCGCACCGGCACCGCGTCGCCATCGACCGCGCTGGTATGACGGTGACCGACTTCGTCGGGCGCCAGATGCGCGACGATCTGATGGCCGTAGAAATTGAAATCGACCCATGCGTCCGAACTGCGCCCTTCCGGGCAGCCGAGCAATTCGCCGTAAAACTCGCGCGCGGCGGCAAGGCTATGAACAGGAAACGCCAGATGGAACGGCGGCAAAGCGGTTTCGGCAACGCTCATGATAGGAAGACTCGCTAGGTGGGTGTGAGGATGGGTGACGACTGGCGCGACTCGCACGGCTGGCAATCGGCACAGAATAAGCCAAAGTTTAACCATGAATAAAAATGTTGAGAAACGATATATATTTGACCTGACCATCACTAAAATCGATTGATCGATCATGCTCAGCGAGTTGAAGACCTTCATCGCCGTCAGCCAGTACGGCACGTTTTCCGGCGCGGGCGCGCGCATCGGGCTCACACAATCGGCGGTCAGCGCGCAGATGCAGCGGCTCGAGCAGGAACTCGGCTTCCCGCTGTTCGACCGCACCGGCCGCTCGGCGACGCTCAACGAGGCGGGCCGCGAAACGCTCGCGCTCGCCGAGGAAATGATGACGCTCTACGCGCGGCTCTCCGAGCGCAGCGGCGGCGCCGCCGAAAGCGGCATGCTGCGGGTCGGCGCAATCGCGTCCGCGCAGGTATCGCTGCTGGCCGACGCGCTCGCGCGCTTTCGCGACGACCGTCCCGGCTGGCGGATTCGCGTGGTGCCGGGCGTGTCGCTGGGGCTGCTCGGTCAGGTCGACGCGGGCGAGCTCGATCTTGCCGTCATCATCAAGCCGCCGTTCGCGTTGCCGTCGGAGCTCGAATGGCGCACGCTGGTCGCCGAACCGTTCGTGCTGCTCGCGCCGAAAAAGCTCGCGCGCGGCGGCCGCTTGTGGCACGAACTGCTGCGCAGCGAGCCGTTCATCCGCTACGACCGCGCGTCGTTCGGCGGGCGGCTCGTCGATCGTTTTCTGCGGCGCGCGCGCCTCGGCGTTCGCGATGCGGTCGAGCTCGACGAGTTGCAGGCGATCGTGCAACTGGTCGCGCGCGGCATGGGTGTCGCGCTGATTCCGAATACGGCCGGGCTCGGCAAATGGCCGGCGAGCGTCGTGGCGCTCGAACTCGGCGATGCGACCTTCGAGCGTGAGATCGGGCTCGTGCTGCGGCCGCGGCATAGCCGCCCGGTGGTCGCCGATGCGTTGGCGGAGTGTATTGCGAGCGCGGCGCACGGTTGAGCGTTTGGCGCGCCGCGTTCGATGCGGGCTCGATTCGGCTGCGAAGCGAGTGTGCTGCCACACGTACGCGCAACTGTATCTGTGAGCGGCGCGCGACGGCGCTCAGAATCGTTGCTTCATTCAACCGGCCGTGTGGCGCGTTGCATGGCATTGCCGAACACCCGCCCCGCCCTTACATTTGCCCGCCATGATCGCTAGCCCTGTGCTCACCGCCGATGTCCTGATCGCCTACAGCGCCTATTTCGTCGGCACCGCGAGCCCTGGCCCGAGCAATCTCGCGATCATGTCGCTCGCGATGAGCGCGGGCCGGCGCGCGGCGCTGGTGTTCGCGCTCGGCGTCGTGTCGGGCTCGTTCTCATGGGCGCTGCTCGCGTCGCTCGGGCTGTCGGCGGTGCTCGCCACCTACTCGGAATGCCTCGTGGCGATCCGGATCGCGGGCGGGCTGTATCTGCTGTGGCTCGGCTTCAAGTCCGCGCGCTCGGCGTGGAGCGCCGGCAAGCCGGCCGCGAGCGCGGCGCGCGTCGACGAACCGCTCGGGCGGCTCTATCTGCGTGGCCTTTTGCTGCACCTGACGAATCCGAAAGCGGTGCTGGTGTGGCTGTCGATCGTGTCGCTCGCGATGTCGCCGGTACACGGCGCCGCGCACGTGATGCCGGTCGTGCTGGGCTGCATGGCGATCGGCGCGACGGTGTTCAGCAGCTACGCAATGCTGTTTTCGACGGCATCCGCGCGGCGCGTTTATGCGGCGATCCGGCGCTGGCTCGATGGCTCGCTCGCGGTGATGTTCGGGATTGCCGGGATCAAGCTGCTGACGTCAAAGAACTAGCGTGGCCCGGGCGCGCGCGGCCGCCCCCGGTCCACGCTCTGCGATACTGGCGGCTCGGCTCCCTCCACGACGGCTGCTAGCGCACCCACCCACGCAACGATGAACGGCAACGATCACGACGCACCTTCCTCCACCCAACGCTCGCCGCTGCAAAAGCGGCTCTATCTCTGCGGTGCGGCGATCCTGGTCGTCAGCCTGATCGCCGCGGTGCTGATCTACGTCAGCGTGCCGCCGCCCGATAGCGCGGTCGCGATGTACGGCATCGTCGATCCGCGCTATCAGATCGAGCTACAGCAAATCGGCGGCAACGCGGCAGTGCTGATGGCGCAGTTGCATCAATGGTTCGATAGCTTGTGGCACGGTGTCAGGCTTGCCTATACGGTCGCGGCGCTGGGCGCTGCGCTGGCGGGCGGCTGTTTCTTCATCGGTCATTATTTCGTCGACGATTGAACCCCGACAGGATCGCATCCGCCACGACGATTTAAAAACGTTAATTATCGTTTATTCAAATCCGGCGCATCGCCTTCGCCGACGAAATTCCGCCGCAATAAACCAACAATAAATTCCGCAGTGCAATAAGTCCGCGCTTTCGCAGTCAACTTGCGGCATTAAGAAAACGAACTATTATTAGTTCGGGCCATACAGAATAGTGCCCCCTCACAGCATTCGAGGCGTATCAACTGCGAGAGGGACAACGATGAATGAAATCACCCTTCCGGTCGATCTAATTCACTGGATTCTGGCAACACTTTCCATCATCGCCTTGCTTGTCTTTCTGGTTCCGCTGCGTTGGCGGGCGCCCGAGGCAGGCCCTGGCGCGATGTTCGTTGCCGGCCTGATTGCCGTATTAGCATTCCGCACCCCGATCACGACTTTGGCTGTCGCCAGTGGCAAAGGCGTATGGGATGCCATATTCATTCTCTATGTAATGTGGCCGGCGCTTCTGCTCTATCAGATCACCAAACAGGCCGGCGGCTACGACGCACTTCGACACGGCATTTCCCGTTTCAGCCGCAATGATTTATTCGTCATTCTCGGCCTCGGCTGGGTATTTTCGTCTTTTCTTCAAGGCATTGCGGGTTTCGGCGCGCCAATTGCAGTCGTCGCCCCGCTTTTGCTCGCGATCGGTGTAAGACCGGTCCATGCCGCCGCCATCTCGATCATCGCGCACGCATGGGCGCGCTTCTTCGGCACCCTCGGTGTCGGCTGGCTCGCGACGTTGCAGGTGGCCGACATTCAGGACGTGGGACGCGCCGCTTTCGAATCGTGTGTGCTGCTGCTTATTCCGACGTACTTCGGTGGCCTGCTGATCGTGTGGCTATACGGCCGCTGGGCCGCGGTGCGTCACGGATGGCCGCTGGTCCTGATCCTCGGCACGATCCTCGGCTTCGGCCAGTTGATCTTCGCGTTCCTGAGCCCTGAACTGTCGACGTTCCTCGCCGCAACCGTCGCGATGGTCGCCCTGTATCCGCTTTCGCGCTGGCGTCGGTTCAGGGAGCCGGTTCCCGCGGCCGAGGTCCCGGATCGTCCGGCGATGGACCCGGCCGCCGTCGGCATGCAGACCGAAACCGAAGAGCCGGTGATGAGTCTCGGCATGGCATTCCTGCCGTATGTCGTGCTCACGGTCGTTACCTTGGGCATTCTGCTGATTGGCCCATTGAACGATGCGATGCGGCAATTCCGCATCGGCCTGCCGTTCCCCGAAGTGACCACGGGCTTTGGCGTGCGAAACGCGGCCGTCGAGCGTTACGCGCCGTTCTCGCCGTTCACCCACCCGGGGACGATGCTGCTGGTCTCCGCGATCGTCGTGTGGATCGTGTACCGCGTGAACGGCTTCTACGGCGCGTGGCAATCGCGGCATGGCGGCGAGAATCTGGGGCGCTCGCTGATCGTCGACGGCGTGCCCGCATCGCTGCCGGTCATCGCTTTCCTCGTGACGAGCCGGGTGCTCGACCATAGCGGCCAGACCCAGGTGCTCGCGCACGGTATCGCCGATGTGTCGCCGCCGCTCGTCTATGCGGGCATCGCGAGCGTGATCGGCGCGTTGGGCGCGTTCATGACGTCGAGCAGCACCGCGTCGAACGTACTGTTCGGCGGCCTGCAGAGCGATGTCGCGCAACTGCATTCGCTGCCGACCGAAGCGATCATCGCCGCGCAGGCGGCCGGCAGCGCGTATGGCAACGCGATCGGCCCGGCCAATATCGTGCTGGGCACCAGCATCAGCGGCATCAAGGGACAGGAGGGCGCGGTGATGAAGCTGGCCCTTCCGTGGACGGTCATCGTCGCCATCCTGACCGGCATCGGCACGATCCTCCTCGTGATATTCGCGTGAGGTGACTCGTATGGACAAGCTCGTTGCGGAAACCCTGGCGCTGCTTCTGATGTTCGCGGGTTTTCCGCTCACCAGCAGGGGCTCGGTCACCGGCAACATGCTGCTGTTGGGGCTGGGGCTGCTCTGCGTGCTCGCCGGCGGAGCGTTGCCGATCATCACGCGGTTCATGGATCACTCGAACGACAAGATCAGGGACGCGGGCGTCGAATTCGACGATCGGGCTTCCTGATCGAAGCGGCGCGCCCGTTCCTTCGCCGCAGTTGCTTCGCCGTCGCACACTCCCGGCAAGCATCGGGCGCCGGGGCCATTGTGGCGGGTCATCTCAGGGGAGCTTTTCACCATGAGTCATCCTAATGGGCCTCGTACCGGTCGCCCACCCACGCGCGCACCGCATGGCATGGTCGCCACGCCGCACTATCTGGCAAGTCAGGCCGGTGTCGAGATGCTGCAACGCGGTGGAACCGCGGTCGATGCCGCGATCGCCGCGAACGCGGTGCTGTGCGTCGCCTATCCGCACATGGCCGGACTCGGCGGCGACGGCTTCTGGCTGATCGCCGACGGCAACAGCGAACAGATTCACGCGATCAATGCGAGCGGACCGGCGGCGCAAGGCGCGACGCTCGCCCACTATAGCGGCATCGCCATCGACAACGAAATCGCGGCGCGCGGCCCGCAGGCGGTGCTGACCGTGCCGGGCGCGATCGACGGCTGGCGTCTCGCTCACGAGCGCTTCGGGCGCCTGAACTGGGCGGACCTGTTTGCGGCGGCAATCGGCTATGCGCGCGACGGCGTGCCGGTCTCCCGCTCGCTCGCGGACTGGACCGTGCAGGACGTGCCGATCCTCACGCGCTACCCGGAAACGGCCGCGATCTTCATGCCGGGCGGCCGCGTGCCCGCCGACGGCGAGAAGCTCGTGCAAACCGCGCTGTCGCAGTCGTTGCAGCAACTCGCCGATCAGGGCCCGCGCGCCGGCTTCTACGAAGGCGATCTCGCGGCGCGCATCTGTGCCGGCGTCGGGGCCGCCGGCTCGCCGCTGCAACCGGTCGACTTCGCCGCGTACCGCGCGGAATGGGTCACGCCGATCAGCACGACGTATCGCGGTCATACGGTCTACGAGCTACCGCCGAACACCCAGGGCTTTACGCCCTTGCAGATCCTGAACCTGATCGAAGGCTACGACGTGACCGCGTGGGGCGAAGGCACCGCGGACTACTACCACCACCTCGCCGAAGCGGTGAAGATCGCGTTCGCCGATCGCGAAGAGTGGTTGACGGACCCGCGCTTCGTCACGATTCCGGTCGACCAGCTGATCACGAAGGCCTACTGCGACGAACGCCGCAAGCTGCTCGACCCCGAACGCGCGCTCGACATCTCGACGGTCCCGCCCGGCATCGCCTATCAGTATCCGCACGACCGCCGCGCGCCGGACGGCGACACCTGCTACTTCTGCGCGGCCGACAAGGACGGCATGGTGGTGTCGCTGATCCAGTCCATCTATCACGACTTCGGCAGCGGTGTGCTCGGCGGGGACACCGGCATCATCATGCAGAACCGCGGCGCGTTCTTTTCGCTCGACGAGCATCACCCGAACTGCCTGCAACCTGGCAAGCGCACTTTCCACACGCTGATTCCGGCACTGATGACCCGCGACGGCAAGCCTTGTCTCGCGTTCGGCTCGATGGGCGGCGAAGGTCAGCCGCAAACCCAGGCCGCGCTGGTCACCCGCATCGTCGACTTCGGCTACGACGTGCAGCAGGCGATCGAGGCGCCGCGCTGGCTGATGGGCCGCACGTGGGGTACCAAGTCGCGCAACATGTCGCTCGAGGGGCGCATCTCCGACGAGGTCGTGCGCGAATTGAAGCGCCGCGGCCAGCCGGTGCAGATGGTCACCGACTGGAACGACAACATGGGGCACGCGCACGCGATCGCTGTGGATCGGCAACAAGGCTTTTACGAAGGGGGCGCCGATCCGCGCGGCGACGGCGCCGCGCTCGGGTACTGAGGAGGACTGATATCGGCTCCCGCAAACGGCCGGCAGTTGGGGCTGCCGCGCTCGCGCACCGCGGCTCCATACGACGGGAAAAATAGATGAACCCGATGATCGTGACCTCGCTGGTCCTCGCCGTGACGATGGCGCTGTTCATCTGGAACAAGGTGCCGGCCGCCGTCGTTGCGGTGATGTCGCTGATCGCGCTATATCTGACCGGCGTTCTGACGATGCGCGAGGCGTTGAGCGGCTTCGGCGATCCGCTGATCGTGTTCATCGCGGCGCTGCTCGGCATCGGCATCGGCCTCGAAACGACCGGTGTCGGCACATGGGCGGGACAGTGGCTGATTCGCCACTCGGGCAGCAGCCGCAAGCGACTGATCGCGTCGCTGCTGATCCTGTCCGCGATATCCACTGCGCTGATCGGCATGAACGGCGCCGTCGTCGCGATGCTGCCGATCGCGGTCATCATCTGCGTGCGGACCCAGCTCGCGCCGTCGCAACTGATGATGCCCGTGTCGATCGCGTGCCTGACCGGCGCGAAGCTCACGTTGCTCGGCAGTCCGGTCAACGTGATCGCATCGAGCGCGGCCGATGCGCTCGGCGGCGCGCCGATCCGCTTCTTCGAATGGTCGATCGTGGGTCTGCCGTTGTTCGCCGGCACCCTTGCGATCATTCTGATACTCGGCCCGCTGTTGTTGCCCAGGCGCAGCTCGAATTCGCTGCCGGCCGATTTCAGCCAGCACGCGCACACGCTGGTCGAGCAATACCGGCTCGCGGACGGCCTGTTCCGGCTGCGCGTGCGCGCGGGCTCGCCGTTGATCGGCAAGACGCTCGACAGCATCGATCTGTCGCGATACCCCGGTGTCAGCGTGCTCGGCCTGACCGACGATGAAGGCGCCGAATGCGCGCAGAAAGAAGCGAGCGAGGGCCATCACCTGCTGGTGCGCGGCGACGCGCAAGGCATCGCCCGGCTCGCGAACGACTTGCATCTCGCGATTCGCGAGCCGCTCGCCGAAGCGCAGGCGGTCACGAATGCGCTGTTCAATCGCTCGTCGGGTCTCGCCGAAGTCGTGATACCACCGCGCTCGGGGCTGATCGGACAAACCGTGTTTCCGGGCATGGCGACGCACGAAGGCGATCTGATCGTGCTCGCGATACAGCGCGGCGGCAACAACGTCCCCGAGCCGTCGACCACGCTGCTCGCGGGCGACCATCTGCTGTTCAGGGGCACATGGGAAGCGCTCGACAAACACTTCTCCGACCCGCAGATACTGATGGTCGATTCTCCGCAGATGGTACGGCGCCAGACCATCGCGCTGAGTCGCGGCGCGCGCGAGGCGCTCGCGATCCTCGCGGTGCTGGTCATCCTGCTCGCGACGAACGCGGTACCGCCCGCGGTGGCGACGCTGATGTGCGTGACCGCGATGGTATTGACGCGCGTGATCACACTGAACCAGCTGTACACGATCGACTGGAATACCTGCGTGCTGGTCGGTGCGTTGATTCCTCTCGCCACCGCGATGTCGAACACCGGGCTCGCGTATCAGATCGGTGATTACGTGATCCAGGCGGTCGGCTCGGGCGGCCCGCGCGCGGTGCTGGCGGGACTCTTCTGCGTGGCCGCGGTGCTGACCCAGGTGATCTCGAACAACTCGGCGGCGCTCGTGACGGTGCCGATCGCGGTCGCCACCGCGCAGGAACTCGGCGTGTCGGCGACGCCGTTCCTGGTCGCTGTCGCGCTCGGTGCGGGCGCGGCGCACTTGACGCCGATGAGTACGCCGGTCAACCTCGTCACGTACGGCCCGGGCGCGTATGAGTTCGGCGACTACTGGAAGATCGGCCTGCTGATCGTGTTGTGGTCGATGGCGGTGGTCGTGTTCATTGCGCCGTTGTATTGGCCGTTCTAGCCGCGATATCGGCCGCCCTGCCCCTACGCCATCAACAGCGCTTCGTATTCCGCGCGGAACTGATCGATGGAACTCTCCACCACCGTCACCGCGCCGTCGATCAAACCGCAACGCCCGCTGCCGGGAAGAACGCGGCACAGGTTCTCCAGTGCATCCAGATCGGCTCGCACGCCGCGGCCCGTGTCGAGCCGGTTCAGAAGCCGCATCATCTGAAACGTTCCGCCCTTGCAAGGCGGGCACTGGCCGCACGAACCTTGGGCGAAGAAGTTCACGTAGTCCGCGACCTTGCGCACAATGCTCGTGCCTTCCGACACCACGATCATCGCGCCCGTGCCGAGACGCGAACGGCGTTGACGCACCGAGTCGAAGTCCAGCGCCACGTCGAGATCGCGCTTGGTCAATAGCGTGTTCGATGGGCCGCCCGTGAAGACCGCCTTGAACTCCTTGCCCTGCAGCATGCCGCCGCCGTGCTGGAACACCAGCGTCTCGAGGCTCGTGCCCATCGGCAGTTCGTACAGGCCGGGACGCAGCACGTCGCCGGAAAGAGAATAGAGCTTGGTTCCGGCAGCATTGCCCACTCCGAGCTCGCGATACCACTGCGCGCCGTGGCGCAGAATCCCGGGCACGTGGGCCAGCGTCTCGACGTTGTTGACGATGGTCGGCGCGCCGTGCACGCCCTGCTCCGCGGGGAAAGGCGGTTTGCGCCGCGGAAACGGAAAGCCGCCTTCGACGCTCGCGATCACCGCCGTCTCCTCTCCGCCGATATACAAGCCCGAGCTGGGCACGACGCCGAGCGACAACGGCGCACCGATCCAACGCTCGATAGCGGCGAATTGCGCGTGTCCCGACCACTGCCTGACCGCCTCGCGAGTCGCGGCGAGCGACCCCGTCTGATGCGGATTCACGTACAAGACGACATGGTTGGCCCGCGTCGCCACTGCGGCAATCAGCGCGCCCTCGATCACCTGATGCGGTGTGTGTTCGAGCAGAAAGCGATCCTTGAAGGTGCCCGGCTCGTCTTCGTTGCCATTGCAAACGACGTACTTGTCGCCGCCGGGGGCGCTCGCAACCGGCGCCCACTTTCGATGCGCGGGGAAGCCAGCGCCGCCCATGCCACGCAAATCGGCCTCGGCGAGCGCGGCGATGATCGCCTCCGGGTCGTCGAGCGCTTTGGCGAGTCCCTCGCCGCCGCCGCGCGCGAACCATGCATCGAGGTCGGCGCCGACGCGGAAATCGTCCCTCATCAAGCACTGATTCAGCGTTTGCATCGCGTGCTCCGTGGTTCGCGTCACCGGATGCCACCGATCACGCGGCTCCGCGCGCTCGTGCGCAATCCCGCATCGACTCGCAGATCGAAATGCGCATAGGCGGGAAAGAGTTGCGGCGCTTTCACGTGAAGCGGCAGTCCCGCCAGCGTCAGCTCTCTCTGCCAAGCGTGCACGTGACCGATTCCGGCGCGGTTCGTCATCACCCATTCCCTCGATTGCGCGGCCTTCGCGCCAGCACGCCGGCCCATGCTCAGAATGTCGAGCAGCGCGTTGCCCATCAAGCGGTTGCGGCCGTGGATGCCGCCCGTCACCTCGCCGACGCAGAAAAGGCCGGGGACGTTGGTGGCGCCATCTTTGTCGATCGCGACGCCGCCGTTCTGGTAGTGGAGCGTGGGATAAACGAGGAACGGCTCCTGCGCGGCATCGATGCCGCACTTGTCAGCGAGATGGCGAAGCGTGACGAGGCGTTTGGCCAGAATGCCCGGATGCTCGAGTTCGAGTGTCGGCGTATCGAGGAACACCCCGACCTGGCCGTCGCGCTCGATCCCACGGCCTAGTGCGCACTCACGCAGGATCGCCGAAGCGACCACGTCACGCGGCCTGAGTTCGTCGACGAAACGTTCGCCTTCGCCGTTCAGCAGTCTCGCGCCGGCGGAGCGCGCCGCCTCGGAAATCAGGCCGCCCGCCAGATGGTGCGGGTAGGCGATGCCGGTCGGATGGTACTGGAACGAGTCGAGTTCGCGCAGGTGCGCGCCGATCCGATAGGCGAGCACGAGGCCGTCGGCGGTGGCGCCGTAGTGGTTCGAGGTCGGAAACGAATTCAGATGCAGTCGCCCCGCGCCGCCAGTGGCGAGGATCACGGCGCGCGCACGCACCAGCACGAAGGTACGCCATTCGAGGTTGTAGATCACCGCGCCGGCGCAACCGCCGTGCTCGTCGGACAGCAGCTCGACCAGAGGGCAGCGGTTCCACAACTCGATGCCCGGATCGAGGTCCACTGCCTCGCGCAGCACGCGCATCATTTCGAGGCCGGTATAGTCCCGATACGACAGAATGCGCGCCGCCGATGCGCCTCCGGGTTTCTTGCGCAGCAGATTGCCGCCAAGCGGCTGGTCCTCTTCCAGATCGAACATCATGCCGAGCTGGATCAGCCAGCGAATCACATCGGGGCCGTCCATCACCATCTGGGCCACGAGTTCGGGCTCGCCGCAGAAGTGTCCGGCGCGAAGCGTGTCCTCGAAGTGCAGTTGGGGACTGTCGTCCTCGCCGATGGCCGCCTGGATTCCACCCTCGGCCATCACCGTATTGCTGTCGCCAAGACGCAGCTTGGTGGCGAGGATCACGCGCGCGCCCTGCTTCGCCGCCGTGAGCGCCGCGGCGCAGCCGCCGCCACCGCCGCCGATTACCAGCACATCGGTCGTGATCAGCTGCGCGCCGGCGATATCGACATCGTCGATCAGCGCGTTAGCCTGCAGATGGCGCGCGAGATCGGGCTGACACGGCTCGCCGCGATTGACCCCGACACTCAGCGTGACCCGCGCATGCGGCCCATGATCGGGGTGATAAGCCTTCAGCAGTTCAGCGACCGGGACGTCGTCGCCGCGGAGCGTGGCCGCCATCCCGGGGCGGTAGCGCTGGCGCGCGGTTTCGTAGGGTATGCCGGCGGACATGACGATTCGCTCCGGTCAGCGCGGCGGTCGAGCGCCAGGCGCATCGAAGTCGATCTTCAGCTCGCCGCTCTCGATCTGCTGCAGCCGCCGCATCAGATTGGCCGGACGCAGCGAAAGCGACGCGATCATCCGGCGCACGAACACACCCAGATGGTTGGGCCGGATATGCTCGGGGCATGCGAGCGTGCACAGGTTGCACATCACGCATTCGTCGAACACCTGGCTCGATGCGGGCAGATTGCCCTCGACCGCGAGGTTCACGCCGCGCTGCACCTCCAGCCCCTTCGGACAGGCGCGATCGCAGCCGCTGCAATGACGGCAATGCGCCGCTTCGGGGAAGATCTCGGCGATCTTGCCGAGCGCCTGCCAGCTGTCGCTGATCTCTTCCATTCGATACAGGTGACGCTCCGACTCGGTGAAGTAATCGAGGAAGGCGACCTGCATGCCCTCTTCGACGAGGGTCTCGCAGGCGAGCGCGGTTTTGACTTCCTGCTCGCCGCTGCGTCGCACCATCACGCGGCACGAGCCGCACACGCCCTGGGACATGCAGCCGACACCCTCGACGAGAGTCTGCCCCGCATGCCCCATGGCCTGCAGAATCGAGCAATTGCCCGGCGCCTGAATCTCGCGCCCTTCGATACTCACGCGAACCATGGCCTCGCACTCTCCTTGCATGCCGTGAACACTTCACTGGCGAACGCGCAAAAAAGGTCATATAAACCTTAGCACAAGGACGGTTATGAGAATGGAGCATGGCATGAAAACTTTCTGGAAGGCCGTCGCTCCTCTGATCGTGGCGATCGTGATCGGACTGATTCCCGCGCCGCCCGGTCTCGCGCAACACGCGTGGTATTACTTCGGGATTTTCGCGGGCGTGATCGTCGGGCTGATGCTGGAGCCCATTCCGGGCGCCGCGATCGGTCTTATCGCGGTGACGCTCGTCGCTGTGTTCAGCGAGTGGGTGTTCTTCAGTCCCGCGCAACTCGCCAAGCCCGGTTTCAATGTTGCGAACGCGGGCCTCAGTTGGGCGCTTTCCGGTTTCTCGAACAGCACCGTCTGGTTGATCTTCGGCGCCTTCATGTTCGCCCTCGGCTACGAGAAGACGGGGCTCGGCAAACGCATTGCATTGATGCTCGTGCGGGCGCTGGGACGTCGGACCCTCACGCTCGGCTATGCGGTGATGGTGGCGGACGCCGTGATCGCGCCATTTACCCCTTCCAATACGGCGCGCAGCGGCGGGACGATCTTTCCGGTGATTCGCAGTTTGCCGCCGCTTTACGACTCGAAGCCGAACGACCCGTCGGCGCGGCGCATCGGTTCCTACATCATGTGGACCGCTATCGCCACGACCTGCGTGACGAGCTCGATGTTCCTCACCGCGCTCGCACCCAATCTGCTCGCCGCGGAACTCGTCAAGAAAACGGTCGACGTCGACCTCGAATGGACGCAGTGGTTTCTGGCCTTTGCGCCCGCGGGCATCCTGCTGCTGCTGGCCATCCCGCTGCTGACCTACGTGCTGTATCCGCCGCAAGTGAAGCACAGCGCCGAAGTGCCGAGTTGGGCTGCCCAGCAACTGAAGGAGATGGGGCCGCTCACCAGACGGGAAATCATGCTCGCCGTGCTGGTACTGATCGCCCTCGCGTTATGGGTCTTTGCGGACGACTATGTCAATCCGACGACCGCGGCGCTGATGGTGATCGCGCTGATGCTGGTCACCCAGGTAGTGAGCTGGGACGACATGCTCGGCAACAAGCAGGCGTGGAATACCCTCGTGTGGTTCGCGACGCTGGTCGCCCTCGCCGACGGGCTCAGCAGGACTGGCTTCGTCAAATGGTTCGCCGGGACGATATCGACTCATATGGCAGGCTTTCCCCCGACGGAGGCCGCGATCGTCCTCGTGCTGATCTTTTTCTTCACGCATTACATGTTCGCGAGCGTCACCGCCCATGCGACGGCGATGCTGCCGGTCATGCTGGCGGTGGGCTCGACCATTCCCGGCATGCCGATGGAGGCGTTCGCGCTGATGCTGTCGCTGACTTTGGGGATCATGGGCATCCTGACGCCGTATGGAACGGGGCCGAGCCCCGTGTACTTCGGCAGCGGGTATCTGCCTGCGGGTGATTTCTGGAGACTCGGGCTGATTTTCGGCGTCATTTATATCGCGGTATTTCTCCTGATTTGCGCGCCGATCCTGCTATGAAGTTTGAGGCCTGTTCTTCTAGATATCGAAGTACAGGTAAAACTCCCATGGATGCGGGCGCAATTTGATCGTGTCGATCTCGCGGCTGCGCTTGTAGTCGATCCATGTCTGAATCACGTCGTCGGTAAAGACTTCGCCTTTGCGCAGGAACGTGTTGTCGGTTTCGAGCGCCGCCAGCGCCGCTTCGAGCGAGCCCGGCACCTGCCGTATATTGCGCGCTTCTTCGGGCGGCAAATCATAGATGTTGCGATCGAGCGGTTCGCCGGGATCCGTCTTGTTTTCAATGCCGTCCAGACCGGCCATCAGCATCGCGGCGAAAGCCAGATACGCATTGGCCGACGGGTCCGGACAGCGAAACTCGACGCGCCGCGCGTTCGGCGAATCCGAATACATCGGAATGCGCGCCGCGGCCGAGCGGTTGCGCTGCGACATCGCCAGATTGACGGGCGCCTCGTATCCCGGCACCAGGCGCTTGTACGAATTCGTCGTCGGCGCGCAAAAGGCCATCAGCGCGGGCGCGTGCTGAAGCAATCCGCCGATGTACCAGCGGCACATGTCGGAAGTCAGCGCCCAGCCGCCCGCGTCGTAAAAGAGGTTCTGCTGGTCTTTCCACAGGCTCTGGTGACAATGCATGCCGCTCGCGTTGTCGGCGAACAGCGGCTTCGGCATGAAGGTTGCAACCTTGCCGTGCCGACGCGCGACGTTCTTGCAGATGTATTTGTAGATCATCACGTTGTCGGCCATGCGGGTGAGCGTCGCAAAACGCATGTCGATCTCGTTCTGTCCGGCGGTCGCGACTTCGTGGTGATGCACTTCGATCTGCACGCCGGCCTGCTGCAGCGTCAGCGCGATTTCCGAGCGGATCTCCTGCAGCGTGTCATGAGGAGGCACCGGGAAATAGCCCTCCTTATAGTGCTGCTTGTAGCCGAGGTTGCCGCCGCCGTATGCGCCCTCGTCGCGGCCGGTGGTCCAGTCGCCCTCGGCCGACTCGACGTAGTAGTAGCCGCAGTGCTGATCCTGGCCGAAGCGGATCGAGTCGAAGATGAAGAATTCGAGCTCCGGCCCGAAATAACACGTCGTCGCGATGCCGGTCTGGCGCAGGTAGTTCTCCGCCTTTTTCGCCACGTAGCGCGGATCGCGCGAATACGGTAGTCGCAGAACTGGATCGACTACGTCGCAAATGATCGACAGCGTCGGCGTGCCGCAAGCCGGGTCGACGAAGGCCGTTGCCGGGTCGGGCCGCAGCAGCATGTCGGACTCGTGGATCTCCTGGAAGCCGCGGATCGATGAACCGTCGAAACCGATGCCGGCGCTGAACAGGTCGTCGTGAACTTCGGGGAGCGTGATCGAGAAATGCTGCCAGAGGCCGGGCAGATCGGTGAATTTCAGATCGACGATCTGAATATCGCGCTTTTGCAGCAGGTCGATCACATCGCTTGCGTTTTGCGGTCGCGTGACGCGATAACTGCCCGCTTCGACGGACGCCGCAAACGGCGATCCGGTGCTTCCTTGCGTACTGGCCATGAGCTTTGCCCTCTTGCGCCCCCGTTACCGCCGGTTTACTTATAGTCCAACGTTAGTACTTCCGTGGGCGAAAACAAGGCGGCGGTCCTAGCGGTCCTGCTCCAGGCCCTTCAAATGGGCCTGCCCCGCATCTCTGGCAGCGGCGGCGGTCGCATATGTCTCGTCCGAAACGAGCGAGCGTCTGACCTCACGGGCCGCGAAGTCGACCAGCGTGATTACCCAGACATGCTCGCCACCCTGCTCCGCCGTTTGCACGAAAGCGCGCACGTCGCCCTTGTCGTCTGATTTCATCGTGACCTCCTTGTGGAAGAGTCGCGCAGGAAACGGCTGCGCGACGATAAAGACATTCGCGAGCCGCGGTGCATTCCTCGCGGAGCGCGTAACTTGATCTTAGGCAATCGAATCGGTCCGTTGCCGGTTTTCTCGCTTCCGATGGCCTTCCCAAATCGCGTGCCGCACGTCGGGATTCCGAATGCGGTTCGCGCCAATCGAACTTAACCCGTTTGCCGCGCGGAACGGCGTCCGCCCAGCCGTCTTGCGAACGACATGAGCGAAGCTCGCGGCAATTCTTCAACGGAAAGCGCCCACAGCGAATACGCGACGCTGCGCTGGAACAACAAGCTGACTGCAGTCCGAAGCTGACCCCGGCCCAGCGCGTACACCGAATCGGTCACGGCGATCGCACCGTGCATCAGAATGCTGGCGTGCCGATAGCATCCCATCATGCAGGCATTGCAGGGTTCGCATTGATCGGGCAGACGGTCGAGGTCGAACACGGAGCCCATCGGCTCGGGCCATGCCTCGCAACGCCAGACGTCGAGGTTCCAGTCGATATAAAAGTACTTGCTGCCACCGATACATGGAACCAGTTGCCGTTCACCGCGCACGAAGCGCGCGACCTCGTCCAGCGCGGCGCTCGGGTCCATCACACGGAAGCGCTTCTTCAGGCGCGCGATCGCGCTCAACGCTTCGAGTAATTCGTCGGTGTTCAGGTCGACGAGTTTCGAATCTTCGTCGTACACGAGCGAAGTCGATCCAAACGCCTCGCGCCGCGGATAGGAAAAAACGACCGCATCGAAGCCGAGCCGGTTGAGCGTCTCGGGAAGCAATTCGTAACGGACCAGACGGCTCACCGTAATCGATGCGCACACCTCGATGCCGAAGCGATGAGCTTGCGTGATGCCCTCGCGGATGCGGGCCTCGAGACCGCGCAGGCCGCGGTTGTGCTCATGCTCGCGCATGTCCGCGCTATCGATGGAAATCAGCAGGCGCTTGAGGCCGGCCTCCGCCAGTTGCTTGATATGGCGCGGAAGAAACCAGCCGTTGGTGATCACACCGCACTGAATGCCGGCCCTGGTGGCCGAAGCCACCAGCGATGCGATCTGCGGATGAACCAGCGGCTCGCCGCCTTGCAGCGTCATGTAACGAATCCGGCGTCTGCGCAGGATCGGCAGTGCGCGCGCGAATTCATCAGGATCGAGATAGCGACGCGGTCCGGCCAGATTCTTCTCGCGAGAGAACCCGCAGAAGTCGCATGCGGCGTTGCAAACGTTCGTCACCGATACGTCGCACACCGCGGGCAGCGGATTGCGCGGTTCGCTGACGGCGCCGTCTACATGCCGTAGATCGCGCCACTTGATGATCCGCTCTGTCGTATTCATGAGACCCTCGCTGCCTGCCGATGAATTCGTCACGAGGCTTCATAGAATACGCTCACTGCGCTGAGCGTGATCGTTGTTACGCCTGCCGTCGGCTTTCGGTGCGTGCCGTCAATGCGAGTCCGATCGCGGCAATACCAGCGAACAGCGCCGGCAGCAGGAATACATTCGGCAGGCCCAGCATTTTGACCCCGAGACCGCCGGCGACGCCGCCTAGCGCCGAAGCGAGAGCCGTCGAGCTCATGAAAATCGCCGATGCGGTCGCCAACGCGCTCGGAAGCAGGCGTTGAGCAACGAGGATGCCCAGCTCCATGAAGATGCCCCCACACACCCCCCATCAGAATCTGTCCCGCGAACATGCCCGTTGCGGACGGCCACAGCGCAAAGCAAATGTTGGCGAACACCCTCAGGGCGGCCGCGATACACATCAACCACACGTTGCCGAGCCGGCGACCCAGCCCGATGCTGAAGGGCATGATGAGAAGCTCGAGAGTCCGGCCAACGGCAGCGAGGCGCCAAGTTCCTTCACCAGGAAAAGAACGATCCGCGGCGCGGCCGCTGACGTGCCGAGTCCCGACAGAAACATCGCGAGCGTCGAGCCGCGAAACAGCCTCGACGTTGCAACTTGACGCAATGCGGATTCACTAGCGGTTTGATTTGAAATCGTTAGAGCTTCACTGCCGGTTTGGTCAGGCATCGTGAAATACGCGAAGCCGATGCCTGAAACGGGACACGCTGAATAGCAACGGACCACGCGAAACGCCTGATTGAATCGGTGCTAGCTAACCGCGCTATGAATCATGCCGACCATAGGCCAATATCGGGGGGGGGGGGGCGCAAGAACAGCGCAGTCGTCGAGCTCGGAGGAATCAATCAGTTGGCAGAAACACTCGAGCATCTGCTTTGGCGATGCGCCACGGTCGATCACCGCATCGACACCCGGCCACTCTGCGAAAGGAGACAGCGTACTGGACAGAACCGCAACCCGGCATTGCGGGCAGTGCTTGTTGATCAACTCGATCGCTTTTAACTTCGATGCAAGATGGCAGTCGCCGTCAAGCACCGTCAGTTGTGCGTTGCTGACGATTTGCCCCCGTACCGCATCAGCGCACGTCTCGAGCGTGGAAACGAAGCCTCGCACCCGGGCGATAACGAAGAGGGATTCGGCAATCGGCTCATGTCCTCTGCGGAGGACGAGCAGGCGCCGTCCCTTACCAACGTTTGGCATCATGGTTCGCGCTCCATTGGCAACCAGCAACGCGTAAATTGACTTCCACCTGAGAATCGTAATGCGATACCTCTCGCACGCCTCGGTGTAAGCGAGTGAATCCTCGCCCGACGTGGAACGGGCAAGTTCCAGGGCCTCGAACGCCGAATCGACTTCGCTCAGCGATATATCGAACGCATCTCGCGTATCCATGGCGAGTATTAGAGTCGAGTCACCTGGATTTCCAGCATACGTCGGCCCAGCCCCGTGCAAAAGGTCGGCCGTGCGAAAGTGATTTCTTTTCGTCCGTTGGTCTTTCGTGCACAACTCTTTTCTGCCCTCGGCGATTCGTGGGCTATTTCAACGGTTCGTCGGATTTGAAGCACTGCTCCCGCTTTCGGGTCTCTGGGGCAGCCAGCGCGGCCGGACGGCTTGAGCGGTAAGCAGATACTGGTGGCTGCAAAGTCTGGGATTCATTCTTGGCAAGTTCTGCCGGGCCGCTGCCGCGGGTTCCTATGCGATCGGCGGCACGATACTTGCGCGCTTACATCTCAACTGTTTCCAGCTTTGCACGCTCACATCCAACTTACCAATCGTCACGAGGCGATGGCGAGAATCGGCGAGCGAAGATCCGTCGGCAGGAGAGAACCGACGTTCGAATGTCCGCGAGTACCGCGAAGACAGATTTCAGCTTTTTCGGGACGTTTTTGGCACAAATGGCGTGGGTATGTGCTGGACCTTTTCGCTTCCGCACTTCGGGCAAGCGGGATGAGCGTCTTGATGTTCAGCAAGATGCTCGGCATGTTCGAACATCTCACCGCATTTCTCGCACCTGTACCGGTAGGTCGGCATGGCATTCCTCCAACGAGAATCCTGCACGTCGCGCTGACCAGATACGTCTACGACGTCGACAATAACCCATTCTAGTGCAGGAAAGTGCGGGAAACGTCCGCGTACACGTCGCGCATCGCCGTTCAATCCGATGCCCCGCTGATTGCGGCACTGACCGCGACTATCGGTTTGCCCCGTCACCCACCAGCCGAAAAACCTGCACCGCATCTTCCAACGTGGACGCCTGTTCCTGCATGCTGGCCGCCGCGGCTGCCACCTGCTCGACCAGAGCAACGTTTTGCTGGGTCATCTCGTCCATGTGTCCGATCGCGCGATTGATTTCGCCGATGCCGGTACTTTGCTCGTTGCTCGCGTGCGTAATCTCACCCATCAAGGTGACCACACTATCGACGGCTGTGACGATTTCGGTCATGTCCCGGCCAGCCTGGTCGACCAGTTCTCCGCCTGCATTGACGTTGCCGACCGAATCCGTGATCAGCGCCTTGATTTCCTTGGCGGCCATCGCGCTGCGTTGGGCGAGGCTGCGCACCTCGGCGGCGACGACCGCAAAGCCGCGCCCCTGGTCGCCGGCGCGGGCCGCCTCGACGGCCGCGTTCAAAGCCAGGATATTGGTCTGAAAGGCGATCGAATCGATCATGCTGATGATGTCGACGATCTTGCTTGAACTGCCGCGGATCAGCGACATGGTGGTGACCACACGGCCCACCACGGTGCCGCCTTTGACCGCGAGATCGGAGGCCGACGCGATGTGCTGGTTGGCGTGCGACGCGCGTTCGGCATTGGCGCGGACCATCGCAGTCAATTGTTCCATCGTCGAAGCGGTTTCCTCGAGCGAGCCGGCCTGCGCCTCGGTGCGGGACGATAGCTCCGCGTTGCCGGCGGCAATCTCGCGCGCGCCCAGCGCGATCATATCGGACGCGCGTCGCACGTTGCCGACTACCGAGGCCAGGCCGACACTGATGCCGTTCATCGCCTGCATCAACTGGCCGAGTTCGTCGCGACGGCTCACATGCACCTGCGCGGTCAAGTCGCCGGCCGCCAGTTTTTCCGCGGCGGCCTTCGCTTCGAGCAGTTGCATGCCGAGACCGCGCCGGGTCGTCACGAAGACGAGCGCGCTGACCACCAGCGCGCCGAGCAGCCCGAAGCCGATCACGCCGGTTGGCAGGAAAGGCGGCGACGCTCCCGCGGGGCTCGCCGGGTCCGGGAGGACCACTACCTGCAGCAGCCGACCATAGCCCAGCAGGAGTACGGTATTCGCGGCGAGGGTCAGCAGCGCGAGCCTCGCTCCGATCGACAGGTTCCACACCTCGCTGACATCGAGGCCGACGTACAGCGCGCCGATTACGGCGCCGGAACTGTCCCGGATCGGCTCGTACCGCGTCATGTATTGCTTGCCGAATAGCGTCGCGTAACCGGTGTAGGGCTGCCCGCTGCGCAGCATCCGATAGCCGGGGTGCGAGCGGTCCAGTACCGTGCCCACGGCTCGCTCGCCGGTTTGCCTTTTGACCGAAGTCGCGACGCGCACGAAGTCTTCGCCAATTGCGACGAATAAGGTGCCCGTCGCGCGGGTCTTGTCGGTGAAGCGGTCCACTTCGCCGTAGTTGAGGTTCAGCAGCGTGCCTCCGTTCAGCAGCCTCGGCGTCATCACACCGAGGATGTCGACACAGCTTGATTCGTCGCGTGTAAATGGAGCTGGAAAATACCCGGCGAGCGTGCGCGCGTGACGACGCACCTGGGCCTTGAGCGGCAGCAGAGAGTGCATGAAGTGAACCCCGGTCGACTGTATCAGCGATCCGAATGAATCGGACGTTTTATTCTGATTTAATTAGACAGAATATTGCATGAGATGGCAATAGAGGTTGCTCGCTAATCTCAGTTCACTGACAGTGAGGCGCCAGCCGGGTCATAGATGCTTGAACACGCCGCACGCCAGAGCACGCAGTTCTTCGAACTGCGTGACCAGTTGCAGACATAGAAGGAAGGCGAGCATGGCCGAAGGTCCCGGATAGCGTTCGATCCATCGCAGCACCGGGGTCGCGTAGCGCGTGCGAATCGCATCGCGTGTCAGGATCAACGTGATCCCGATTCCCAGCGCGGCGCCCGCCAGCAAATCGGTCGGAAAGTGAAAGCCGAGATAGGCGCGCGGAAGGCAAATGAACAGCGCGGTATAGAGAAGCGCCAGCACGCCGATGCCCCGCCACACGACGAAGATGCCGGTGGCGACCGCCATCCATAGCATGGCGTGATCGCTTGGAAACGAACTCCAGTCCGACAACTGCGCAGCCTTGGTCGCGCCGCTCGCGAACTGCATCCGCAGTTCGGTGCTGTAGATGGGACGCACTCTAATGGCAGCCAGTGCGCCAGCAGCCTTCCGACGAAGAGCGCCACGACACCGCTGAGAAGCGTCGCGAGCACTATTTCGCGCCGCCATTCGGCGCGTTCGTCTCGTTGAAACCAGATCCACCAAAGCACGGCAATCAATACCAGCCCTTTAAAGGTGTACAGGTCGGCGATGGCTTGTATCGATTGGGTCGCGAAATGACCGAAGTGTATGCTGGACAGATATGTTTCGATGGTCGAATCGAAGCTGTTCATGTTTTTGTAATTAATATCTGCTAATCGCAGCGACAGATCAGCATAATCCAGCCAGGCGACGAAAAATGAGGCGTAGACAACGTTTGCCATCAATTTTTTTTCGCTCCGATACCGCACGCGCCCTCCCCGTCATGGCGCCCCCTTCACCTGCTCATGCGGCTTCTCCACCCCCGCCATGCTCAGCGCCTCATGCAGCGTGCCGAAAATGCAGCGCTCCTCGACGATCGGCGTAATGCCATGCCGATCCATATCCGAGCGCAAATAGCGATTCACCCGCGCAAAGACCACCTCGATCCCATCGCGCTTGAGCGCCGAGCACAACTCGCCCACCGAGCGCGCCGCCGAATAATCGACGTCCGTGATCGCGCTCGCATCGACGACGAACCAGCGCACGGCGTTCGGTGCGTGCTCGATCAGGCGGCGCGCATCGTCGACGAAAAAATGATCGTTCGCGTAGAACAGGTCGGCGCCGAAGCGATAGACGATCAACCCCGGCGCGGTCTCGATGCCGGGCACCGCCGGCACCGGCACCCACATGCCGTCGCCGTTGGGCGCGAGCATCATCGTGTGCGGGCGGTAGCTGTGCCGCACGTGACGCAGCAAGGACAACGCGACCGCGACCAGAATGCCGTGCTCGACGCCGATCAGCACAACCGCCGCCGCCGTGAACAACGCTAGCGCGAACTCGCCGGGGCTTTCCCGGCGAATCGAAAAGAGCGACTGCACGTTGATCAGGCCGACCGCGATCGTAAACACGATGCTCGCGAGGATGCAGTGCGGCAGATACTGCAGATAGCGGCTGAAAAACAGCAGCACGATCACCACGACCGCAGCGAACACGAGCTGCGCGAACTGGCTGCGCGTGCCGGCGCGATCGGCCATCGCGGTCTGCGTCGGGCTGCCGTTGACGACGAACGCGCCGGAAAACGCCGCCGCCGCGTTGGCGGCCGCGATGCCGAGCAGGTCCGCGTTGGTATCGACCGGCTCGTGATAGCGCTCGGCGAACACGCGGCTCGCGGCGGCGCTTTGCGCGACGATCATCACGAAGCACGAGGCCGCGACCGGCACGAGATCGAGCATCTGCTGCCACGTCACCAGCGGAATCCGCAGCGGCGGCAAGCCGCCCTCCACCGGTCCGAGGATCGAGATGCCGTGCGCGGCGAATCCGAACACGTCGCTCGCGGCAATGCCTCCGACGACCGCGATCAACGGCACCGGCAGGCGCGGCCAGAACCGCTTGCAAACGAGAATCGCAGCCACCACGAAGAGCGAGATCGCCAGCGTCGGCCGATTGATCTGGGTGGCCTTGCTCACCACGAGCAGCAGTTGATCTACGCTGCGCGCCGCATGTCCGGGCACGCCGAGCATGTCGCCGAGCATCGCGATGCCGACCTGCACGCCGACGCCGGCGAGAAAGCCGACCAGCACCGTGCGAGACAGGAAATCGGCGAGAAAACCGAGCTTGAAGATGCGCGCGACGAGCAGCAAGCCGGCCGTCAGCAGCGCGACCATCGCCGCGAGCGCCGCGTATTCGGCGCTCGACGCGGGTGCCATCGTCTCCAGACGGCTCGCGAAGATCGTCGCGGTGGCCGAATCGGCAGCGACGACCAGATGCCGCGACGCGCCGAAAAACGCGAACGCGATCAGCGGCAGAAACACCGTATAGAGCCCTGTGACGGCCGGCATACCGGCAATGCGCGCATAGCCGAGCACCTGCGGTATATCCATCGACGCAAGCTGCACACCGGCCAGCGCATCACGCGCCGCCGCGATCCGGCTCAAAGGAAGAACGCCCTTCAGCACGCTGGCACGTGCCGCCATTTTCTGCAGAGAATCTTGCATGTGCGATGCCGACCCAAAAACGAAGGTATCGCGCATCGTGCCGCGAACCGGCACGCCAAGGCAAGACTTGTGAAAGGTAAAACGGGCTATTGATGAAAACGGAAACGAGAAAGCAAACCGAAAGGACGCAAACGGTTAGCCCTTTCAGATTAACGACAAACTAACGAATGCTTGATCGCAAAGCGAAAATCTCCACGGCGTGGCCGCGGAAAGAACGCGCGAAGAAAAACTACCGCTTGAAACGTCCCGTCTGCGGATCCACATGGCGCGCAAAACCAAACAGCGCAGCGATGCCGATCGGACAGGCGATCAGAAAGATAGCCAGCATCACACTCACCCCGTAACAACTTGTTACAGCGGAGTTTAGAGAAATTTGACGCAAGTTTAATGAGGGAAAACCGCAAAGCAGTATTGCGAAGGATTACGGCGACCTTAAAAAGACCGTCACATCCGTAAGTGAAAACGCGAATGAGCGCGCGACGGCGCTCGTGAAAAAACACGACGAAAAATCGATGGGACTCTGAGGAAAGCCTCGCCGCGTATAGCGGGTAGCCGCGTCGCCATTCAATTCGCGAGTTCCAACCGGCGCCGGCATAACACAGAAGAGACGGCGCGCATCCGCGCGCCAGACATCACACCGCCACGATTAGTCAAACCCTTCTACCGCATTGCGCCATGGGTATTTTTCTTCTGAATCGGCGCTGGTCCGACCGATTCGCGCATCGTCACGCTGACCGGAAACTCGCGGAAGATCTCCCACGTGGTGCCGTAACACTGGTTGATCAGCCAGCGCACCGCGTTTTGCGTCAGGTCTCCGGTCGGAATATGCACCGACGTGAGCCCGGGCGCCGCGTACGCGGCCGAGTAGTCGTCGTCGTAGCTGATCACCGAAATGTCGTTCGGCACCGAAATGCCCGCCTGGTGAAAACGCGCGAGCACGGCGACAGCCATCGTGTCGTTCGCGCAGAACAGGCCGGTCACACGCCGCTGTGTCTCGAGCAGCTTCTGCGCGGCCGCGTAGCCGCCTTCGGGCGAGAAGTCCGATTCGATCAGCAGGACGTCGTCGCGCGCAATGCCGGCTCGCGCGAGTTCGGCGAAAAAGCCGTCGATCCGCATCACGTTGTCCGACGCGGTAGCGGGCCCGGAAATCACCGCGATGTCGCGATGCCCGTGATCGAGCAGCGTGCGCGCCGCGAGTTCGCCGCCGCGCCGATGATCCGCGCTGAACGACGCTTCCGGCAACTGCTCGAACGCGCGATTCAGGAACACCATCTTCGGATGCATGTCATGCAGCATGATCAGGTCTTCGTCGTGCAGATCGTGGCTGATCACGACCACGCCGTCGCAATCGCGGCCGATCAGAAAGCGCACCGCCTCGATCGCCTGCTCGCGCGGCGACACCTCGCCGCAACCGGTCGCGACCACGACATGCCGGCCGACCGCGCGCAGCTCGGTGTCGGTCTGCTTCAGGATCGTGCCGTAGTACGGACCAAAGAAGGTCGGCACGAAGATGCCGATGATGCCGAGCTGCTGCGTCGCCATTGCCCGGCCGATCGACGACGGGCGGAAGTTCAGCGCCTCGATCGCCGCCTTCACGCGCGCCGCGGCATCGGCTGAAATCGGTCCCTTGCCGGAAATCGCTCGTGAGGCGGTCGACATGCCCACGCCGGCCAGTTGCGCGACGTCCTTGAGTGTTGCCACGCGGTTCTCCATCAAGCCTGTCTCGACGAGCCGCTTCGCGCGTGACGCGCCGCGGCGTTATAAGCGCGCGCCGCTCGCTTCGTCGAATAGCGAGACATGCGCGGCGTCGAACGAGAACGCCACGGTGTCATCCTCCGCAATCGGCGCTTTTGTCTGATCGATCGACGCGATCTGTTCGCCATGATAGTCGAGCCAGATCACGCGGTGGTTGCCCATCGGCTCCATCAGCGAAACTTTTGCGCGCTCGCTGGCGCCTGCCGTGATATGCACGTCTTCGGCGCGCACACCGAGTACGCATGGTTTACCGTGCTCGGGCGCCTGCGTGAACTCGTATGCCGACACGTCGATCTGCGCATTGCCGGAGCAAAAGTGGAGCACGCCGTCGCGGGTTTCGAGCGTGCCCTTCAGCAGATTCATCGCCGGCGAGCCGAGAAAGGTCGCGACGAACAGGTTGTTCGGCCGCGCATAGACTTCGGCCGGCGTGCCGAACTGCTGGATCACGCCGCCGCGCATCACGGCCATGCGCGTCGCGAGCGTCATCGCCTCGACCTGGTCGTGCGTCACGTAGATCATCGTCGCGCCGAGGCTGTGATGCAGCTGCTTCAGCTCACGGCGCAGCTCGGTGCGCAGCTTCGCGTCGAGGTTCGACAGCGGTTCGTCGAACAGGAACACATCGGCTTCGCGCACGATCGCGCGGCCGATCGCAACGCGCTGGCGCTGACCGCCCGACAACTGCGACGGCTTGCGCTTGAGCAGCGGCCCCAGTTGCAGCATCTCCGACGCGCGCGCGACACGCCTTGCGATTTCCGCCTTCGGCGTGCCGTTGATGCGCAGCGCGAACGACAGGTTGCGCTCGACGCTCATGGTCGGATAGAGCGCGTACGACTGGAACACCAGCGCGATGCGGCGATCCTTCGGATCGGCCCACGTCATGTCCTCGCCGGCGATCTCGATGCTGCCGTCGCTGACGTCGATCAATCCCGCGATGCTATGCAGCAGCGTGGACTTGCCGCAGCCCGACGGCCCCAGCAGCACGACGAACTCGCCGGCGAGCACGTCGAGATCGAGGTTCTCGATCACCGTGTTCGCGCCGAGCCGAATCGTCAGATTGCGGACCGCGACATTGGCGGGGTGCGTGAGCGCAGCGGCGTCGGACGCGGCGCCCGCGCTTGCACCCGGCACGGCGGCCGCATCGATCGTATTAGCCATGTCTGTCATGCCTTACCCCTTGACGGCGCCCGACGCAATGCCGCGCACGAACCAGCGGCCCGAGATGAAATAAACCGCGAGCGGAACCATCGACGTCAGAATGGTCGCTGCCATGTTGACGTTGTAGAGCCGCTCACCGGTCGTCGTGTTGATGATGTTGTTCAGTTGCACCGTCATCGGCAGATTCTTCGTGCCCGCGAACACGAGGCCCAGAATGTAGTCGTTCCAGATGTTCGTGACCTGCATGATCAGCGCGACGACGATGATCGGAGTGGACATCGGCAGCATCAGCTGAAAGAAGATGCGCCAGAAGCTGCCGCCGTCGATGCGCGCGGCCTTGAACAGCTCCTGCGGAATCGACGCGTAGTAGTTGCGGAACAGCAGCGTCATCACCGGCATGCCGAACATCGTGTGAATCAGGACGATGCCGGGCAGCGAGCTGAACAGATGCACGCTCGCGAGCACGCGCACGAGCGGATAGATCATCACCTGCACCGGAATGAACGCGCCGACCAGCAGCACGCCGAACAGCAGACCCGCACCGCGCGGCCGCCAGAACGACAGCGCGTAGCCGTTCACCGCGCCGACCATGATCGACAGTACCGTGCTCGGCGCGACGATGCACACCGAGTTCCAGAAGCCGACGCGAATGCCGTTGCAATCGAGCCCGGTACAGGCCGACTGCCATGCGGCAACCCACGCGTCGAGCGTGAAATGCACCGGAAAGCCAAGCAGATTGCCGAGGCGGATCTCGCTCATCGGTTTGACCGACGTAACCAGCATCACGTAGAGCGGCAGCAGAAAGAACACCGCGGCGGTGAGCAGGAACGCGTAGATGCCCAGGCGCGCCGGCGAGAACACCGAACGGCGAGGCCGCGTACGCGCGCGCTGCGGCAGACCGCCTTTGAGCGTGGAATCGAGCGTGTTCATCCTCTCTCCCCGCGCAGCGCCGCACGGCTGCGTGCATAGAAGAACGGCGCGAGAACCGCGAGCACCGTCGCGAGCAGCACGATCGATGCAGCCGACGCAAGGCCGATATTCGCGCGTCCGAACAGATAGTCCATGATGAATTTGGCCGGCACTTCGCTCGCGGTGCCGGGGCCGCCCTGCGTCATCGCGACGACCGCGTCGTACAGCTTGACGACCATCACGAACAGCAGCACGAACGCGGTCGAGATCGACGGTCCGAGCATCGGCACCACGATGCTCGCGTAGACCCGCCAGCGTGGAATGCCGTCGATGCGCGCGGCTTTCCACAACTCTTCGTCGATGCCGCGCAGGCCCGCGAGCAGCAGCGCCATCACGAGACCCGAAGCCTGCCACACGGTCGCGATCACGATCGTGTAGATGACCCAGTCCTGATCGACGATCCAGTCGAAGCGCGCATGCGGGAAGCCGAGGTTGCGCAGCACCTGCTGCGCACCGAGCGACGGATTCAGAATCCACTGCCATACGAGTCCGGTCGCGACGAACGACATCGCGTACGGATACAGAAACACCGTGCGCAACGCGCCTTCGGCGACCACACGCTGATCGATGAAGATCGCCAGCAGCAAGCCGATCACCATGCACGCGATGATGAAACACGCGCCATAGATCACGATGTTCTGCAGCGACATCAGCCAGCGGTCGTTGTGGAACAGCCGCACGTACTGTGTGAGACCCGCGAAGTCATTCGACGGAAACGTGCGCGAATTGCTGAGCGACACGCGCGCGGTCCAGACCATCGTGCCCAGATACGTGAACACGACGGTCAGGAGCATCGGCAGCAAGGCCAGCCAGACCGCGATCGAAAACCGCCGGTTCAGCGGCTTGCTTCGCGGCCTGGGTTGCGACTTGCCCGGCGGGTTCGAACCCTCGGCTGGCAGCTTGAGCGCGTGCATGGCGAGGCCTAGCCCTTCAGCGCGCTGGCGAACGCTTTCTGCGCGTCGTCGACTGACTGGTTCTTGTTCCAGAAGTTCGTCACGACGTCGGTCAGCGCACCTTGCGTATCCGGTGACAGCAGCATTTCCGGATTCGGCAACTGACGCGACTTGTCCTTCATGATCGCGATGCCCTCCTTGGCGCAGACGTCGAGGCTGCTTTCGTCGACGTCAGAGCGGATCGGAATCGAGCCCTTCTTCGCGCTGAACGCGACCTGCGCTGACGGCGAGGTCATCACCGTGGCGAGCAGATTCTGCGCTTTGATAGCCGACGCGCTGTCGGTCTTCGGGAACACGAATACATCGCCCGCGACCAGATACGGCGAACGCGGACCGAAGCCCGGGAAGCAGCCGAAGTCCTTGCCCGCGGTCTGATTCGCCGCGACGAACTCGCCCTTCGCCCAGTCGCCCATGATCTGAACGCCGGCCTTGCCCGAAGTCACGAGCGCGGTCGCGTCGTTCCAGTTGCGGCCAGGCGAGCCCGGGTCGACGTAATCGTGCAGCTTCTTGAACGCCTCGGAATTCACCGCGTTCTGATCGTGATCACGATAGACCTTCATATACAGGTCCGGGCCGCCCACATCGGCGAGCACCGCGTCGAACGTGATCTTCTCCTGCCACGGCTGACCGCCGAACGCGAGCGGAATCACGCCCGCGCTCTTCAGCTTGCCGAGATCGGCGATGAATTCATCGTAGCTTTTGGGCTCGCTCGCGATGCCCGCTTTCTGGAACACCGGCTTCGAGTAGAAGAACCATGCCGGCATATGAATGTCGACCGGCGCCGCGTAGAAATGGCCCTTCACGCGGATACTGTCGAGAATCGATTGAGGGAAAATGCCGTTCCAGTTTTCTTTCGCGGCGACGTCGTCGACGTTATTCAGGAGTCCCTGATCGATCAGATCGTGGAACTGTTTCGACGTATTGAACTGGGCGGCGGTGGGTGGATCGCCGCCGACGATGCGGTTGATCGCGGTGGCGCGCGCCTGGTCACCGCCGGCCACCGCGTTGTCGACCCATTGGCCGCCGGCCTTGTCGTATGCGACGGCAAACTGACGAATCGCGGCCGATTCGCCACCCGAGGTCCACCAGTGAATCACATTAGCCTTGAGCGGCTCCGCGTGCGCGACGACGCCATACAGCGCCAGTGCCGCAACTACGCCTCGCAAGACCATTCTGTTGCTGTTCATTCCGTCTCCTCCAGGCTCCGCGCCCGTGTGTCAAGTCGAAATACCAACCAGCTCCACCCGGTTTTACATCGTTGCTGCGTCGTTCTGATTGTGTTTATTGCGCCTGCGCATTGCGATCTTCGAGGAACTTCGACACCAGCTCCGCGCTGCGTTTAATCGTGCGCTTCTGCGTCTGGTAGTCGACGTGCACGATGCCGAAGCGCCGCTCATAGCCGAAAGCCCACTCGAAGTTGTCCATCAGTGACCACAGGAAATAGCCGCGCACGTCGACGCCCGCCTTGATCGCCTGATCGACCGCGGCGAGATGGCGCTTCAGGAACGAAATGCGCTGTGTGTCCTCGACACGGCCGTCGATGACCTTGTCGTCCGATGCCATGCCGTTCTCGGTGATGTAGATCGGCGGCAGATTGACATAGGTGTCCTTGAAACCGGTCAACAGATCGCGAAGACCGTCAGGGTAAACCTCCCAACCCATCTGCGTACGCTCGACACCTTCGAGCGGCACGTCTTTGAATCCATGCGCACCGTCGCTCGCCACATTGGTGCGGAAATAATAGTTGATGCCGAGGAAGTCGAGCGGCGTATTGATCGTCTGCATGTCACCTTCGAGCACCAGCGGCTCGCTGCCCGGCCACAGCTCGAACAGGTCTTGCGGATACTCGCCCTTGAACAGCGGATCGAGAATCCACGCGTTGTGCTGAACTTCGAACAGTTCGGCCGCGCGATGGTCGGCGGCGCTGTCGCTATTCGGCGTGCCGCGCCCGACGTTCGCGACGATGCCCTTGTGCGAGCGCGGATCGTTCGCGCGCAGCACCGGAATCGCGAGCCCGTGCGCGAGCAGCAGATGATGCATGGCCTGCGCGGCGAAACGCACGTTCGAGAGTCCCGGCGCGTGATGGCCGTTGCCGTAGCCGAGATACGCCGAACACCACGGCTCGTTGAGTGTCGCCCACGCATCGACGAAGCCGTGCAGTTCGCGGCTCATCAGATCCGCGTAATCGACGAAACGGTACGCGGTTTCGCGATTGAGCCAGCCGCCGCGATCTTCGAGATGCTGAGGCAGATCCCAGTGATACAGCGTGACGAAAGTCGTGATGTTCTTTTCTTTGAGCCGTCCGAGCAGGCGCTTATAGAAGTCGAGCCCCTTGTGGTTCGGCGCGCCGTTTTCGTCCATCACACGCGGCCATGCGGTCGACAGCCGGTACGCTTCGAGGCCGAGGCCCGCGAGCAGATCGACGTCCTGTTCCCAACGATGATAGTGATCGCATGCGACGGCACCGGTGTCGCCAGCCAGCACCTTGCCCGGTGTCGCCGAGAACGTGTCCCAGATCGACGGCAGGCGGCCGTCTTCGTTGACCGCGCCTTCGATCTGATACGACGCGGTGGCCGCGCCGAGCAGGAAATCCTGGCGCCATAGCGACGAATCGGCGGGCGGTGTGAATGGATCGGAATGCGGGTCGCCGTGAGCGGTGGGTTGTTCGGCGTCGACGACTGCGGATGCGTTGTTTACCACGGATTCTCTCCTGCAATGAGGTCGTTGAACCGGGTGTGGCGGAACTCGATGCGCTCTCGTTCGAACTTACTGTGAACGCTTAAGTGGAAGCGCTTCCACACTGTCGAGTGAACGATAACAGCGGCGAAATCGGAGCAGCAATCCGGGTTTGTCTGGAGAGGGTTTCTCGCATCCGTGCGAGGGTTATGCGGAGCGCATCGAGGTCGTTCGACTGCAGCGGATGGTTGCGGCCTCGACGAAAATTCCGAGCAGCCATTCAACGCTAAACCCAGATCGTTGACAATCGGCTTATCCACTTAGGTATGGAAGACGATTGCGATGAGCGAATCGAATCTGTCGAAACTTATATTGAGAGAAACGTAAAAGGAACGTAAAACATTGTCAGATTATGAACACCGCATGGATTGCGCATTGCGCCGGACTCTCTTTCCCGATTAAAAAGTTGGTTCGCGTAACGCGTATCAACCAATCAAGGGAGGACAACACGAGATGCCGATTCCTGCTTATATGTGGCTAAAAGATGATGGCGGCGCAAACATCCAAGGTTCGTCAACCGTTCAGGAGCGCGAAGGAAGCATAGAAATTATCAGCTTCGGACACGGCGTGAATCTGCCGGTTGATGCTGCCAACGGCAAGATCACAGGCGCGCGCGCACACTCGCCGGTTGCATTCGAAAAGGAATTTGACCGCGCAACGCCGTATCTGTACAAGGCCGTGGCGACCGGTCAAACGCTTCAGTCGGCCGAGATAAGGTGGTATCGCATCAACGATGCGGGAAAAGAGGAAGTGTATTTCGTGATGCTTCTCGAAGGGGTGAAGGTGTGCGGCATTAATCCCGGCATGGCTAATACGAAACTCGCAGAGGCGTCCACGCTCAATCACGTCGAGGCGGTATCGATGATGTATGAGCGGATCACGTGGCACTATCTCGATGGCAATATCAAATACACCGACTCATGGAATGAGCGCACATGAGCGGGGGGGACAATGGCGGTCACCGGTAAATTCATTGTCAATAACAAATGGCTGTCACCGCTCACGATGAATGGCATTGGCACATTCAACGCGTATTCTGGAAACGAGCAATACCGTAATCGCGGCGGTTGCACTATGGTTCCCTCAAACGGTCCGATCCCTGCCGGTAAGTACTGGATCGTGGACCGGCCTACAGGCGGAGTCGGGTCTCGCGCATGGGCTTCGATAAAGGACACCATCAATTCAGCGATAGGCGCACCGGTCGATCACAACGAGTGGTTCGCACTTTATCGCGATGATGGTCTGATCGATGATTTCACGTGGGTCAATGGTGCGAAGCGTGGAAACTTCCGGTTGCATCCGGCAGGTGGCCAGGGTCAGTCACTTGGCTGTATTACCATGCCGAGCCATGTCGATTTCATGCGTATCCGCTCCGCGCTGCTGCGCACAGGGAAGATTCCGGCCGGTAACTCGGGGCTGAAGGCATACGGAACAATCGAGGTCATCATCTATGGCAACACTTGTCCGTAGGCTGTTCAAGGTGGCGCTCTTTGTCGGCCTGTTCTGTCTTGCCTTGCCCTACGTCCACACTTACCCGATACCCATGCCAGCGAGTCAGGCGCGCGGTTGGTTGCACGCCGCCAACTGGCTCGGCATTCGTGACCCTGATGACCTATACATTCCGCTCATCCTTCTGGTTGATCTGATGGTTGCGGCGCTTGCCTATATCGCGATCATGAGGTTATGCCGGGTCTGGCGGCGCTGTCGCTCGCGTGCCTGATGAGCAGCACAACCGGACCCGCTTCGCGCGGGTCTGTTATTGCATGCGCGCGACCCTGTTACGCTGCTGTTTTCTGAACCCATCGCCGCCATCCGACCCGCATGAAAACCGGCTCCGTTTCCCTCGGTGACGTCGCTGCGCGCGCGACGCATCTTGAGGTCGCCTGTACGCGCTGTAAACGTCGCGGCCGCTCCCGGCTCGCGAAGCTGGTTGCATCGCTTGGTGCCACTTCCCGATGACGGATCCAGGCCGCGAGATAACCGATTGCACGCGCAGGAATGCCACCATGGCAGGTGCGCTGCGAGGTGTACTTTCCCGAGCTTCCGAAGATCATGAACGGCGACGCGCGACCCCGGCCAGAAGCGGCAGAAGCACCGGACGACGACTGATTCAAGTCAGCGCTCGATCACGGCGAAGCCTGCGCCGGGTTCCGTTTTCTTCCGGCTCTTTCCATCGTCTTGCGCAATGCAGAGGTGGGAAAATTGGTCGACATTGAATTGCCTCACCGTTTTTATTGTTTCTGATTTGCTAGCCGGGTGCATCAGAATGCAACTCAGGCTCACGTCGCTGGCGTGCATGTCGTGGAGTGCGAGGAGACGCCCCGTAAGCGAGGTTGGCACGGAACGCTTCGTACCGGCAAACCTCCGTCTCCGTTGATTTCGCTATGCGCGTTAGTCGCCGCGAAGCCGCACTCGCGCGGCAATTCTGCCGTGAGGAAAAATGGCGCGGTTATCAGAAACGTGCGCATTTCACATCGGTTTTATTTATCGAGCGAATGCGTTCGTCTACGGCTTGTCGTCCTCGCGATCGGGGTCGATGTCGGGATCGAGCGGCGGCTCGTCCGGGTCCTGCGATGGACCGATGTCGGGCAGATCCGTCTGCACGACGTCGGACTGATCCGGCCGGATCGGGTTTTCGTCCTTGTTCGGTGTAGTGGCCATGGCCGGTCCTCCTTGGGTCGTTGCCATGCTGAAATGACAGCAAGTTCTGCTCCCGATCAAGAGGCGGCCATGCCCTTTGCGCTCACAAATCGAAGCCCATCTGCGAACGGCCAAGCTCGGTGAGATCGTCTGCCGTCGCGCGGCCGACGAAATCGACTTCGAAATGATCCGCCGGAAAATCCGGCGGGCTCCTGCCTTCGAGAAAGCTCGGCAGTTGCCGCTTCAGGTATGCATCGTTTTTCGCGCAGGCCGGCAGCGAAGCGATATACATCACGTTGCTATAACCGTTGCCGCGATGCGCGTCTTCGACCGCGTGAATGACGTCGCTATGCCAGAACACGGTATCGCCCGCCTGCATCAATGGAATCGACGTCAGCGCATGAAACAGCGGCGCGTGATACTCGGACTTGATCGACAGCGCGCGACCCGGCATCGCTCCGCACAGATCGTCTTCGGCGACGTCGTCCTGCAGCGCGCGCAACAGGATGTAGACCATCGAGTTCGCCATCGGCACCAATTGCAGCGTGCCGTCGCCGGGGCCTTGCGGCGTCAGCGCGGTCCAGCCCTGGAACGTGCGGAACATCGAACAGACGGCCGGCGAAGCGATCTCCTCGACTTCGGTGCGCCACGCGGCATCGAACGGATCGTAGTCGCGCCAATGGCCCGAGAACACATCGCGATAGACCTTGCGGAAATTCGGCTCGATCCAGCGCTCGACCGAACCACCGTCGCAATGGGCGGACAATCCGAGCGATTCCGATCCGGGCGGCCGACGACGCAGGCGGTCCGCATACACCGGCACATGGTTCGGATCGAAATGCACGCGCCCTTCGCTCTCGGCGCGCCACAGCCGGTTCAGGAACACGCGGGCCTGCGTGAGTTCGATCGATTGACGCGCGAGCACCTGCGGCTTCGACCAGTACACACCGTAGATTTGCGGCTTGCTCGAAGCGAGCTGGCCGAAGTACTTGTCTTCCGCGCGATTCAGCAGCTTGGCGTCGAGGTCGTTGCGCTCGACGTATTCCGCGATGTCCTGCTCGACGAGCGACCGGTCGAACACCTTGCGGATCACACAGGCGCCGCGAGCTTTGACGAGAGCGATCTGCTCGTCGGTGACGCGGTTCGCCACGATGTCGGCGAACTGGATTTCCGGAATCGCAGGCTCGCCCCGATCACGTAGTGTGGCGATTCGCTCCGCCTCCTTCGTCATCGCCGCCGCGACGTCGGCGAACACTTCACGGTAGTTCGGCAGCATTGCTCGCAGTTCGCGCTTCGCTTGACGGGTGGCTGCCGGCAGGTCGTCGATTTGCAAGGCCATTGCATCGTCTCCATTGAGGTTTCTGATGCTTGAAGCGTACGCGAACGAGCAGTGCGCGCGTGATACTATCCGGTCAATGATTTGACGATTTCGGACATGAAAGCCGCTTTCGAACATGTGGATTTTGGCCGGGACTGTTCGGTCAGGGTTTACCACCCCGGCTGCCCCGCATCCCTTTCGAATGGCACCACCATCCCGAGTACGAGCTGACGCTGACGATGAACAGTCAGGGCAAGCGGTACATCGGCGACTCGGTCGCGACCTACGGTGCGGACGATCTGGTGCTGGTGCCGCCGAATCTGCCGCACACGTGGGCCTCGAACCGCTCGATCGATGCGGCGCACCCGCAGGTCGCGATCGTCGTCTGGTTCGACGGCGCGTGGCTGCGGCGACTCGCCGATGTCTGCCCCGAATACAACGGCCTATGCGACCTGTTGCGCAGAGCGGCCTGCGGCCTCGCGTTCGAAGACGGAGCCGGCACGCGCATGCGCGCACACCTGGACCGCCTGCTGTCCGACAAACCGCGCGACCGCTTGCAGGCGGCGCTCGACGTGCTGGACCTGCTGTCGACGCTTCCCGCCACGCCGCTCGCGTCCCCAAGCGCATTCGATGCGCGGACCGGCGCAGCGACTGGCTACGAATCCGATCAGCTCAATCGCGCGCTCGCATTGATCGAGACACAGTTCGCGCATCCGCTGCGGCTTTCCGCGCTTGCCAAGGCGTCTGGGCTGTCCGAGCGCTCTTTGACGCGGCATTTCACGCAGCATCTTGGTGAGAGCGTCGGGCGCTACGTGACGCGTGTGCGAATCGGCCACGCGTGCCGGATGTTGACGGACACGCAGGCGCCGATTTCCGTCATTGCGACGCGCTCCGGGTTTGCGAACGTCGCGAATTTCAACCGGCAATTCAAAGCCGCCAAGGCCATGACACCGGTTGAATTCAGGCACCAGTTCGCGGGCGCGCGGCGTGCCGAGCAACAGATGTCGCCGCAACTCACCGAGCGCTCGCCTTCTCTTCAGAGACTCCGCAATAAAGGAGACGGCAAGCGAACGTCCCGGCCAACACGTGCCGGCCGGCAGTCCGAATGAGCGAACTTCCCGGCGAGCCGCAGGAGAAAAGACGCGCCGCCGCCGTGTAGGACTAAGGTCTGATTGATGGCAAATGCGTGCGTGCGACTATGCTTCGGGGGTGAAACCCGAACTTAGCGAGGTTCGCGATGCGGCAGGCCAAGATCGTTATCGTCGGCGCGGGGCTGGTTGGGGGATCGGCAGCGCTGTTCGTGGCGTTGGCCATTCCGAGCGCGAAAGTCGTCATCATCGACGTCGCGCGGGTGCGCGCTGAAGGACAGGCTCTGGATCTCGCCCACGCCGCGGCATTCTGGGGGCACAGCCGGTTCCGCGCAGGGGACTACGAAGACGCGCGCGACGCCGACATCGTCGTGATCACGGCCGGCGCCGGCGTCAAACCCGGCGAGACGCGCCTGCACCTTGCCAGAACCAATGCGGACATCGCGAGCGAAATCGTCGGGCGCATCGCGCCGCTCGCGCCCGAAGCCATCTACCTGATCGCGACCAACCCCTGCGACGTGCTGACCGGCGCCGTTTACGACCAGCTGCGTTGCGAGCGCGAGCGCATCATCAGCACCGGCACCTCGCTCGATACGGGGCGGCTGCGCTCCCTGTTGTCCGAACGGCTCGGCGTGGTAGCCTCCGCGATTCACGCCTATGTGCTCGGCGAGCATGGCGAATCGGCGGTGATCCAGTGGTCCGCCGCGACCGTCTGCGGCATGCCCCTCGAAACCTTCCTGACGAGGAACGGCAAGGAGCTGGGCCCCGCCAGCAGGGATCTGATCCTGCGCTCCGTCCACGAGGCGGCGAAGCTCATCAAGGAAGGCAAAGGCGCCACCCATTACGGCATCGCCAGCGCGATAGGAAGGATCTGCGAGGCCATCGTGCACGACACCGATCTGATCCTGACGGTCGGCATCGTCGAGCCCGAAGTGGAAGGCGTACCGGACGTGTGCGTGTCGCTGCCGATGGTCGTCAACGGCGCGGGCGCGCGCCTGATCGCCTATCCTGAACTTGACCCTATCGAGCGCGAGGCCTTGCTGGGAAGCGCGCGCATCGTCAAGGAGGCGACGGAAAGCGTGCTTCACGAGCGGTGACGCTTTCTCGCGCACTCCGAAAAGACCCAACAACGCCGGCACGAGGTCCAACATGGCTCCCACACCTGCCAAGGTTTCACAGCCCACCAGTTCCCCGCCCGCCACGCCGAAGCCGTCGGTCGGACTGCCGGCGGGCATCTGGAAATATCTGGTGCCGATCGCGGTCGGCCTCGTGCTGTGGTTCTTGCCCGCGCCCGCCGGTCTGCAGCCGAAGGCCTGGCATATGTTCGCCGTGTTCGTCGCGACCATTGCGGGCATCATGACCGCCCCGCTGCCGATGTCGGTGGTTGCCATCATCGGCTCGACCATCGGTGTGCTGGCCGGCGTTCTGACGTTCGCCGACGTCACGCGATCCACCGGCACCGACCTCGTCTGGCTCGTGATGCTGGCGTTTTTCATATCCCGCGGCGTGATCAAGACCGGCCTTGGCCGCCGCATCGCGCTTCTGTTCATGCGATTGCTGGGAAAGCGCACGACGGGGCTCGGCTACGGGCTCGTGTTGACCGAACTGGTGATTTCGCCCGCGATGCCGAGCATCACCGCGCGCGCGGGCGGCGTGATGTTGCCTATCACGCGAGCGATTTCCGAAGTGCTGGGCAGTCACGCCGACGATCCAGAATCACGCGCGAAGGTGGGACGCTATCTGATTCTCTGCGCCTTTCACGCGAACATCATCACGGCGGGTATGTTCATCACGGCGATGGCGGGCAATCCGCTGGCGGTCAAGCTGGCCGCGGACCAGGGCGTGTCGATCAGCTGGCTCGACTGGGCGCTGGCGGCGTCGATCCCCGGTCTGCTGTGCCTCGCCGTGATTCCGATCGCGATGCTGTGGATCGCACCGCCGCACGTCAGACGCACCCCCGATGCGACCGATCTCGCGCAACGGGAGCTCGCAACGATGGGCTCCATCTCGGTCAAAGAAATCATCATGGCCTGCATCTTCGTCGGCCTGCTGGTGCTGTGGGTATTCGGCGACGATCTCGGCATCGGCGCGACGCTCGCGGCGGCGATCGGCGTGTCGTTGCTGTTCATCAGCGGCGTGCTGACCTGGCAGGACGCACTGAACGAGAAGTCCGCCTGGGACACGATGATCTGGATCGGCCTGCTCATCATGCTGGCCTCCAAGCTCAACGAATATGGCATGGTGGCCTGGTTTGGCAAGGAATTCGGCCAGCATCTCGCGGGCTTTCCGATGCTGGCCGTCTATATGCTGGTCGCGGCGATCTATGTTTACATTCACTACTTTTTCGCCAGCGCCACCGCGCATATCAGCGCGCTGTTTCCACTTTCGATGGCGCTGATGGTCGCCGCCGGCGTCCCGCCCTTCGTCGCCGCGGTCTCGCTCGGCATTCTCAGCAATGTGAACGGTTGCCTGACGCAATATGGCATCGGCTCCGGTCCGGTCATGTTCGGCGCGGGCTACGTGACCCAGGGCGAATGGTGGAAGGCGGGCTTTTTGATGAGCCTGTTTTACATGGTCGCCTGGCTGGTGGTTGGACCGCTTTGGTGGAAGGTGCTGGGGCACGTATGAGACAACGCGACTTTCGACGCGCGGACCGGACGGCCCGCGCACATGTGATTCTGCTGCGCTTCCCGCTTCGTCAATCGCGAGCGGGCGTGATTCGCGCGAGTTCGCCGGTCGTCATCGAGCGGCGCCGATCACCGCGACGCCGTCCGCGGCCCTGACGTTCTCGCCAGCCGGCGACACGAAGATCGCCTACTTGCCCGCGCCGCTCGCCTCGAAACTCCCCCGGTCATAAGCTTCGCAATAAGCCTTCCAATCCGCCGCGACCTGCGCCTCACACTGCGTTGCCAGATCGATCAACGGCAGTTGCCAATCGCGCCGACTGCCGAACGCGATCAGATCATCGGCGATCGCCGACTTCTGGCGTCCTCCGCTGCGCAAATGCGCCCACGCGCTCAACTCGGCCATGCTGTTGATCACCGCCTCGAGCCGCGGCAGCTTGCCGTCCCAATCGGCAAGCGCGACGCGATCTTCCGATGGCTGCAAACTGCGCAGCACATAGGAGCGCTGATTGAATTCGACCGCGTGCAAAAAGGCTTGCGAGACCGCCTGATTGCGCCGCTGCACCTCGACGACACGCTGCGCCTCGGTCTGCCACTTCGGCTGCGTTGCCGTCACGTGCGCACTGACCGACGATGACAGCGCCTCTTTCAGATCGATCAGGTAGTTGCCATCGGGCGAGCCCTTGCCCTCGACCAGAATCACGTAGCGATCGACACCGAGACTGCCCGTGCCCGCGATGCGTCGCGCGACATCGAGCGTGCGGTAGAAGTCCGGATTCGGCTCCGTCGCCGCGAACTGCTGCATGAACCGCACGACGGCCGCGCGTCTTTCATCACTGACGGGCAGCGCTTTCCTGCCGTCTACCTTCAGCATGCGCGTCTTGCCCTTGAGCACCGTGCGCCGGTCCAGATGCGCGGCGCGCGTGCGGCTCGCGAGCGCGACGAACAGGTCGCGCACCAAGCCGGTCGCGGTCTCCGCTTCGATCCAGCGCGACTTGCCGTATGCGAGCGCGGCGCCGTAGGCATCGAGCGCGGTGTGGCATAGCGCGAGCGCCTCGGCGCGGCTCAGCTTCAGATCGGCCGCGCCGACCAGCACGCTCGTCAACAGACGCACCAGCTCGTATGGAGCCGGCGCGAGACAGGCTTCGTCGAAGTCGTTGTTGTCGAAGTAGACGAGGCGATTGTCGCCCTTGTAGCTGCCGAAATTTTCGAGGTGCATGTCGCCGCAGATCCACACGTGCGGCGCGTCGTCGAGCAGGCTTGCGCGCGGCAGTCGCTGATAGAACAGATGACAGGTGCCGCGCAAAAACACGAACGGCGAGCCGCGCATGGCTTTGTATTTCATCGCGAGCCGTTCGGGGTCGCGCCCGGCGTTGAAACTGGCGATGATCTTTGCGATGTCGGACATAGCGGGTTCCGTTGAATGAGCAAGCTCGACGTGAGCTGCGTGCCTGCTGCTGTGACCTCGGCGCGTGCCGCGAATTCAATGCCGGGTCCGGTGCGGATGCAGCGAACCCGGCGCGTTGAGCACGTCGTTGATCGCGGTCATGACGAGCGCCGTGATCGGCGTCGGCTGAGCGGCCGCCGCACTCCTGACCGCCGCCCACATTTCCTGCTGCAGGCGCAGCCGCCGATGCGGCCGCGCTCCGCGCGCATTCACCCCTCCCCGCCAAACCTGCGCCGATACGCTCCCGGACTCGTCAACGCGATCCGACGAAAATGCCGCCGCAACGACTCTTCCGAGCCGAACCCCGCCCGCTCGGCGACGCGCGCCATCGGTAGCGGCGTCGCCGCTTCGAGCAATTCACGGGCAAGCGCGACGCGCTCCCTGACGAGCCATTCATAGGGCGCCATGCCGGTCGCGTCGCGGAACTGCCGTTGCAGCGTGCGCGTGCTCATCGCCGCCCGCCTGGCCAGCGAGCTCAGCGTATGCGGCTCGGCCGCATGGCTGCGCAGCCAGTCCATCAGCTTCGCGATCCGTCCGCTTTCGTCGTGCGCCATTGGTCGCGGCACGAACTGCGCCTGGCCACCCTCGCGATGCGGCGGCACCACGAGCCGTTGCGCGACCCGATTCGCGACCGCGCCGCCATGATCGCGCCGCACCAGATGCAGCAGCATGTCGAGCCCGGCCGCCGATCCCGCCGACGTGATCACCTGCCCTTCATCGACATACAGCGCTTCGGGCTGCACGCGCAGTTGCGGATAGTGCTGCTGCAACTTGTCCGCGTAGCGCCAGTGGGTCGTCACGGTCTTGCCGTCGAGCACGCCGGCCGCCGCGAGCACGAACACGCCCGAGCAGATCGAGCAGAGCCGCGCGCCGCGCTCGTAGGCCGCGCGAAGTCTGCGCAGCAGCGCGGCCGGCGGCACTTCGTCGGCATCGCGCCAACCCGGAATCACGATCGTGTCGGCGCTCGCGAGCAGCTTCAGCGTGTACGGCGCGGCCAGCGTGATGCCGCCCGCCGCGCGGATCGGTCCGGGCTCGCCCGCGCAGACCGCGAAGCGATACCACGGCACGCCGAGCTCGGGACGCTCGAGCGCGAACAGTTCGGTCACGCAGCCGAATTCGAAGGTGCAGAGCCGGTCATAGGCCAGCGCGACGACGAGATGATTGTGCATGGCGCGATGTTACCGAAGATTGACGATCACGCCACTTACCGGGTGACCCGCCACCCGCCACAATCGCCTCGGCCACCAGACCACCCGATCAACTCCTCGTTCCTTGCCATGACCCACGACAACCTCACCACCGCCCCGAACGCCGTCACCGCGATTCCCGCCGCCGACAGCGCCGCCGCGATCGCGCACTTCCACGCGTCGCTGCGCTTCGAAACCGATTGCGCCGACGTCCACGCCGCCCTCGCGAGCGGCGCGCCCGGCTTCGTGCTGCTCGACGTGCGCAGTCCCGCGCTGTTCGCGCAGGGCCACGTGCCCGGCGCGCTGAATTTGCCGCACGGCAAGATCGTCGCGTCGAAGCTCGCGGCTTATGCGCCGGATACGCTGTTCGTCACCTATTGCGCGGGACCGCACTGCAACGGCGCGGCGCGCGGCGCACTGCGGCTCGCCCAGCTTGGGCGGCCCGTCAAACTGATGGCCGGCGGCGTCACCGGCTGGCTCGACGAGGGTTTCGCGCTCAGCCGTCACGACGCCGATCCGGCTTCTGACCCGCGCTCCGCCGCATAGCGCGGTCCGCACTCGGACAAGCCGTCCAGTGCGGCATCCGCCTTGGTCCGCCGGCCCGTTTTGGCCCCTGTTAGCCACGCGCAAATAAGTTAAACAAAATGCGAAGAGTGCCGATAAGATGTCAAGCCGCATTCCTCGCGCGGCGGATCCAACATGCAGAGTTCCTACAATTTATGGCTCGTGGCGATTTCGTTCGCGGTTGCGACGCTCGCGTCGTACACCGCGCTCGATCTGACGGGCCGCATCTTCCTGCTCGCCTCGGCGCGCCGGCGGCATGCCTGGCGGCTCGGCGGCGCGCTCGCGCTCGGTGTCGGCATCTGGTCGATGCACTTCGTCGCGATGCTCGCGTTCTCGCTGCCCATCCCGCTCGGCTACGACCTCGCGTTGACCGCCTGTTCGCTGGCGCTCGCGATCGGCGCTTCGTATCTGGCACTCTTCCTGACCACCCAGCAGCGCCTGACGCCAGCCCGGCTGCTGGCGGGCGGTGTGGTGATGGGAATCGGTATCGCCGGCATGCACTACACCGGGATGGCGGCGCTGCGCATGGCGCCCGCGATCCACTACCAGCCCGTATGGTTCGCGGCCTCGATCGCGATCGCGATCGGCGCATCGAGCGCCGCGCTGTGGATGGCGCGCGCGCTCAGCGACGAACACGAGCGTCATATCGCGCGCAAACGTCTGGCCGCGGCGCTGGTGATGGGCGTCGCGATCAGCGGCATGCACTATACGGCGATGGGCGCCGCGGATTTCGCGCCCGGTGCGATCTGCGGCGCGGCCAACGACATGGACGCGCAATGGCTCGCCACCGCGGTGATCCTGCTTACGTTCGCGGTGCTGATCGTCACGCTGATGCTGTCGCGCTTCGACGTGCGCACCACCTTCCTGCTCGGCGCGGTGTCGAAGCTGAACGGCCAGATCGTGCGCCTCGCGACGCTCGACGTGCTGACGGGCCTGCCGAACCGCGCGACGCTGACCGAGCGGATCGAGCGCGCGATTAGCGGCGCGCGCCGCCAGCGCACGTCGTTCGCGGTGCTGTTCATGGATCTCGACGGCTTCAAGACGATCAACGATTCGCTCGGTCACTCGGCCGGCGACGCGGTGCTGTCCGCCTTCGCGCAACGCCTGCAGCAATGCGTGCGTTCGAGCGACACCGTCGCGCGGCTCGGCGGCGACGAGTTCGTCGTGCTCGCGGAACACCTCACGAGCGGCGACGACGCGGCCGCGCTCGCCGACGGCGTGCTCGAGCGGATGCGCCAGGGCACGTGGAGCGACGAACAACCGCTGCAGGTCATGCCGAGCATCGGCATTGCACTCTATCCGCGCGATGGCGACAGTGTCGAGACGCTGCTCCAGCATGCGGACGCCGCGATGTACGAAGCGAAGCGCGCCGGCCGCGGCACCTACCGCTTCTTCGAGCGCAGCATGAACGAGGCCGCCACGCGCACGCTGCAGATCCAGCAAGTGCTGCACGACGCCTTCGCGAATGAGCGTTTTTCGCTGCTGTTCCAGCCTAAGTTTCAGCGCGGCGGCGAAGCGCTCGCGGGCGCCGAGGCGCTGATCCGCTTGTACGATCCGGAGCTGGGGGCGCTTACGCCAGCCGAATTCATCCCGGTCGCCGAGCGCTCCGGGCAGATCGTGCAAATAGGCTACTGGGTCGTGCGCGAGACCTGCCGGCGCATTCGTGGCTGGATCGAACAGGGCCTGCCGGCGATGAAGGTGGCGATCAATCTGTCGCCGCGTCAGTTGCTGCAGCCGGACCTCGTCGAGACGATCCAGGAGATCGTCAGGAACGAGGGTGTCGCGTGCGAGCAGATCATGTTCGAGATCACCGAGACTGTCGCGATGCAGGACGCCGCGCGCACCGTCGAGGTGATCCGCGCGTTTCAGGCGAGCGGCTTCGACATCTCGATCGACGACTTCGGCACCGGCTATTCGAGCCTCGCGTATCTGCAGCGCTTTCAGGTGAAGCAGCTGAAGATCGACCGCTTCTTCACCCATGGTCTCGACGCGAACGGCGCGGCGGGCAGCGCGATCGTGTCGGCGATCATCGCGCTCGCGCACTCACTCGAAATGGACGTGGTCGCCGAGGGCGTCGAGACCCAATCGCAGCTCGACAAGCTGCGCTCGATGATGTGCGACGAAATGCAGGGCTACCTGCTCGGCAAACCAGTCAGCGCCGACGACTTCGGCGCCATGCTCCGCAGCAGAATGATGGGCGCGAGCGGAGTGGCTATCTAGGCAGCGTCTCTCCCAACGCCAAGAGCCGTTCGGTCAACGCCGCGCTCGCGCGCGTCATCGGCAAACGCAGTTCATTGCGCACCCACCCCGTCGCCGCCAGCAGCGCCTTCACCGGCGCGGGGTTCGGTTCGGCGAACGCGAGCTGGATCTGCGGCACGAGCGCGTGAAAAATTTGCCTTCCTTCGTCGAGCTTGCCCTCTGTCAACGCGCGGTACAGCGCGACGAAACGCTCGGGCCGCCAATGCGCGGACGCCGCGATCGCTCCACTGCCACCCGCGCACAACGTCGAGAAGAGCTCGAGGTCGTTGCCCGCGAGCACCTGCAGACGGCCATCGCGAACTAGCGCGAGCGTCGTGTCGAGCGAACCGGCGCAATCCTTGACCGCCTGAATTCGCGGATGCGCGGCGAGCGTCAGCAGCGTGTCGAGTTCCAGCCGCACGCCGGTGCGCTGCGGAATGTCGTAGAGCACGACCGGATGCGCGCTCGCGTCCGCCAGCGCGCTGAAATGCGCGACGATGCCGTCCTGCGCGGGTCGCGTGTAATACGGCGCGGCGATCAGCACACCGGCAATCGGCAACGGATTCAACTGCTCGATCCGTGCGCGCATGCTCGCCGTGTGATTGCCCGAGACGCCGACCAGCACCGGCAGCGCGCGCCGCTGCGTGTCGGCGGCGTTGGCCTGCGCGGCGGCGAGAATCGTCGCGAGCACGGCGTCCTGTTCGGCGGCGTCGAGCGTGGCGGGCTCGCCGGTCGTGCCGAGCGCGACGAGCCCGGCCACGCCGGCGTCCGCATAGCGACGCACCAGCGCGCGCAACGCGGCATGATCGACGGCGCCGTCGGCGAACGGCGTGATCAGCGGAATCCAGATACCCGAGAAATCAGACATGTTTGCTACCTCGATGACGACCGTATCGAATCCGGTCAGCGGTGCGAGGGAGAACACAGGAGAGAGCCGCAGGCGGGCGGTCGACCGGTCGTTCCGTCGCACATCTGACGACGGAACAGCGTGCTCCGGTCAGATGTGCGGCTGTTTTTTGGCTTTGGCGCCGACGTTACGCGAAACGCCGTTCTCACGTGCGACCGCCGCGCCCGCGAGAGCGGCGCGGGCGAAGGTCGACGAACGGAGCGGGAACATAGGGCCGGAGTGCATGAACCGCAGTGTAACCGCCAAACCCGCGCCGCGGGGCCTCAGGCGCCTCACGAAGCAACTCGCGCAGGAAAACGCTTGACATCTACGCGCCGGAAACTAATATACGCACCGCGTACATCAACGCGTTTTGCTGTCTGACTCCCGCCGACCCCACACTTGCGACAGGTGCCCTCATGAGCGTTCCGCAACAAGCCTTCCTACGCGATGCGATGCGTCGCCTGAATATGACGCGCGATACGTTCGCTAACCGTATCGGCGTGTCACGCCGGGCGCTGGACACGTGGCTGCTGCCGGACGACTCGCAGGAATCGCGGGCGATGCCGGAAATCGTCGAGCGTTTCGTGTCGGAGATCGTCGCCAATACGGAGCCGGGCGAAGGATATACGCAAAGCGTAGACTCGCAATCGCTCGCCAGCCAGATGCTGTTCGAGGGCAAGCCGCAGTTGCTGTCGGTCGATCAGTTTTCGCGCGACTCGGTCGAGGCGCTGTTTCGCGTCGCCGACATCATGCAGCCGATCGCGCGGCGCCGCAAAATCTCGCGTGTGCTCGAAGGCGCGGTGCTCGGCAATCTGTTCTTCGAGGCGAGCACGCGCACCCGCGTGAGCTTCGGCGCGGCGTTTTGCCGGCTCGGCGGCTCGGTGTGCGACACGACCGGCTTCACGTTTTCGTCGATGGCGAAAGGCGAATCGATCTACGACACGAGCCGCGTGATGAGCGGCTATGTCGACGCGCTGGTGATCCGCCACCCGGAGCAAGGGTCCGTGGCCGAATTCGCGCGCGCGACCAACGTGCCGGTGATCAACGGCGGCGACGGTCCCGGCGAGCATCCGAGCCAGGCGCTGCTCGATCTATACACGATCCAGCGCGAGTTCTCGCGCCTGGGCAAGATCGTCGACGGCGCACACATCGCGCTGGTCGGCGACCTCAAGTACGGACGTACCGTGCATTCGCTCGTGAAGCTGCTGGCGCTGTATCGCGGCATCAAGTTCACGCTGATTTCGCCGCCGATGCTCGAAATGCCGGGCTATATCATCGAGCAGATTTCGCGCAACGGTCACGTGATCGAACAGACGCATGACCTGCGCACCGGTCTGCGCGGCGCGGACGTCGTGTATGCGACGCGCATCCAGAAGGAGCGCTTCACCGACGAATCGTTCGAAGGCTATACGCCCGACTTTCAGATCAACCAGGCGCTCGTCGATAGCATGTGCGGCGCCGACACGCTGATCATGCACCCGCTGCCGCGCGACAGCCGGCCCGGCGCGAACGATTTGAGCACCGACCTCAATCACGACTCACGGCTCGCGATTTTCCGGCAGACCGACAACGGCATTCCGGTGCGGATGGCGATTTTCGCGGTACTGCTCGGCGTCGACAAACAGGTCCAGCATTCGATGCGCGATGCCACGTGGCGCCCGCCCGTCTACCTGGGCCCGGACGACGCGGTGTTTCACGGAATCGATTGACGCGGACAGCTGTGTCCGCCCCTCAGGCCGCGGCCGCGGCGCGCGCGTCACGCATTTCGCGCGCCGCCTGCCTGAACGTGCCGGCAAAGAACAGCACCTGGTATTTGACCGCGTTCGACCAGTACTTCCATGTATGGCCGCCAGGCCGCTCGGCGTAATCGTGTGGCACGCCGAGTTCCACGAGCCGCTCGTGCAGCAGACGGTTCGATTGCACGAGCGAGTCGTTCACGCCGCAATCGATCGTCAGGGCGATGTGGTCGCGGCCGAAATCCTCGGCGCTGGCGACGATCGCCTCGCTATCCCAGAAGTCCGCATGTTGGGACGGGTCGCCGAACACCCGCGCGATGCCGGGCTCGTCCTCGCTGCTGCGCGGGTCCACCGCACCGCTGATGCTGCCCGCCGCGCCGAACGTGTCGGGCATGTCGAGCGCAATGCGTAGCGCGCCGAATCCGCCCATGCTCAAGCCCGTGATCGCGCGTGCCTGCCTCGTCGCGATGGTGCGGAAATGGCCGTCGATATAGCCAACCACTTCGGTGCCCACGTAGGTTTCATAGCGGCTGCGCGGATCGACGGGACTATCGATGTACCAGCTATCGCGGCCGCCGTCGGGCATCACGAGGATCACCTGATAGCGATCGGCGAGCTTGCCGATATGCGAATTCGCGGTCCAGTCCGTGTAATCGCCGCCTGAGCCGTGCAGTACATAGACGACCGGAAAGCGCGCGGCCTGGTCGCCACGCGCGTACTGATCGGGCAGCACGACGGTGGCGTCGAACGTACGATGCATCGCCGCGCTCGGGATCGTGACGACGCGCGCCTGGAACGCCCACGCCGGCGATGCGATCAGCATCAAAATGAGCCAGAACCTACGAACTGGATTCATGGTGGGTCGCCCTTCCGCTCGTTGCCGCTAGCTTCCGGCTGCATACCTTCGTCAGGCGTCCGGAACAAAACCGTCCCGGCGCGCCTCGGCCTGTGTCCGTCGACGACTCTAGCAATGGCGACTTACAGCCATATTTCAGCGAAGCATACGATCCAGTCAGGCTTCAGCCGCTTCGTTCGCTTGCGTTGCGCACGCTACGCCGACATCTTCGACGTGCACGGAAAACCCAACCTGCCCCGGCGCCAGATCGTCCCGCAATGTGAGCGCCGGTATCTCATATGCACCGCCATTCTGCGGCCGGAACGCGATCGGCGCGGTCGTCCACAACGTGTCGAGCCGTCGCCCGAGCGCCGCGCTGATCTCCGCATACTTCGCGTCGTCGATACGGCTCGTGCGGTAGACGACGAACGGCGGCAACACGTCGAAGCCAGGGTAGTACAGCACGCCGTGCTGGATCGGGAACAGCACGTCGTCGATCGGACCGTTGATGCCGCGCGCGCTGTAGTGCGACTCCCAGCCGCCCGTCGTGACGACCAGCATCGCGCGCTTGCCCGCGAAACGGCCTTCGCCGTAACGCTCGCCCCAGCGCGCATCGGAATGCTCGCCGACGCCATACGCGAGACCGTACGCATAGACGCGCTCCACCCAGCCCTTCATGATCGCCGGCATCGAGAACCACCACAGCGGAAACTGCAGGATCACCGCATCGGCCCACTTCAGCTTGTCCTGCTCGCGCGCGATGTCCTCGCTCTGCAAGCCGTTCTCGAACGCATGCTTCGATTCGAGCGACGCGAAGAAGCGCTCGGCGCTGTGACGCTCGCGGGTGTCGTGCGCATCGAGCGACGCTTTCCAGTTCATCGCGTACAGATCGGACACCTGCACCGTATGGCCGGCGCGTTCGAGATGACGGACAGCGAAATCCTTCAGTGAACCGTTCAACGACCTCGGTTCGGGATGCGCATAGATGATAAGAACGTTCATGATGGGACCTTCGTGGCTGAAAACAGTCACGATAGTCATCGCCGAGGTATATTGGAAATGAATTCCGAATATGTCAGGTATTGCCGTGGTTAATCTCAGAAGACTCGACCTCAACCTGCTGGTCACGCTCGATGTGCTGCTGGAAGAGCACAATGTGACCCGCGCCGCCGAACGGCTGAACTTCTCGCAGCCGTCGGTCAGCGTGCATCTTGCGAAACTGCGCGACGTATTCGGCGATCCGCTGCTCTTGCCCGGACCGCGCGGCATGCGGCCCACCGCGAAAGCGCAGCAACTGCGCGAGCCGCTACGCGAAGCGCTCGACGCACTGCAGCGCGCGGTCGCGCCAACCAGCCCGTTCGATCCGGCCGCGGCGACGCAAACCTGGCGCATTGCCGCAACGGACTACGCCGAGTCGACGATCATCCTGCCGATGTTGGCAGGCTTGCGCGCTGCGGCGCCCGGCACGCGTCTCGCGATCGTCGAGGCGGTGCCGCCAAGGCTCGCTCGCCAGGCCGAACAGGGCGACATCGATATCGGTTTCCATACGAGCGAAGGCGCGCCCGAAGGCTTGCGCCGTCGCGTGCTGTTTGCCGAGCGCTACGTACTGGTCGGCCGCGCGGGTCATCCCAAGCTGAAGCGCCGACCCACGCTCGCGCAGTTCTGCAAGCTCGAACACGTGATCGTATCGCCAGATGGCGGCGGCTTTTTCGGCGTCACCGACGAGACGCTCGCAAAGCTGGGGCTTGCGCGCAAGGTCGTGCTGTCGGTGCCGCACTTTCTGTTCATGCAGTCGGTGCTCGCCAGCACCGATCTCGTGGGGATGCTGCCCGCGCGTCTCGTGCGCGGCTCGGACACATTGCGGATGGTCGAGCCGCCGGTCGAGGTGCCGGGCTACGAGATGGCGATGCTTTGGCATGAGCGTGTGCATCGCGATCCCGCGCATCAATGGTTGCGGGAGTTTATTGCGGCGTCGGTGTAATCAGCCCTTTTCGGCGCCGATCGCATCCAGTTGATCGAGCACTTCGTCGCTGAGCTTCAGCTGCGCCGACTGCAGATTTTCGCGCAGATGTGCCACCGAAGACGTGCCCGGAATCAGCAGAATGTTAGGCGCCCGATGCAACAGCCAGGCGAGCGCGACCTGCATCGGCGTCGCCTCGAGCTTGCGCGCAAGCTCCGACAGCTCCGACGATTGAATCGGCGTAAAGCCACCCAGCGGAAAGAACGGCACGTAGGCAATGCCCTGCTCCGCGAGCGCATCGATCAACGCATCGTCGTCGCGATGCACGAGGTTGTAGTGGTTCTGCACGCACACGACCTTCGTGATGCGCTGCGCTTCGGCAATCTGCGCGGCCGTCACGTTGCTCAGGCCGACATGCCGCACGAGCCCGCGCTGCTGCAGCTCGGCGAGCGCCGTGACCTGCTTTTCGATCGAGCCCTCGCTCGGCTCGTGCACGTTGCCCATCACGCGCAGGTTGACTACGTCGAGCACATCAAGGCCGAGGTTGCGCAGATTGTCGTGCACCGCGCGCTCGAGGTCGGCGGGCTCCTGAGCCGGCAGCCATGCGCCGGCGCTGTCGCGCACCGCGCCGACCTTCGTGACGATCGTCAGATCGCGCGGATACGGGTGCAGTGCCTCGCGGATCACCTGGTTGGTCACGTGCGGCCCGTAAAAATCGCTGGTATCGATGTGGTCGACGCCCAAGGCAACGGCCTCGCGCAGCACCGCGAGCGCCGCGGCGCGGTCTTTCGGCGGCCCGAACACGCCGGGGCCGGCCAGCTGCATCGCGCCATAGCCCATGCGCCGCACCGCGCGGCCGGCTAGCACGAAAGTGTCGATGGAGCTGAAGTTCGGCATCACGATCTCCTTGTGAAGTGATGAGCGGCAGTATCGCCGCAATTGCGTTGTTGAATAAACCGGTCTAACGTGTACGGGTTGTTCAAAATTCTGCACAATCAATCGTCATGGAACTGAATGATCTGGCCGCCTTCGTGTCGGTTTCGCGCGCCGGCGGCTTTCGCGACGCGGCGCGTGTGAGCGGTGTGTCGGCGTCGAGTCTGAGCGTCGCGGTGCGACGCCTGGAAACGAAACTCGGGCTGCGCCTGTTGAACCGCACCACGCGCAGCGTCGCGCCGACCGAAGCCGGGCTGCGTCTGATCGAGAAGCTGACGCCGCTGTTCGGCGAAATGGAAGCGGCGCTCGACGTGCTGAACGGCTTTCGCGACAAGCCGACCGGCACGCTGAAGCTCAACGTGCCATCGAGCGTCGCGCGCATCGTGCTGCCCGACGTGCTCGCGCGCTTTCTGAAGCAGTACCCGGATATTCGCGTCGAGGTGGTGGTCGAGGATGGTTTCGTCGATGTGCTGTCGATCGGTTGCGATGCGGGCATTCGCTACGACGAACGCCTCGAGCAGGACATGATCGCGGTGCCGATCGGCGCGCGCGTGCAGCGCTTCGCGACCGCCGCGTCGCCCGCGTATCTCGACGCGCACGGCCGTCCGCAGCATCCCAGCGAACTGCTCGCGCATGCCTGCCTGCGCGGCCAGTTCGCGAGCGGCGCGATGCCGACCTGGTACTTCGAGCGCGACGGCGAGCTGCTGCAATTGAATCCGACCGGACCGCTGCTGGTGCGGCCCGGCGCAGCGATAGACCTCGCGGTCAGCGGCGCGGTCGCGGGTCTCGGCATCGTTCACCTGTTCGAAGACATGCTGCGCCCGCATCTGGACAGCGGCGCGCTCGAAGCGATTCTCGAACCGTGGTGGCAGCGGTTTTCAGGGCCTTTTCTGTACTATCCCGGCCATCGCCATGTGCCCGCGCCGCTGCGCGCGTTCGTCGATTTTCTGAAGGCCGACTCAACACGCGGTTGATTTGAACACACGACGGTGATCGTGCCGTATCAGCAGCGTGGCGTGCAGAGTTGCGCGATCGTGCTCAAAAACAGATCCGCGCCGATCGGCTTCAGCAAACATGCGCTGCAGTACTGCGCTTCGCTGTCCGAGGGCGGCACCGCGGTATGGACCAGAATCGGTACGTCGACCGATAACGGCATCGATTTCAAACGGCGGCACAACTCCGCGCCGTCCATGATCGGCATCATCCAGTCCGTAACAATCAGGTCGGGAACGTGAGCGACGACACAAGCGAGCGCTTCGGCGCCGTTGCTCGCGCAACTCACCTCATACCCTTCGCTTTCCAGAATCAGCCGCCACGCGGCTAGAATTTCCGGTTCGTCGTCCACCAGCAATATCGAATACATCATGGTTTGCTGACGAAACTTGCTTCTTGTCTGACCAGAGTCTCGCAAGAGGTGTTCCACACGCGGCAATTGCGCGGATAATGACGCGGGTTGCCGGCGCACATCGGATGCCTGGCCGATTGCCGGCGCAAACAGGTCTGCGGTGCCCGCGCCGAACCGAGGCGTTCGGAACCGTTCGCGTGTTTGTATGTTGTAGAAACTCCATTCCGGTATCCATCATGACCGACCGACGCGTGAGCCCGCTGCGCAATTTCGCCAACTTCATCCGTGCGGAACGGGGCCGTCTGACGCGGCAATGGATGCATGCCGTCGCCATCGACGCCGATCTCGTCGAAGCGGACAAGCTCACCTATCAACAGCTGGTCGACCATATGCCGGAAATCCTCGACCAGCTGTGCATGGCGCTCGATGCGGAAGATCTCGAACGCGCCGAATCATCGATCGAGCGCGACGCGAAGAAGCACGGCAATGTCCGTTGGCAGCAGGGCTACCGGATCGAAGAGCTGGTGCGCGAACTGGACCTCTTCGAGCAGGTGCTCGTCGGAGCGCTCGAAGAATTCGTCGAACGCGACCGGACCTGCACGCGCCGCCACGAGAGCCGCGCGCGGCGTCTGATCGCCGAAGCATTCAGCGTGGTCAGGTATGCGTCGATCAAGGAAGTGGTCGGCGAGCGTGATCGCAAGATCGACGAATACACGGGCCGGCTCGAACGCGCGAATGACGAACTGACGCTCAAGCAACGGCTGGTCGGCGATCTGTATGATTCGCGCATGCAGATCACACGCAGCGTCGCGCACGATCTGCGCAATTTCCTCAACGCGTTTTCGGTCGCGCTGCAACTGATCGAGCGAGCGCCGTCGCAAGCCGATGCCGCGCTGACACTCGCGAACCGTCAGGCCGCCGACATGAAGCAACTGGTCGACCAGATGGTCGAGTACTCGGTCGTGCTCGGCGACGCGGCGACACTCGTGCTCGAAGACGTCGATTTGCGCGAACTCTTCGACGAACTCATCGCTTCCATGCAGCCGTCGATCGACGCGAAAGGACTTGCGCTGCGCAGCGAGTTCGACGCGGCGCTGCCCGTCGTCACGTCGAATCGGCTGAAGCTCAAGCAGATCGCGGTCAATCTGTTGTCCAACGCGATCAAGTACACGAAGTCGGGACAAGTCGAATTCCGGTTCGCGATGCATGGCGCCGAACACTGGGCGATTCGCGTGTCCGACACCGGCGTCGGCATCGCGCCCGCCGATGCGGAGCGCGTGTTCGACGAGTTCGAGCGCGCGGCCGGCGAGGAAATCCCTGGCACGGGTCTGGGGCTCGCGATCGTCAAGGAGCTATGCCGCGTGCTCGATGGACAGATCGAGTTTGCGTCGCGCGAGGGCGTGGGGACCACGTTCGAGATCCGGTTTCCGCTGCATGTTCAATGACCCGACCCATCGCATGATCCATCTGCATACTGCCCGCTTCCCCGAACAGATCGAGGCCGTACGGACCATCTTCCGCGAGTACGCGGAGAGTCTCGGCTTCGATCTCTGCTTCCAGCAATTCGACGACGAACTCGCCAGCCTGCCGGGCAAATTCGCAGCGCCACGCGGCCGCGTGCTGCTCGCGAGCAACGGCTCGGGCGACGATCCCGGCGATATCATCGGCTGTGTCGCAATGCGTCCGATCGACGACACCATCTGCGAAATGAAACGTCTGTATGTGCGTCCGGCGGGACGCGGGCTGCATGTGGGGCGGCAACTCGCCACGCGTATCCTGGCGGCCGCGAAAGAAGCGGGCTATCGCCGCATGCGTCTCGACACGCTGCCCACTATGCAAGCGGCACTCGGGCTCTACGCATCGCTGGATTTCGAGCCGATCGACGCTTACGTGTTCAATCCGATCCCCGGCGCGATTTTTCTGGAATGCGATCTGACGCGGCCGCGTTCAATGTGATCGCGGTGCCGGCCTGACCCAGCCTGCGGATAGGCACTCCCTCATCGCGCCGTTCTGCTCTCTCAATCCACGCACGACGATCTCGGACGATTTGCCGTCACGCCGCGCGAGTTCGGCCAGGTCGAGCAACGCGGCGTAGCGCGCGGAACAGTCTCTCGTCGCGCTGGCGGCGGGATTCGCGCGACGGTCGTCGTTGGCGTCGCTGGTGTCGATGACTGCGTGGATTGCCGAAAACGTCGCCACGACGATCGTCGCGAGTGCGGCCGTTTTGCGGAGCGCGCGCCACGCGGACCCTTCCGCCGCTCGCGAACGACGCGCCGCCTCATCAGATGGTGGGTGCTGGCCCGCCGTGCCGCACATGACGTCGCACCGCGCTGCGCGACGTGAGCGCCACGACTCGACGCGGGTTCTGATTCGCATCGCCGCGCTCATCGTCAGGCCCAATGCGCCGGCACCCACACGCGCCCGACCCAATGGCCCGGCACCCAGACGACAGGCCGCGGCGCGACGTACACGGGACGCGGCGCGACGTAGACGGCCGGCGGCGGCACGTACACCACCGGAGGCGGCGGAACATAGGCCGGCGGCGGCGTCACCACGACGGGCTTCGGCGGTACGTACACGACCGGCGGCGGCACGACGACCGGCGCAGGCGGCGGCGCGACCACCACCGGCTTCGGCGCGACGACCACGGTCGTACCGCTCGTCGTCGTGGTCCCGCCTGCGACCACCACGCCGCCTGTGACCACCGTACCGCTCGACGTCACCGTGTGACCCTGCGTGCCGGTCACGCTCGTCGATGTCGTCACGACCCCGGGCGCGACCCGCGTCGCGGTGCCCGAGTGATAGACGCTGTTGTTGTCCGGCCCCGTCACCGTGCCCGAGCGCGCGCAGGTCGAACCCGCGCAATTGGTCGACGCCGAATGATTGACCGTATTGCCGTTCGACCCGGTGATCGAGCCCGACGACGAATACTGGCCCGGCGCGGTGCGCGTCACGTCGCCAGACGTCGTCGCCGTTTTGCCGTCGGGACCCGTCATCGTGCCGGTATGCGAGCAGGTACCGCCCGCGCAGCTGGTGTCGCCCGAGTGCTGCACCGTGTTGCCATAGCGGCCCGTCGCGGTACCCGAGTTCGAGAACTGGCCGGGCGCCGTGCGCGTGACCGTGCCGGTGTTGCTCGCGAAGCCGCCATGGGGGCCAGCCATGCTGCCCGCATGCGAACAGCTACCGCCGCCGCACGAGCCGTAGTGCGCGCCGTTATAGACGCCGCGCGACGTGTACGCGGTGCCATGACCCGACCAGGCGAACGCCGATGCGCTGCCGAGTGCGAGCACGGCCGCGGCCGCGCCGAGCACCGCCCTGCGCAACGCGCCTCGCGCCATGCTGGCGCGGACCTTGTCGGAACCTGCGAATGAACGATTCTTCACGATATGTCCTTGCTGGATTCGGGCCACTTGCGTGATTGCCGCGTGGCGACGAACGGACTATAGAAGGACACATCGGGGAAATCATCAGGGAAGATATGTCGCGCTGTTTCATCGCGACTCGGGCCCGCCAGGCAAGGCTTTGCGGGCATTCGTCGGGCGGCGCGACATATCTCGACATAGTTTGCGAAACCTTTCCGGCCGCTGAAATGGGCCGCGATCTCAGCGGCTCAGTGGCCCACTGGCGTCACCTGCACGGCGGCTGCCGACACGAACACCGCATGCAAGGTATCGCCGACCTTCACGTCGCTCAGGTCGACGTTGGGCGCGGCCTGGAACGTCTGTGTCTGATAGGCGCCGCGCAGCGTCACGAGGCGCTGTTTATGATCGATCTTCAGTACGGTCGCGAGTACCTCGGTCTGTCGCGCCGATTCGTAACCGCCCGACGCCGGCGCATAGCTCTGCTTGTCGGCTCGCTCGCGAATCCCCTTGCCCGCGCCGGTGACCTTTTCCGCCTTCGTGAGCAGCGCATTCTTGTAGAGCACGTCGACGCGATCACCGATCTTCAGTTGATCGAAGCCAGCAACCTGCTGACTGACGAGCACGATCGCGACGTTGCCGCCCGAGCCCTTCAGCGTCAGCGCGCGGTTGCCCGCATCGATGCCGACGATCTCCGCCGTCATATGCACCGGCTGCGCCGCGCTGAGCACCGCCTGGGCGGTGCTCGCCATGTCGTCCTGCGCGCGCGCCGGCGGGGTCGTGGCCGCAGCCGCCAGCATCAACGCTGCGCCTATCGTCGTTGTCTTCATTCGCGTTCTCCTCGACAAGGGTTTCGATCCGGCGTGACGGTCATGATGAGCGCCGCGCAATGACTTCGCGCTACGCAGTGTTCGTGCCCGCCTCCATGAACTCCACATCTTCAGGACAACTAGTGCAAACGATAGGACGCGAACGATTGTACGCGCGAGGCCGCGCGCAAAAGCAAACAGCCCCATCGCGGGAACGATGGGGCTGTTGCATGAACGGATCGCAAACCGCGCGCGATGTGCGTCGCGCTACACCTGCATCACACGCGCTCGATAGCGATCGCGATACCCTGGCCGACGCCGATACACATCGTGCACAGCGCGAAGCGGCCCTGCGTGCGTTGCAGTTGATACGTCGCGGTCGTCACCAGACGCGCGCCGCTCATGCCGAGCGGGTGGCCGAGCGCGATCGCGCCGCCGTTCGGGTTCACGCGGGGATCGTCGTCGGCGACGCCCAGCGCGCGCAGCACCGCGATGCCCTGCGAGGCGAACGCTTCGTTCAGCTCGATCACGTCGAACTGATCGATCTTCATGCCCAGACGCGCGAGCAGCTTCTGCGTGGCCGGCGCCGGGCCGATGCCCATCACGCGCGGATCGACGCCCGCCGTCGCCACGCCGAGCACGCGGGCACGCGGCGTCAGGCCGAAGCGCTTCGCGGTGTCTTCGTTGGCGAGCAGCAATGCGGCCGCGCCGTCGTTGACGCCCGACGCGTTACCGGCCGTAACCGTGCCGTCCGGACGCACGACGCCCTTTAGCTTCGCGAGCGCTTCGAGGCTCGTTTCGCGCGGATGCTCGTCTTGCGTGACCGTGATCGGATCGCCCTTCTTCTGCGCGATCGTCACGCCGACGATTTCCTGCGCGAGCGTGCCATCGCGTTGCGCGCGCGCGGCCTTCTGCTGGCTGCGCAGCGCGAACGCGTCCTGGTCGGCGCGGCTGATGTTGTAGTCGGTCGCGACGTTTTCGCCGGTTTCCGGCATCGAGTCGACGCCGTACAGCTTCTTCATCAGCGGGTTCACGAAACGCCAGCCGATCGTCGTGTCGTAGACCTCGTTTTGCCGCGAGAACGCGCTGGTCGCCTTGGGCATCACGAACGGTGCGCGGCTCATGCTTTCGACGCCGCCGGCGATCATCAGCGCGGCTTCGCCCGACTTGATCGCGCGCGCGGCGATGCCGATCGCATCCATGCCCGAGCCGCACAGACGGTTGACGGTCGAGCCCGGCACGTCCTTCGGCAAACCGGCGAGCAGCAGCGACATGCGCGCGACGTTGCGGTTGTCGTCACCGGCCTGGTTCGCGCAGCCGTAGATCACGTCGTCGATCGCGGTCCAGTCGACGTTCTTGTTGCGCTCCATCAGCGCCTTGAGCGGCACCGCGCCCAGGTCGTCGGCGCGCACCGACGACAGCGAACCCGCATAGCGGCCAATGGGGGTGCGAATCGCGTCGCACAGGAATGCTTCGGTCATGGGATGTCTCCAGTTGAGATGCTGCGTGCGCTGCGCCGCGCCGCGGCCGGCCTTGCACCGACGACGCCGGTTCGATGCGCCGAGGCATCGGCCCCGGGGGCCGACGGCCGCGCGCGGGAAGCTGCAAAACGGCAGCGGTGTGGCGGCCGATACGTCAAGGCAGCTTAGCGCAGGATCGTGAACGATGGGCTTGGGAGTGACGACCGATACGGCTGTTGCGCCTTCCTTGCCCGCCCTTATGTTCTATATACGAACACAAGGTCATATATCGAACAAAACAGGCTCGATAATAGGCGTCGGCGCGAAAGCGTGTCAAGCACGGCCGCAGCCGTGCCAACGACACCAGGGAATACGCGGAGGGAGCGATCTTCAGCGAACTTCGATTCCTTCGTCGGCGATATAGCTGCGAATCACATCCGCGAAGTTGCGCTCGGCGGCGAGCCCGAGCCGTTCGGCGCGCGATGTATCCCACGCGCCGGGCCAGCTGCCGACGATCTTCTCGATGCGCTCGTCCGGCTGCCGCACGATGCGGCTCGCGACCGCCTCGCCGGCGACCTCGCGCAGTGCCGCGATCATTTCGTCGACGCTGACCGACAGGCCCGGCAGATTCAGCACGCGCTGCTTGCCGAGCGCGGCGCCATCGAGTTCGAGGCCGGCGATCAGGCTGTCGATCGCCTTGCGCGGCGACAGCAGCCACAGCCGCGTCGAACCGGCGACCGGACACACGGCCTCCTCGCCATTCAACGGCTCGCGAATGATGCCGCTCGCAAACGACGACGCCGCCGCATTCGGCCGCCCCGGCCGCACGCTGATGGTCGGCAGTCGCAGCACGCGGCCGTCGACGAAACCGCGCCGCGAATAATCGTTGAGCAGCAGCTCGGCGATCGCCTTCTGCGCGCCATACGACGACTGCGGATTCAGCGCGGTGTCGTCCTGTACGACTGCGGGCAGATCGCCACCGTAGACCGCAACCGAGCTGGTGAACACGACGCGCGGTTGATGCCCGCGCTGTCGGCAGACTTCGAGCAGCAGCCGCGACGCATCGAGATTGATGCGCATACCGAGATCGAAGTCCGCCTCGGCCTGGCCGCTGACGATCGCAGCCAGATGAAAGATCGCCGAGGTTTGGTCGTCGATCACGCGTTCGAGCACGCTGCGCTCTGCGATATCGCCGACTTCGGTATGCACGCGCGCATCGCCGAAATCATGAGCGCGCACGACGTCGAGCAGCACCAGCCCGGTAATCGCTTGCGGTGTGCCGTGCGCATCTTTCAACTCGCCGCGTGCGAGCAGTTCGCGCGCGAGTCGCTGGCCGAGAAAACCGGCGCCGCCGGTGATCAGTACTTTCATGGTTACGTGTCCGTCAGTGGTTGTCGGAAAGTGTCAGCGCGCCGCCTCGAGATAAGGCTTCAGCCAGCCAAGCCCCGCCGAGGTCCCCGCGCGCGGCCGGTATTCGCAGCCGATGTAGCCGTCGTAGCCGAGCGCATCGATCAGATCGAACAGGTACGGATAGTTCAGCTCGCCGATGTCGGGCTCGTGCCGCTCGGGCACACCCGCAACCTGGATATGGCCGATGCCGGCCATATCGCGCTTGAGCTTCATCGCGAGATCGCCCTCGACGATCTGACAGTGATAGCAGTCGAACTGCACCTTCAGATTCGGCGCGCCGACTTCGGCGCAGATCGCTTGCGCGTCGTCCTGTCGATTGAGGAAATAGCCGGGCATGTCGCGCGTATTGATCGGTTCGATGACGACCGTGATCCGTTCGGTGTGCGCGGCTTGCGCGGCATAGGCGAGGTTGTCCAGATACACGTCGCGTTGCGTTTCGCCCGCCTGATCGCCGGCGATCAACCCCGCCATTACATGAAGCTTGCGATTTCCGAGCACGCGCGCGTACTCGAGAGCCGTATCGATGCTGCGGCGGAACTCGTCCTCGCGCCCCGGCAGCGACGCCAGACCGCGCTCGCCGCCGCTCCAGTCGCCCGGTGGCGCATTGAACAGCGCCTGCGTGAGACCGTGAGCGTCGAGCCGCGACTTCAGCTCGGCCGCGCGGAACTCATAGGGAAACAGGTATTCGACCGCGTTGAAACCGTCGCGCGCGGCGGCGGCGAAGCGATCGAGGAACGCGTGCTCGTTGTACATCATCGACAGATTGGCGGCGAAGCGAGGCATGTCAACAGCTCCTTTGAGACAGTCCGATACGGTGCATGACGTTCATCGGTAATGCGCGCTGCTACCAGCGCGCGCCGAACGCGGTACGGAGTTCTTCGATCGCGGCGGCGTCGAGCGGCGCGGGCCGCGGATTCGTCATCAGCCACAAGCGCGCGGTCTCCTCGAGTTCTTCGAGCGCATACGACGCGTGCGCGACCGAGCGCTCCCACACCACCGGCCCCAGACGTTCGAGCAGCACCGCCCGTACGCGGTCGGCCAGCGCGGCGATCTGCGCGGCCACTTGCGGATCGCCGGGGCGTTGATAGCGAATCAGCGGTACGTGGCCCACTTTCATCACGTAGTACGGCGTGATCGGCGGCAACACGTCCGCTTCGCTCCATACGCCCGCGAGCGTCAATGCGACCAGATGCGTCGAATGGGTATGGACGATGCCGCGCGCCTCGCCGTTGCGCGCATAGATACCGCGATGCAGCGCGAGCGTTTTCGACGGCTTGCCGCCCGACATCGCGTGGCCGTTTGCGTCGACCTTCGCGATATCGGCGGGATCGAGGCGGCCGAGACACGCGTCGGTCGGTGTGATCAGCCAGCCATCGTCGAGCCGCGCGCTGATGTTGCCGGCGCTACCGACCGTATAGCCGCGCTGATACAGACTCGCGCCGACCGCGCAGATTTCCTCGCGCACGCGCGCTTCGGCCGAGATGTGAAGTGCCGGTGCGCCGCTCATTGCGCGGCTCCATCGAGATGGCGCAGCGCCTTGTCGAAGAAGTCCGTGGTGCCGAAATTGCCGGATTTCAGCGCGAGTGCGAGCGGTTCCGCTTCGGTCGTCGCGGTGGCCGGCACGCCCGGATCGATTTGTGCGCCGATGCGCAGCATGCGCACGTCGAGCGCCTGCACGACCGCGCCCGAGGTCTCCCCGCCCGCGACGACGAACTTGCGCACGCCGCGTTCGCGCAGGCCGCGAGCAATCGATGCCAACGTCTTCTCGACCAGATGCCCGGCCTCGTTGACGCCGAGTTCGCGCTGCACCGCCTGCACTTCGTCGGGCGATGCAGTCGCATAGATCAGCACCGGCTCGGCGTGCACGAAGCGCTGTTGCGCGAACTCGAGCGCTTCGCCGACGACGTCCTCGCCGCGCGCCGCCGCGAGCGGATCGATGCGGAACGCCGGCCGCGTCGCGCACCAGGCGGCGACCTGCGCGTTGGTCGCCTTCGACGCACTGCCCGCGAGCACCGCCGACAAACCTTCTACGCGCGGCAATTGCGCGGCATGGGTTTGCTCGCCGAGTAGCCCCGCGCGCCGGAAGTTGGCCGGCAAGCCGAGCGCGACGCCGGAGCCGCCGGTGATCAGCGCGAGGTCCGCGCAGGCCGCGCCGAGCGTATGCAGATCGGCGTCGGACACCGCATCGGCAATCGCGATGCGCACGCCGTCGGCGCGCAGCGCTTCGAATGCGGCGCGCACGGCCGTATCGCCTTGCGCGACCCGGTCGTAACGCACGAGCCCGACCTTCGACTGCGTTTGCCGCTGCAGCACGCGCACGAGATTCGCGTCGCGCATCGGCGTCAGCGGATGGTTCTCCATGCCCGACTCGTTGAGCAGTGCATCGCCGACGAACAGATGGCCGCGGAAAATCGTGCGGCCGTTCTCGGGAAACGCGGGACACGCGATCGTGAACGACGCGCGCTCAGCAAACTCGGCGGACAGCGCGTTCAGCAACGCATCGGTCACCGGGCCGATGTTGCCCGCATCGGTCGAATCGAAGGTCGAGCAGTACTTGAAGAAGAATTGCCGGCACCCTTGCGAGCGCAGCCAGGCGAGCGCGGCGAGCGATTGGGCGACCGCGTCGGCGGCGGGGATCGTGCGCGACTTCAGCGCGACGACGAGCGCGTCGGCGTCGAGCGCAGCGGCGCCCGGCGCTTCGTTGGAGGTGGGCACGCCGATCGTCTGCACCGTGCGCATACCGCCGCGTACGAGCATGTTGGCGAGATCGGTGGCGCCGGTGAAGTCGTCGGCGATGCAGCCGAGCAGCGCGGGTTTCGTTTGAGCCGTCATGAGCACCGTCCTCGCTTATGGCTTCGCCGGCAATTCGATGCCGGGGAAAATCTTCACGACCGCCGAGTCGTCCTCACCGCCGTGGCCCGCCGTCGACGCCATCATGAACATCTGATGCGCGGCCGCCGACAGCGGCAGTGGAAACTTCGTGCGACGCCCGGTATCGAGCACGAGGCCCAGGTCCTTGACGAAAATATCGACTGCCGACAGCGGCGTGTAATCGCCCGCGAGAATATGCGGAACGCGGTTCTCGAACATCCACGAATTGCCCGCGCTGTGCGTGATCACGTCGTATAGCGCGTCCGGATCGACGCCTTCGCGCAAGCCGAGCGCCATTGCCTCGGCGGCCACCGCGATATGCACTCCGGCCAGCAACTGGTTGATGATCTTCACTTTCGAGCCCGCGCCATGCGCGGCCCCGAGCCGATACACGTTGCCGGCGATCGCGGCGAGCACGTCCTCGCACGCGGCGTACGCGGCTGCGGGACCGGACGTCATCATCGTCATCTCGCCCGATGCGGCGCGCGCAGCGCCGCCCGACACCGGCGCATCGAGCATCTGCAGACCGGCCGACTCGACGCGCTTGCCGAGATCGCTGGCGAATTCCGGCGCGACCGTGGCACTGGCGATCACGACGCCGCCCGGCTTCATCGCCGCGAGCGCGCCGTGCTCACCGAATAGCACGGCCTCGGTCTGCGCGGCATTGACGACCAGCGTGATCACGACCTCGCACTGCGCGCCGAGCTCCGCGGGCGTCGCACAGCCGACGCCGCCTTCAGCGACGAACGCCTGCAGCACGTCGCGCCGCAAGTCGCACGCGTGGACCTTGAAGCCGGCGCGCAACAGCGAACGCGCAACGCCGAGCCCCATGGCTCCCAAACCGATGACACCCACATTTCTCGACATGCGTGACCTCTATGGATTGGTGCTGCATTGGTGCGTTCGCGCGCGGCGGGATCACCGCGCGCCTTCCGCGCGTCAGGCGATGCCCGCCTCGGCAAGCCGCCGTGCCGCGTTGTACAGATGCGTCTGCGCGGCATTGCGCGCCGCCATCGGATCGCCGGCGCGAATCGCCGCGGCGATCGCCGCGTGCTCCTCGCGCACCTGCCGCGAGAAGTCCTCGCGCAGCGCCTCGTTGCGGCGCGTGACGACCGTGCCCGCTTCGAGGTACTGATTGAGGAACGTCAGCGTCTTCAGGAAATACGGATTGCCCGTCGCCGCCGCGATCGCGCGATGAAACGCGACGTCTTCGGCGACGCCGTCTTCGCCATTGGCGACCGCGCGCTCGATCTGAGCGAGCGCGGCGTCGATCGCGGCCATGTCGGCATCGCTGCGACGCATTGCGGCTTCCGACGCGACCTCCGCCTCGATCGCGCGGCGCAGCGCGAGGATCTGCACGACCGAGCCCGGCTCGACGGCTTCCGCGTAGTCGATCCGCAGCGGGCGGATCGTGCCGTGCCCAGCGACGAACACGCCACTGCCCTGGCGCGGTTCGACCACCCCCTCGTTCTTCAGCCGCGACAGCGCCTCGCGAATCACCGTGCGGCTCACGCCGAACTGTTCCGAGAGCACGGCTTCGGTCGGCAGCTTGGCGCCGCGCGCGAAAGTGCCCTTGTCGATCTGCTTCAGCAGTTGCTGCGCGACGGTGTCGCTCAAAGCGCGCGAGGGAATCTTGTCGAACATGGCGGATCGGTTGGGTTGGATCGGGTGCCGCAAACTGGTCATGTTATCGGGTCATCATACAAATTTGAGACACGAATCGCATCCACGCAAACCCTGGGTTTTTTGCACGAATCGGCGTTATTTGGCGAAATAGAAGGCTTAAGCTATCGTCTCGCCTTTGCGCCGCAACGCCACGCGCGGCGCCGCATCGAAACGAACGCGCGTCGCGTGCCTTGCGCGCGCACTCTTTTGCAACCACGATCAAGGTCCATGAGCAAAGCCCTGCCGCCGTCTTCCGTCGCGCCCGCCAACGTCGAACCGGCCCCGGAGAAACCGGGTGACTCGTACGTGCAGTCGTTCGCGCGCGGCCTCGCGGTCATCCGCGCATTCGACGCGACGCGCCCCGAACAGACGCTCACCGACGTCGCCGCGGCGACCGGCCTCACGCGCGCCGGCGCGCGCCGGATTCTGCTGACGCTGCAAACGCTGGGCTACGTGGAAGCCGAGGGACGCCTGTTCCGTCTGACGCCGAAGATTCTCGACCTCGGCTTCGCGTACCTCACCTCGATGCCGTTCTGGAATCTCGCCGAACCGGTGATGGAAAGCCTGTCGGCACAGGTGCACGAAAGCTGCTCGGCGGCCGTGCTCGATCGCACCGAGATCGTCTACGTGCTGCGCGTGCCGACTCACAAGATCATGACGATCAACCTGTCGATCGGCAGCCGTCTGCCCGCGTACTGCACGTCGATGGGCCGCGTGCTGCTCGCCTCGCTCGACGAGGAAACGCTCGACGCGACGCTGAACTCGTCGCCGCTCTACGCACACACGCCGCGCACCGTTACCGACAAGGAAGAGTTGAAGAAGGTAATCGAGCAGGTGCGTCGCCAGGGGTGGGCAATCGTCGATCAGGAGCTCGAAGGCGGTTTGATTTCGCTGTCCGCGCCGATTCGCAATCGCCAGGGCCGCGTGATCGCCGCGATGAACATCAGCGGCAACGCGCAGCGCAATTCGGCCAAACAGATGGTGAAGGCGTTTCTGGAACCGCTGCAGCAAGCCGCGCAGACGGTCTCCGAGATGGTCGCGCGGCGCGGCTGACGCACGCGGCTATCTGGTAGCGCGCATTTGCTGCGCGCTACCGCGTCGACTCTTATCGCTCACTGCGCGAGATAGCGCTCCACGAGCCGCGCCCAGAACGCCGCGCCGATCGGCAGACTGTGGTCGTTGAAGTCGTAATGCGGGTTGTGCACCATGCAACCATCCTCGCCGATGCCGTTGCCGATGCGCAGAAACGTGCCCGGCCGCTTCTGCAGCATGAAGGCGAAGTCCTCGCTGCCCATCAGGATGTCGGTCTGCTCGATCACCTTGTCATCGCCGACCAGCTCACGCGCAACCTGCACCGCGAAATCCGTTTCGGCGTCCGTATTGATGACGACCGGGTAACCTTCGATGTACTCGACATGCGCCTTGCCGCCATAGCTCGCCGCCTGCGACTCGGCCAGCTCGGTGATGCGCTTCTTCAGCAACTCGCGCACCTCGGGGCTGAACGAGCGCACGCTCAGTTCGAGCCGCGCGCTGCTCGAAATCACGTTGTTCGCGGTGCCCGCGTGCATCGAGCCCACCGTCACCACGGCCGGCTGCGACGGATCGACGTTGCGTGCGACGATCGTCTGCAGCGCCATCACGATGCTCGCGGCGACCACGACCGGATCGACGGTCAGATGCGGACGCGCCGCATGACCGCCGACGCCTTCGATCGTGATGGTCGCCTTGTCCCCTGCCGACATGAACGGCCCCTTGCGGAACAGCAGCATGCCCGGCTCCGCGCCCGGATGATTGTGCAGGCCGAACACGGCGTCGCACGGGAAGCGCTCGAACAGGCCGTCGTTGATCATCTTCAGCGCGCCGCTGTCGATGCCGCTTTCCTCGGCCGGCTGGAAATACAGATGCACGGTGCCCGAGAAGTTGCGCGTGGCCGCGAGACGTTGTGCGGCGCCGAGCAGGATCGTCGTGTGGCCGTCGTGGCCGCACGCATGCATCTTGCCGTGGGTGCCGCTCGCGTACGGCAAGCCGGTCTGTTCGATGATCGGCAGCGCGTCCATGTCCGCGCGAATGCCGATGCTGCGCTTGCCGTCGCCCACCTTCAGCGTGCCGACCACGCCGGTCTTGCCGACCCCGCGCGTGACCTGCCAGCCCCACTGTTCGAGCTTTTCCGCGACGAGCGCCGCGGTCCGCACTTCCTCGTACGCGAGTTCGGGATGGTGATGAATGTGATGGCGAATCTCGCGCAGGCTCGCGGCGGCGGGTTCCAGATCGGACACTTCGGTCAAACGCGGGGTCTCGTTCATCGTTTGCATGGCTCCAGTGAGTAGCCTCGCACTATATCCATGCCGTTTCGTTCGAATAAGATGCTATTTTTTTCACCCTGATTAACGGCTCTTATATACGGGGTTACCCTGATGAAACTGCAGCAGTTGCAGGCCTTCGTCGCCGCCGCGCATCACCGCAGCCTGCGCGCCGCCGCGCGTGAACTCGGCGTCACGCAGCCGGCCGTCACGCATACGATTCGCGAACTGGAAAGCGCGCTCAATGCGGAGTTGATGGTGCGCAGCGTGCGCGGCATTGAGCTGACCGCGTGCGGGCTCGCGCTGTTGCCGCGCGCCGAACAGTTGCTGGGCGACATGCGCCGCACCGTCGAGGCCGTCGAGCAGGTGAAAGGAGAACTGGCCGGCAAGGTCAGCGTCGGCACGATGCCATCGCTCGCGCTGACGGTGCTGCCGCATGCGGTATCGAGCTTTCGCCAAAAGATGCCGCTCGTGAGTCTGCATCTGGAGGAAGTGACGGTGCCCGATGGGCTCGCGCGTCTGCGCAACGGCACACTCGATCTCGCGGCGATCCATCACGTTCAGGCATTGGATAACGATCTGGTACAGGTGCCGCTGTACTCGACGCAGTTCGTCGTCACGATGCGCGCGGGGCACCCGCTCGCGAACGTCACGCGTCTGTCCGAGCTGCTCGACGCCGAGTGGATCGTCACGGTCGGCGCCGATCACTTCCCGCACAGCGTGATGATGGCGATGTTCAGCGCGCATGGTCTGCCGCTGCCGAAGCGGCTGCTGCGCGCGCCGTCGTCGTTTGCGGTGACGCTCGGGCTCGTATCGCAGACCGACGTGATCAGTTGCTTCACGCGGCCGCTCGCGCAGCGGGTCGCGCCGCTCGGCATTCGTGTCGCGCAGATCGAAGACGCGCTGCCGAACTACGATCTGAGCATCATCTCGCGACGCGATCTGCTGCCGACGCCGGCCGTACAGCAGTTCGTCGCGTGTTTGCGGCAGGTCACGCGGGAGCGGATGGCGGCCGTGCAATAAGGCCGCGTGACTGCGTTACGCGCTCATCTGCTCCTTGAGCACTGTGATCAACTCGTGCCCCGCTTGTTCGAGCGTGCCGGAGTTGTCGATCGTCGTGCAGCGCACGCCGGCCGGCAACGCAAACGGCGCACGCCGCGCAAGCCGCGCCGCGACCTGCTCCGACGATTCGCGCGCTCGCGCGCCGAGCCGCGCTTCGAGAATATGCGGCGCGGCGCTCACGTGCACCACTTCCGCGCGTGGATAGCGTGCGAGCGCATGCTGCAGGTACTGACGCGAGCCGTTGACGACCACCGTGCAGCCGCGCGCGAGCCACGCATCGAGTTCGATGCCGATGCCATAGCGCAGCGAATGGCTCGACCATTCGAGCGCGAACAGGCCCAATACCGAGCGTGCGGCGAACTCCTCGACGCTCAGTGCGACATGCACTTCCCCATGGCCGCTCGGCCGCGTGATGTAACGATGCGCGAACACGACCGGCTCGCCGGCGAGCCGCGTGCGCGCGAATTGCAGCAGCGAATCCTTGCCCGCGCCAGACGGGCCCATCACATAGATCAAACGCCCATTCATTGGCTGCTCACCTCGTCTTGCTGCTTTTCCTTGCGATCGCCGTGTTGCGCGCCGTCGCTGAAGGGCAGCGGCTGCCACAGCACGAACGGCTTGCCCGGCGCCGGCTCGACGAACAGCGCGGCCTGATCGACCGCGAGCGGCCCGAGCGCAGGGGTGCGCTCACGCCACCATGCGAGCAGCGTCGCGCGCTCGTCGGCATCCGCTAGCGAGCTGGACAGCGTCATATGAAAACGGAACTCGTCGAACACGTACGGGTAGCCCCATTGCAGCAGCAACGCACGTTGGCGTTCGCTGAGCGGTGCGGCGAGCCGGCGCTCGAGATCGGCCGCAGACGGTCGCGCGCGCAGCCCATCTAGCGACTCCAGCGCGTTCGACGCAAGCTCGCGAATGCGCGTCTCGCCATTTGCATCGGCCGGTCGCAGCGCGACGAAGTCGCCCAGCGTGGCCGCTTCCACCGGCAACGCGAACGGCTGTTGCGCGAGCGCCCACGCGCGCGCGGCCGCAAGCACGTCGTGCTGCGTGATACCGGCGCCGAGCCGGAACGGGGCGACCAGCGTACCATGCCAACCATAGCGGCGCGGCGAGTCGGTCAACGCGGCGAGCGGGCGCGTCAGGCCAGGCGGCTGCGGCTGCGCGCAGCGCTCGCCGCTTTGCGCATCGCGGCCGAGCCACGTCGAGCCGGCCTGCCACCACGCCGATTCACCCGACGGCGCGTAGTACAGCGCGAAGCGCGCTTCATCACTCCATGCGGGGCCGCTCACAGGTCATGCTCCACGAGCAGTTGCACACGGTCGGCCGCGAAATGCGTGAAGCCGTATTTGACCGGCGTGCCGTGCAAATCGACGTCGACGTTCTCGACCCACAGCACCGGCTGCTGACGGTTGATGTTGAGCCGCCGCGCGACCTCCGGCTCGGGCAGCACGCTGCCGATGCGGCTCCACTTGCGCAGATAATCGTCCACGCCGAATTCGGCCAGCGCCTTCGTCGTGCCGCCGAGGCGTTGCACGACTTCCGGCAGCTCCGGAAAACGCGCGGCCGGATACCAGCTGCGCGCGAACGTAAGCGGCACACCGTCGGACTCGTGCAGCGATTCGATCCGATAGACCGCCGCGCCCGCGCGCAGACCCAACGCCTTCGCGACGCTGGGCTCGGCTTTCACGCGCGCGCCCGACAGCATCGTGCCGCCGGGCGCGTGATGTTGTTGGCGCAGGTTTTCGGTGAAACGCGTACGGCGGCCGATCGAATAGTCGATCGCGCCAGGCTGTACGAAGGTGCCGCGCCCCTGCTCGACGCTGACGAGGCCGAGCGCGGCGAGGCCGAGCATCGCGCGACGCACCGTGTGACGGTTGACGTCAAAGCGTTTCGCCAGCTCACCTTCGCTCGGCAGCCGCCCTTCTTCCCCGAATCCGCTTGCCGCGATCTCGGCGGCGAGAATCTGTTCGATCTGTCTCCAGACGGCCACGCCTGCGCCGCGTTCGAGCATCGTGGCCGGCGCCGCGCTGTCGTTCGATGTCATGGTGCTGTCATTCCCTTCGGTTCAAATGATCGCCATGTCGTGCATTGTAGTGCGCAAGCCGTGATGGAAATATGAAACGTCCGCCGCGCACGACAGTTGAGACAACTACGCCTGTAAACGTCTAGACGTTTAGATGAATAGATGCTCCAATGTCCACTCGCTGGATCAACAGGAAATCCGATGAGCCCGAGTTCCGTTCCGCCCTCTGCGCCGTTGCCTGCCGTGTCTTCGGCGGCGCGGCGCCCCTGGATGGCCGTGCTGGCCCGCACGCCGCGCGCCGACCTCGAAGCCGCGCTGCAGCACGCGCTGCAAGGTCACCCTATCCCCGCCTACGACTGGCTGCGTCCCCCTGAAATCGGCCTCGCGATGGTGCGCGGGCGCATCGGCGGCAGCGGCGATCCGTTCAATCTCGGCGAAGCGACGGTCACGCGCGCCACGCTGCGCCTTCGTGCCAGCGGCGACGCCGAGGCCACCGTCGGCGTGGCCTGCCACTTGGGACGCGACCGCCGGCGCGCCGAACTTGCCGCGCTCGCCGATGCCTTGCTGCAGATGCCGGAGCATCACGACGGCCTGCATCGTCAATTGATCGAGCCGTTCGCCGCGCAACAGAAGGCACGGCGCGCGCAACAGCAGCAGGACGCCGCGGCGACGCGCGTCGAATTCTTTACGATGGTGCGAGGCGACTGATGGAACATTCACCGATTGCATTGTCCACCCTGACGCCGGGTTTCGCGGACCCGGTCCACGATACCCAGGCCGTGTTTCGCACGCTGCTCGACGCGTTGTCGCGGCCCGGCACGATCGGCGTGATCAGTGACGTGCTGCCCGAGTTGCGCAATACGCCGGTCGAACCCGCTGCATTCGCTGCGCTGCTGACGCTCTGCGACTACGCGACACCGGTCTGGCTCGCGCAGCCTGATACCGCGCTCGCGTCGGCGTTGCGTTTTCATACCGGCGCGCCGCTCGTCGATGCGCCCGGCGACGCCGCATTCGTCTATGTGCACGATGCCGACGCGTTGCCGTCGCTAGAAAGCTTCGCACCCGGCAATGCCGAGTCCCCCGAGCAATCGGCCACGCTGCTGATCCGCGTCGACGCGCTGACGGGCGGCGCCCCGGTCACGCTGAGCGGCCCCGGCATTCTGGAGACCCAAACGATTTCGCCGGCCGGTCTTCCCCCACGGTTCTGGCAAGAGCGCGCGATGCTCGCGCCGCTGTTTCCGTGCGGCATCGACTGTTATCTGGTTTGCGGCCCGCGCGTGATCGGCTTGCCGCGCGCAACTGAAGCGAAGGTGAACTGATGTACGTTGCCGTCAAAGGTGGAGAACGCGCGATCGAAGCGTCGTGGCGTCTGCTCGACAAAGCGCGCCGCGGCGATACGCGGATCGCCGAACTGAGCGTCGCGCAGATTCGCGAGCAGTTGCGGCTCGCGGTCGCGCGCGTAATGACCGAAGGCTCGGTCTACGACGAGGAGCTTGCCGCGCTCGCAATCAAGCAGGCGGCCGGCGATCTGGTCGAAGCGATCTTCCTGTTGCGCGCGTATCGCACCACGTTGCCGCGCTTCGGCTATACGCGCGCGATCGATACCGAAACGATGCAGGTCGAGCGACGCATCTCGGCGACCTTCAAGGACTTGCCCGGTGGCCAGTTGCTCGGCGCGACCTACGACTACACGCAGCGTCTGCTCGATTTCGCGTTGCTCGCCGATGGCGACGACGCGCGGCAGCGCGTGACGCAAGGCAATGCGCCGCTCTCGCAAGAGCCGCCCGCGCCAGAAGCGATGCCGCGCGTTGTCTCGCTGCTCGACAGGGAAGGCCTGATCGAACAGGAGCGCCCAACACCGGATGGCGGGGAACCCGGCGATCTGTCGCGCGAACCGCTCGCGTTTCCGGCGAGCCGCGCGACGCGTCTGCAGAACCTCGCGCGCGGCGACGAAGGCTTTCTGCTCGCAATGGGCTATGCGACGCAACGCGGCTACGCGCATTCGCATCCGTTCGCCGGCGAGATTCGGTTCGGCACGATCGCGGTCGAAATGGACCTCGACGAACTCGGCGAAGCGGTCGACATCGGCGATATCGATGTCACCGAATGCCAGATGATCAACCAGTTCGCGGGCAGCAGCGCGGTGCCGCCCACCTTCACGCAGGGCTACGGTCTCGCGTTCGGCCACTCGGAGCGCAAGGCGATGGCGATGGCACTGGTCGATCGCGCGCTGCGTGCCGAAGAACTCGGCGAGACGCTCTCGTCGCCGACGCAGGACATCGAATTCATGCTGTCGCACAGCGATAACGTCGAGGCGTCGGGCTTCGTGCAGCACCTGAAGCTGCCGCACTACGTCGACTTCCAGGCGGAGCTGGAACTGGTGCGGCGCTTGCGCGCGCAGCACCACGGCAACGATGAATCAGGCAATGCCACCGACAAGGAGCAAGCAGCATGAACGCGCCCGACACCGCCGTTGCAAACACCTCACACGACAGCGCCGCGCACGGCTACAACTTCGCGTATCTCGACGAGCAGACCAAACGCATGCTGCGCCGCGCGCTGCTGAAGGCAGTCGCCGTGCCGGGCTACCAGGTGCCGTTCGCATCGCGCGAAATGCCTCTGCCGTACGGCTGGGGCACCGGCGGCATCCAGGTGACGGCCGCGATCATCGGCAAGACGGACACACTGAAAGTCATCGATCAGGGTTCCGACGAAACTACGAATGCCGTCAACATTCGCCGCTTCTTCGCGCGCACCACGGGCGTGGCGACCACGCGGCACACGAGCGAAGCGACGATCATCCAGACCCGGCACCGGATTCCCGAAACGCCGCTGACCGAGCGGCAGATCCTCGTCTATCAGGTGCCGATGCCCGAGCCGCTGTTCCGGCTCGAACCGCGCGTCGCCGAATGCAAGAAGCTGCACGCGCTCGCCGATTACGGGCTGATCAGCGTGAAACTGTACGAGGACATCGTGCATCACGGCAGCATCGCGACCACGTATGACTACCCAGTGATCGTCAATCATCGCTATCTGACGTCGCCGTCGCCGATCCCGAAGTTCGACAATCCGAAGATGCATATGAACGCCGCGCTGCAACTGTTCGGCGCGGGCCGCGAGCGCCGCATCCACGCGATTCCGCCTTATACGCCGGTGCGCAGTCTCGACTTCGACGATCATCCGTTCGAAGTGCAGAAGTGGCAGCACGCGTGCGCGTTGTGCGGATCGAAGGAAAGCTTTCTCGACGAGATGATCGTCGACGACGCCGGCACGCGCATGTTCGTGTGCTCGGATAGCGACTACTGTCACGAGCGGCGCGGCGACGGCGAGATCGAACCGCAAGCACCACTGCCCCGCGCCGAACGCGAAGGAGAATCCGCATGACGCCGCTTCTGAGCGCCCGCGCGCTCACCAAACAATACGGCGGCCGCAACGGTTGCCGCAACGTGAGCTTCGATCTGTATCCCGGCGAGGTGCTGTGCATCGTCGGCGAATCGGGCTCGGGCAAGACCACGCTGCTCAACACGCTGGCGCTGAAGACCGAGGCCGATAGCGGCGCGCTGCACTACGCCGCGTCGCACGGCGACCTGCTCGATCTGCGCGCGCTGTCGGAGCCGCGCCGCCGTCTGCTGATCCGCACCGAATGGGGCTTCGTGCAGCAGAACCCGCGCGACGGCCTGCGCAGCGGCGTATCGGCCGGCGCCAATATCGGCGAGCCGTTAATGGCGGTCGGCGCGCGCCACTATGGCGAGATTCGCCGCACGGCCACGCAATGGATGGAGCGCGTCGAACTCGACCCAGCGCGCATCGACGAATTCCCCGCTGCGTTTTCGGGCGGTATGCAGCAACGTCTGCAGATTGCGCGCAATCTCGTCACCGGTCCGCGTCTGGTGTTCATGGACGAACCGACCGCCGGTCTCGACGTGTCCGTGCAGGCGCGTCTGCTCGATCTGCTGCGCACGCTGACGTCGACGCTGCATCTGTCGGTGCTGATCGTCACGCATGACATCGGCGTCGCGCGTCTGCTCGCACATCGGCTGATGGTGATGCAGGCGGGCGAAGTCGTCGAAGCGGGTCTGACCGACCAGGTGCTCGACGATCCGCAGCACCCTTATACGCAAACGCTGGTTTCCTCGGTTCTGCCGGTTTGAGGCTCACAATGCAATCCACTGAGGTAGTAATTGATGCGGGCAGCGCGGCACGTCACGCCGAGCGCGCTTTCGCCGACAACGCGGCGCTGATGCTGCGCGCCACCGGCATCGGCAAGACTTTCACGCTGCACGGCCAGGGCGGCGCGCGAATCGACGCGCTCGCGAACGTATCGCTCGAAGTCGAGCGCGGTGAATGCGTGGTGCTGGTCGGGCCGTCGGGCGCGGGCAAAAGCACGCTGCTGCGCTGCCTGTACGGCAACTATCTGGCGAGCACCGGCTCGATCGCGATTCGCGACACCAGCGATCAGGGCCGGCCCGTCACGATCACCGGTGCGGAAACGCGTGACGTGCTGCGTCTGCGCCGTAGCGTGGTCGGCTATGTGAGCCAGTTTTTGCGCGTGATTCCGCGCGTGCCGACGCTCGCGCTCGTCGCCGAGCCGCTCGTGCTGCACGGCATCGCAGAACCCAAAGCAAACGCGCGCGCCGCTGAATTGCTCGCGCGGCTCAACGTGCCGGAACGTCTGTGGTCGCTCGCGCCCGCGACGTTTTCGGGCGGCGAGCAGCAGCGCGTGAATATCGCGCGAGGTTTGATCGCCGAACATCCGCTGTTGCTGCTCGACGAACCGACCGCTTCGCTCGATGCCGAAAACCGCGACGTTGTGGCCGATCTGATCGTCGAGGCGCGCGAGCGCGGCGCGGCGATCGTTGGTATCTTTCACGACGAAGAGACCCGCAACAAGGTCGCGACGCGCCGCCTGGAATTGCGGCCGCCACTGCGGCATTAAATTGACACCAGTCCCGACTGACTACGGAGCAAGTCGATGTTGATCAGCAACGCTCGCATCGTGACGCGAGATGAAGAATTCATTGGCACCGTCCGCGTGGAGGACGGCGTGATTCGCGACGTCGAACGCGGCGCGAGTTCGGCGCGCAACGCCGAAGACTGGGACGGCGATTATCTGCTGCCCGGTCTGATCGAACTGCATACGGACAACCTCGAGAAGCACCTCGTGCCGCGTCCCGGCGTCGAGTGGAATACCGACGCGGCTTTCGTGATCCACGACGCGCAAGTGGCCGCGGCCGGCATCACGACGGTATTCGACGCGCTCGCGATCGGCTCGCGCTCGAGCGTTGGGCTGCGTAACCGCCACGTGCAAACGCAATGCGCCGAGTCGCTGCTGCGGCTGTCCACGCGTCGACTGCTGCGCGCCGAGCACTTTCTGCATCTGCGCTGCGAGATCGCGACCGCCGACGTGCTCGAGGTATTCGATTCGCTGTGCGCGCATCCGCTGTTGCGGCTCGCGTCGGTGATGGACCATACGCCGGGACAGCGCCAATGGCACGACCGCGAGCAATGGCGCCGCTTCCAGGAACGCAACGGCAAGATGAGCGACGAACGTGTCGCGAGCACGCTCGCCGAACTCGCGGTCGAACAGGAGCGTTACGCGGATGAGCATCGCCGCGAGATCGTCGCGCGGTGCCGGCGGCTCGGCATTCCGGTCGCGAGCCACGACGATACGCTGATCGAGCACGTCGAACAGGCGAAGGCCGAGGGCATCGTGCTCGCCGAATTCCCGACCACGCGCATCGCCGCGCAAGCCGCGCGCGAGCACGGCATCGCCACCATCATGGGCGCGCCGAACATCGTGCGCGGCGGCTCGCATTCGGGCAACGTGTCGGCGCTCGAACTCGCGCGCGCCGGTCTGCTCGACATTCTGTCGTCGGATTACGTGCCGTCGAGCTTGCTGACCGCGGTGTTCGATCTCGTCGAAAAAGCGGGCTGGTCGCTGCCGCGCGCGATGGCAACGGTCTCGGCCGAGCCGGCGCGCACCGCCGGTCTCACGGACCGCGGCGCGATCGAGCCGGGCTTGCGCGCGGATCTCGTGCGCGTGACGATGCTCGACAGGCTGCCGGTGCCGCGCGCGACTTATCGCGGCGGGGTGCGGATCGTTTGAGTGGGTCGCGTCACGCGGTGGGCTCCTCCTCGCACCCCTCGGTCGCATCGCGCGCGGCATGCGCCTGCGCGAGCTGCGCGTGGGCAAGCCGCGTCTGCTCGGCCTGTTCGTGGAGCCGCATGGCGAGCAGATCCTGATAGCGCAGATACGCGCAACGGCCACCCGATTTCGCCGCATACATCGCCGCATCGGCGTTCAGCAGCAGTTCCTCGGCATTGCCGCTGTCGTGCGGGAACTCGCTGATGCCGATGCTCGCGCCGACCGTCATGCTATTGCCGTCGACGCTCAGCGTTTCATTCAGCGCATCCATGATGTGCTCGGCGATATCGGGCGTGATCTGCGCCGCGCGCTGCCCTTCGATCAGCACGATGAATTCGTCGCCGCCGAGCCGCGCAACCACGTCCCCGGCACACAGCACGTCCTTCAGACGGCGCGCGACCGCGACCAGCACCTTGTCGCCAACGGAGTGCCCGAACTGATCGTTGATCTGCTTGAAGCGGTCGAGGTCGACGAACAGCACCGCGAGGCCTTCGCGACGGAACCTTGCCTCCTCGATCGCGTTCTCGAGCTTCTGCATGAACAGCATGCGGTTCGGCAAGCCGGTCAGCACGTCGTGCGAGGCCAGATGCACGAGCTCGCTCTGCTTGCTGTGCAGCGCATCCATCTGCCCGCGGATTTCACGGCGCAAACGCTCGAAGCAGCGCGCGAGCACGCCGATTTCGTCGGTGCGTTTGAGCGGCAACGTGTGCATCGCGTGTTCGGCGAACAGATGCGTCGCCGCATGCGCGAGCTGATGCAGCGGCTTGGTCAGCGCTCGCGCGAACAGAATGGCCAGCAGTACCGACAAAGCGCTGAACACCAGCACCATGCGAATGATCCGCGTGCCGAGCTGATTCGCGCCGCTCAGCACGTCTTCGAGCGGCTTCGCCAGACCGAGCACGATGAAGCGATTGCCCTCCGAATCGCCGAACGGCCGCCGCACGAACGCGAGCACGCGCCCGTGCGCCTCATCGGGCCGCGCGAGACCATTGACGAGCACTTCGCTGCGCCGCTGCTCGAACAGCTGCCTCGTGACCGGAAAGCTGTCCTGCATCAGCACGCGCCGGCCGCGGTCGAAACCGAAGGTCTTCGACGCGTCGGGATGGACCAGGAAGTCGCCCCACTCGTTCGCCAGATAGACCTGGTAGTCGCTCGGCAGATCGCTCTGCAAACGCCGCAGCATGCCGGCCAGATCGACGTCGATCACCACGACGCCGACCACGGTGCCGCGCGCATCCGCGATCGGCGTGCCCAGACGCAGCGTCGGCCTGCCTTGCGCGGCATGCGTGCCGTATTCGTGATTGATCGAAATCGGCGAGGTGTAGATGCGTCCCGCCGAAAATGCGAGCGTTTCGAATACGTAGGGAAACTGAGCTTTTTCCTGTAAATCGTCACCCTGTACACGCACGAGGCCGTCGCTGTCGCGATCGAAACGGATCAGCTCGAGCCCGTGATGCTGCCGCGTGATCAGCCGCACCTGCAGATACTCCGGGTGGTGCAGCATGAAGCTCGAATACACCTGCGCGAGCCGCTCGCGGCCCTGGTTCGGGCCGATGCCGTCGTCGGTCTGCGCGACGCTCACCGATGACGGCATCGTCGCCAGCACGAGCGCGTCCGCCGCGACGTCGTCGATCGATACCGCGATGCGCTGGCCGAGCAGCTCCGTCGAAGTCTGCAGGCTACGCTCCGCTTCGTTGACCAGCATCGTGCGATTCGCGCGATACGCGTAATAGCCGGTCGCGCCCGACGCCAGCACGCCGATGCACGCGAGCAGCACGGATAGCTTGAAGGTCAGGCCGCGATGCAGCATCAGAAGCGCTCCGAACGGTCGCCCGACACGATGCGGGTCCACAATCGCTCGCGCCGGTCGATATCCTCGACCGGACTGATCCAGACGATGTGCGCATTGGGGTTGCCTTCGGCCGGCTCGGTCAGCGTATTCGCGAGCCCCTGGCGCTGCGTCAGCAGCGCGCTCACGCTCGGCTCGAGCATGTAGTTGATCCACGCGAGCGCGAGCGGCTGGTCGCTCGCCGCGCGCGTCATCGACCAGCAATCGAGCCACGCGAGCGCGCCTTCGTCCGGAATTACATAGCCGACGTCGGCGCCCGCGCGCCGCAGCAACTGCACCTGCTGCGTGCCGTAGTTGCCGAACATCAGCGCGACCTTGTGCTGGATGAAGAACGCGGTCGCCTCCTCGGGCAGCGTGTAGTAGGTCAGCAGATTGCGGCGCAGATCGACGAGCTTGTGCGCGATCGTGCGCAACTGCGCGGGGTCGAGCTGAAACGGATGCGGATAGCCGAGCGCGAGCGCGGCGAACGAGAAGTTGTGCTGCGCGCTATTGAAGTCGAGCACCTTGCCGCGATAGCGCGGGTTCCACAGTTCGAGCATCGAATGCGGCGCCACCGGAATCTGCTTGCGATCGTAGATGAGGCCCATCGACGAATAGGTGAACGGAATCGCGTAGACCTTGCCCGCCGACGTCAAGCCGCCGATCGAGCCGAGCGCCTGAAAACGCGGCAACTGCTTCTTCGTATTGGGTAGACTCGCGAGATCGAGCGGCGCAAGCAGATTAGCCTGCGTATAACGACGGATTTCGGCGGTGTTGGCGGCGAGTACGTCGAAAGGCGGCTCGCTTTTGCTGTGCATCTGCGCCCACAGCGCCTCGTCGGAATCGACGAGCGTAACCTCGACCTTCGCTCCGTAGCGTGCTTCGAACGCCTTCACGACATCCGGGTCCGCGTAGCCGGGCCATGCGAGGACGTGCAGCACTTTGTCGGCAGCCGCGGCTGGCGTGGCCACGGCAAAACTCGCGCACAGCAGTGCGCCTGGCAGTACCTGCAACGCGCGGGGCAAAACGTCGCACCAAAATCCGGATACGCCAATCGATGTAAATCCCGATGTAATTCTCGACAAAAAGCCGACATAAAAACGGCGCTGCAATAATGCCGCGCGAACGCGCGTGCCGACGCTCGCGATTTGTCGCTTGAAAGTCTGTTTACAACAGCCTGTTTGATCCGCCTTGAACGACATCGTGCGCATGAATAACACCGTTGAGCAGAAAGGCCTTTTGATCTAGCGCAAATGCGCGGCATTTGAATCTTCACGGCTGTCCGACGATTTGCTTCGATGCGATCCGCGCCTGCGCGGGCGGTCGGCGTCCTACGCATCGAGCATCGATGATAGCGCCAAAAGCCTCGGTTTTCGCACAGCCTCGAAACGGCCGCGCAAAAATATCGGCGCTGGTAATAGCGTGTAAGCCAATGGTCGCGAGGCCGCTGTTAATTAACGGCAGATTCAGCCGCGAGCTTTAACGATATCCACGTTTCAAACTCGCGTTTCAAACCGGTTTTCGGCGAACTCGCAAGAAAACCGCCGTATATTCCAGTCGGTCACGTTCGCCGGCCCACCGTATTACCGCTCGTGCATTGCACCCGTGTTACGCAAACCCCACCAACGGTGTACGATCCGGTCACATCGGCTTGGGCGCACGCGTCGCTCTAGAGGGCCTCCTCCTGCGCCATCCGGTGTTTTACTAGCTTCCCAATATTTTTGAACTGATAAGCTTGGCGCGCGTTGCAGGCCACCCCGGCTTGCATCCTGACCAGAAGCCCGTTTGCGAGTCGCGCCGGGCGTCCCGAGGCGGCACAACCGCCGAGGGCGAAATTGAACTACACCGAGGAGTAAGAACAGTGAAAAAACTGCTAGCGGCTTTGACGGTTGCCTTGATTGCCACCGTCTCCATTGGCGCACACGCTAAAGATTGGTCGACGATCCGTTTTGGCGTTGATGCCAGCTATCCCCCGTTCGAGTCGAAAGGCGCAGACGGCAAGCTCGTTGGCTTCGATATCGACCTCGGCAACGAAATCTGCAAGCGCGTCGGTGCGAAGTGCGTGTGGGTGGAAAACGACTTCGACGGCATGATCCCGGCACTGAAGGCGAAGAAGTTCGACGGCGTGCTGTCGTCGATGTCGATGACGCCGCAACGCGCCGAGCAGGTCGCTTTCTCGTCGAAGCTGTTCAACACGCCGACGCGCCTCGTCGCGAAGCAGGGCTCGGGCATCCTGCCGACCGCTGAATCGCTGAAGGGCAAGTCGGTTGGCGTCGAACAGGGCACGATCCAGGAAACCTACGCGAAGACCTATTGGGAACCGAAGGGCGCGAAAGTCGTGCCGTATCAGAACCAGGACCAGGTCTACGCCGATCTGATCTCGGGCCGTCTCGACGCAGCGCTGCAAGACGCGGTGCAGGCTGAGCAGGGCTTCCTGAAGACGCCGCGCGGCGCAGGCTTCGCGTTCGTCGGCCAGAACCTCGACGATCCGAAGATCCTCGGCAACGGCGCCGGCATCGGCATGCGCAAGGAAGACACCGATCTGAAAGCGAAGGTCGACAAGGCGATCGCCGACATGATCAAGGACGGCACCTACAAGAAGATCGAGAAGAAGTACTTCGACTTCGACGTGTACGGCAGCTAATTGCCCACGCGCGCCGCACGGCGCGCCGGCAGCTTGTCCGAAACGGGCTCCGCGATGCGGAGCCCGTTTTGTTTTGCGGCTCCACATCTAGCCACATGAAGCCACATCGTGCGGCATATCGGCTAAGATCGTGCAACACGCGGTCGTCGGGAGACAGGTGGCCGCAGTCCGCGCACGCGGACCTCGCGCGCAGCCGGCGCGCACCTTTCCCCTTGCAATCAACAACCTAGCGCGGCTGCTTCGAACAGGCCGCGAAGTCAAAACCATGCAAACCCAGACCCATCCGCTGATTGCCCCGTCGCTTGGCACCGCCCGTGAACTGACGAGTTTCCACTACGGTTCCGGCGGCGGCCAGAAAATCTATATCCAGTCGTCGCTGCACGCGGACGAACTGCCCGGCATGCTGGTGTCGTGGTCGCTGCGCCGCAAGCTGGCCGCGCTCGAAGCCGCGGGCAAGCTGCGCGGCGAAGTCGTGGTCGTGCCGGTGCCCAATCCGATCGGCCTGAACCAGCATCTGCTCGGCCAGATGCTCGGGCGCTTCGAAACCGGCAGCGCGCAGAACTTCAACCGCAACTTCTACGACCTCGCCGAACTCGTGCTGCCGACCATCGAGTCGCGTCTGACCAGCGACATCGATGAGAACCGCGCCGCCATCCGCGCGGCGATGCGCGAAGCGCTCGACGCGCAGAAGCCGACCACCGAACTCGGCTCGCAACGCCTCGCGCTGCAAAAGCTTTCGTACGACGCCGACGTCGTGCTCGATCTGCATTGCGACTGGGAAGCCGCGATGCACTTGTATACCAATCCGGACCTGTGGCCCGAAGTCGAACCGCTCGCGCGCTACATCGATGCGAAGGCGTCGCTGCTCGCGCTGAACTCGGTCGGCAATCCGTTCGACGAGATCCACAGCTTCTGCTGGTCGGATCTGCGCGGCCGTTTCGGCGAGCGCTTCCCGATCCCGAACGGCGGCATCTCGGTCACGATCGAGCTGCGCGGCCAGCGCGACGTGTCGTACGAGTACGCGGAAAAAGACGCGCAGGCCATCATCGAATATCTGACCCTGCGCGGCGTGGTCGACGGCGAACCGGCGCCGCTGCCGCCGCTCGAATTCGCGGCGACGCCGCTCGCGGGCGCCGAGCCGCTCGTCGCGCCGATCAGCGGCGTGCTCGTGTATCGCTGCCCGGTCGGCACGTGGGTGGACGCGGGCCAGGAAATCGCCGACATCGTCGATCCGTTGACGGACCGCGTCGTCACGATCAAAAACACCGTGGCCGGCGTGTTGTACGCGCGGCATCTGGCGCGTTTCGCGACGGCCGGCCTCGAGTTCGCGCGCATCGCCGGCGCGACGCCGTTCCGCAGCGGCTCGTTGCTGAGCAACTGACGCCAAAACCGCTGCGACCGCCGATGCCGTCGCAGCCGGCCATGTAACTGAATTTTCACGCAGCAGCCGAAGTAACCGATCGCCCGCCGCCCGGCGGGCGATCCGCTGCCACGCGCCCCGCTTCGCGCCAGGGTCGACCGACCGGCCCCGCCACCGACGCTCCCGCCCCCCGATGCACACGCGAAGTGTCGCGCCCGCACGACACCGTGGAAATAATTTTTCACTGTCACATACCTTACTCAGCGTTCCCTTAAATTGCCGGCCATCGCGCGACGTTGCCGCAGAGCAGCGCGTCGCGATTGCCAAAATTCGCTAACTCGGAGAAGTATGTTGAACAAGAAAATCCTGACCGCCGCTACGGTTGCCGCATTCGCCTCCGCCGCTCACGCACAAAGCAGCGTCACGCTGTACGGCCTGATCGACGCCGGTATCAGCTACGTGAACAACTCGAAGACGTCCACCGGCCATAGCAGCCTGACCAAGTACGACGACGGCGTCGCACAAGGCAGCCGTTGGGGACTGCGTGGCACGGAAGACCTCGGCAACGGCCTGAAGGCGCTGTTCGTGCTGGAAAACGGCTTCAACAGCGGTAACGGCACCGCCGGCCAGGGCGGCGCGATGTTCGGCCGCCAGGCCTATGTCGGTGTGTCGCAGAACAACATCGGCTCGCTGACGTTCGGCCGCCAGTACTCGTTCTCGACCGACTACCTCGGCTCGAACTACTCGACCGGCGGCCTGACCGTCGCGGGTAACTACGCTTACCACATCAACGACGTCGACCAGCTCACGTCGAGCCGTATCAACAACTCGGTCAAGTTCAGCAGCGCGAACTTCTCGGGCCTGACCTTCGGCGCGATGTACGGCTTCTCGAACACGGCGGGCGGCTTTGCCGGCACGCCGGGTACGGGCACGTCGGCTGCACCGGTTGCGGGTTCGTCGCGCGCTTACAGCTTCGGCGCGAACTATGCGAACGGCCCGTTCGGTATCGGCGCAGCGTACACGGACATCCGTTACCCGGGCCAGGCATCGCCGGCCTTCTCGACTTCGCTGGCTAACGTGAGCTTCCCGTCGCTCGGCACCGGCCAGATCCAGGATCTGCGCTCGTTCGGCGTTGGCGGCCGCTACACATTCGGCCCGGCGACGCTGTGGGCCCTGTACACGAACACGCGCCTCGCCCCGATCTCGGGCGGCTCGACCACGTTCGCAGCCTACGAAGCAGGCGCGAAGTACGCGGTCACGCCAGCGATCACGGCAGGCGCGGGCTACACGTACATGCACCTGAGCGGCGCGAACGTCGGTCACTGGAACCAGGTGAACCTGAGCGGCGACTACGCGCTGTCGAAGCGCACGGACGTCTACTTGCTGGGCATCTATCAGATCGCATCGGGCCACAACGCCGCAAGTGGCGACCTGCAGGCACAGATCGGTTCGAGCACGAGCTACTTCAGCACGTCGGGCGTCGGCGCCGACAACCAGCTCGCGTTTCGCGTCGGTATGCGTCACAAGTTCTAAGCAGACGGTTCGCGGTGGGGAACCCGTGTTCCCTGCCTGGCTGAATCGATGGAAAGCGCCCTACGGGGCGCTTTTGCTTTTTGCCGTGCGAAATCAGTCGAGCAACGCCGGATTCGACGCAGGCTGCGCGCTTTGCCTTTTCGGCAACGATATCTGCCAAATATTGTAATTGTCTATAAATATCGGCCACCGCAACATCGGGTCACACGCTTCGATGCCGCGCCCGCCCCGCTCACGCGACACTGCCAGCGCGCCTCCCAACGCCGCCAGAGGACTTCGATATGAGCATGGACTCCGCCACCACCGCCGACGCGCTCGCGCGGCACACCTCGCGCTCGAGCGTATCGCGGCTGATTCTCGCGACCTCGATCGGCAACGCGCTGGAGTTCTACGATCTGGTCGTGTACGGCTACTTCGCGGCCGTGCTGTCGCGAACGTTTTTTCCGGTGCACGACCGCACCGTGTCGCTGCTGCTCACGCTCGGCACCTTCGCGCTGTCGTATCTCGCGCGACCGATCGGCGCGCTCGCGCTCGGCTCATTCAGCGACCGCAAAGGCCGCAAGGCATCGCTGACGCTATCGATTGCAATGATGACGCTCGGCACCGGCATGATCGCGCTGATGCCGTCGTATGCGGCGATCGGCGTGCTCGCGCCGATCGGCGTATTCGCGTCGCGGCTGTTGCAGGGATTCTCGGCGGGCGGCGAGTTCGGCAGCTCGACCGCGTTTCTGATCGAACATGCGCCGGAGCGCAAAGGCTTCATGGCAAGCTGGCAGTTCTCGAGCCAGGGCGCGAGCACGCTGCTCGCGTCGCTGTTCGGCGCGGTGTTGACGAGCACGCTGAGCACCGCGCAACTCGAAGGCTGGGGCTGGCGCATTCCGTTCCTGTTCGGCCTGCTGATCGGTCCGGTCGGGCTGTACATTCGCCGCCGCATCGACGAAACGCCGGAGTTCGAGCGCGCGGAAAAATCCGCCGCGCCGGTGCGAGAACTGCTCGCGACGCAAAAGGAACAAGTGCTCGTGTCGATCGGCGCGCTCGTGCTGACCACCACGGCCAACTACATGCTGCTCTACATGCCGACCTATGCGGCGCGGCAACTCGGGCTCGCGCCGTCGTCGGGTTTCATCGCGACGCTCGCGGCCGGTCTGATCATGATGGTGCTCACGCCGATCGTCGGTCATCTGTCCGACAAGGTGGGCCGCGTGCGCATCATGCTCTGCGCCGGCGTGCTGTTCTTCGCGACCGTCTACCCGGCCTTCATGCTGATGAACGCGCATCCGTCGCTCGGCTCGTTGCTGGCCGCGGTCACGTGGGTCGCGATACTGAAGGCGAGCTACTTCGCGCCGATTCCGGCCATGATGTCCGAACTGTTCCCAACCCGCACGCGCACGACCGGCATGGCGTTCGGCTACAACATCGGCACCACCGTATTCGGCGGCTTCACGCCGCTCGCGGTCGCCGCGCTGATCGCGGCGAGCGGCAATAACCTCGCACCCGGCCTCTATCTGATGCTCGCGGCCGTGCTTAGCCTTTTCACCGTGATGTGGGCACGCCTACGGCTGCACGCCCGCTAAGTCTCTGCCCAGCGGGCTTCGTTGAACCGACAGGACCTTATCCATGCAAGACCGTTTGCAGCAAGCCGTGCAGTTCGCGGTGGATCATGAATCGCTTTGGGACCGCCATGTGGGTGGCGCATGGGGTGTGCACGTGAACGACCCGCCGCCATGGAACAAGCTGCTCGGTCCCGTGCATGATCGCGGACCGGTATCGGGTGCGATCGCTGTCGACGGCCGCGTGCTGACGAGCTGGGGCGAACCGGATCGGGCCGATCTGACCTTCAGCGTCGCGAAGATGTACCTCGCGCTGCTCGCCGGCGTCGCGCACGATCGCGGGTTGTTGCCCGACGTCGACGAGCCGGTGCCCGTGCGCGTGCCCAACATCGGCTTCGACGACGAACACAACGCGCCGATCACCTGGGCGCATCTGCTGCAGCAAACCAGCGAATGGCGCGGCACTTACTTCGGTTTGTCGGATCAGGCGGATCACTACCGAGCGGTCAATTTCGCCGCGCCGCCCGATGGCAAGAAAGGCGACCCGCGTCCGCTGCAACGGCCGGGCAGCTACTGGGAATACAACGACGTCCGCATCAACCAGCTGTCGCTCGCGCTGCTGCATCTGTTCCGTCAGCCGCTGCCCGAGGTGTTTCGCGAGGCGATCATGCGGCCAACCGGTGCGAGCGAAAACTGGCAATGGGTCGGCTACGACGACGCATGGGTCGAGATCGACGGGCGACGCATGCAGTCGGTGCCGGGTGGTACGCACTGGGGCGGCGGGATGTCGGTCAGCGCGAAGGATCAGTTGAAGGTCGCGCAGATGCTGCTCGATGACGGCGTCGCGAACGGCCAGCGCGTGCTGTCGTCCGAATGGATCGCGCGCATGCGCACTCCGTGCGCGATCGCGCCGTTCTATGGCTACCTCGTATGGATCAATACCGGGCGCAAGATGTTCCCGAACGTGCCGGAGTCGAGCTATTTCGGCATCGGCGCGGGCAGTTCGTTCACGTGGGTCGAACCGGAGCGGCGCATGACGGTGGTCGTGCGCTGGCTGAATCCGGCCTCGGCCAACGAGTTTTTCGGGCTGGTGCTCGACGCGGTCGATAACCTCGGCCGATAGCCACGAATCAAAAAAATGCGGGCGATGCACAAATGCATCGCCCGCATGGTCATCGGTCGAGCCGTTACGGTTGCAACAGCAGATCAGCGCGTCAGTGCGAATGCCGCGGCACCGCGGAGCCTCGACAACCAACGAGGAAGTCGAGGTCGCACCCCTCATCGGCCTGCAACACGTGATCGATATACAGGCGCCGGTACCCGCCACCTTCCGGCGGCTCGGGCGGCACATGCTTCGCGAGACGGCGCTCGAGCTCCGCGTCGCTGATATCGAGGTGCAGTGTGCCCGCGTCGCAATCGAGCTCGATCCAGTCGCCGTCCTGCACCGCGGCGAGCGGGCCGCCGGCCGCCGCCTCCGGCGTCACGTGCAGCACCACGGTGCCGTATGCGGTGCCGCTCATGCGCGCATCGGAAATGCGCACCATGTCCTTCACGCCCTGCTTCAGCAGCTTCGGCGGCAGGCCCATGTTGCCGACTTCGGCCATGCCCGGATAACCCTTCGGCCCGCAGTTCTTCATCACCAGCACCGAGTTCGCATCGACGTCGAGCGTTTCGTCGACGATGCGCGACTTGTAGTGCTCGAAGTTCTCGAACACGACCGCGCGTCCGCGATGCTTGAGCAACTCGGGCGTCGCCGCCGACGGCTTCAGCACCGCGCCGCGCGGCGCGAGATTGCCCCGCAGCACGCGAATACCGCCATCGGCGACGAGCGGCTTGTCGAGCGGACGGATCACTTCGTCGTTGGTGTTGGGCGCGTCCTTCACGTTGTCCCACAGCGACTTGCCGTTGACCGTCAACGCGTCCGGATGCGGCAGCAGGTTCGCTTCGCCGAGCCGGCGCAGCACGGCCGGCAGACCGCCCGCGTAATAGAACTCTTCCATCAGGAAGCGGCCCGACGGCATCAGGTCGACGATCGTCGGCGTGTCGCGGCCGATGCGCACCCAGTCGTCGAGTTCCAGATCGATACCGATGCGCCCCGCGATCGCCTTCAGATGAATCACCGCATTGGTCGAGCCGCCGATCGCCGCATTGACGCGGATCGCGTTGGCGAACGCCTCGCGCGTGAGGATCTTCGACAGCTTCAGGTCTTCGAGCGCCATCTCGACGATGCGGATGCCCGACATATGCGCGAGCACGTAGCGGCGCGAGTCGACCGCGGGAATCGCCGCGTTGTGCGGCAGCGACGTGCCGAGCGCTTCGGCCATACAGGCCATCGTCGACGCGGTGCCCATCGTGTTGCAGGTGCCCGCCGAGCGCGACATGCCCGCCTCGGCGGACAGAAACTGATGCAGGTCGATCTCGCCGGCCTTCAGCGATTCGTGCAGCTGCCACACCGCGGTGCCCGAGCCGATGTTCTTGCCGTCGAGCTTGCCGTTGAGCATCGGGCCGCCGGTCACGACGATCGCCGGCACGTCGCAACTCGCCGCGCCCATCAAGAGCGCGGGGGTCGTCTTGTCGCAGCCGGTCAGCAGCACCACCGCGTCGATCGGATTGCCCCGGATCGCCTCCTCGACGTCCATCGCCGCGAGATTGCGCGTGAGCATCGCGGTCGGACGCAGATTCGATTCGCCGTTCGAAAACACCGGGAACTCGACCGGGAAGCCACCTGCTTCGTAGATGCCGCGCTTCACGTGCTCGGCGAGCTTGCGAAAGTGCGCGTTGCACGGTGTCAGCTCGGACCACGTGTTGCAAATACCGATCACAGGGCGCCCGTCGAACTCGTGGTCCGGGATGCCCTGATTCTTCATCCAGCTTCGATACATGAAGCCGTTCTTGTCAGCCGTGCCGAACCATTCGGCCGAGCGCAATTTCCGCTTTTTTTCCGACATGCTAGGTCCTTGATGCATGCGCCGGGACCCTCACCGGCATATTTGACTGAAGCGGCCCACCCGGCGCCACGGCGCAAGGCTGCCGCTCAATGTCCAGGGATGGTGAAGTGTACGGAGCGGGTTGATATCTTTCCAATTATATTTTGGGCGATATTGATATCAGTTCTGGTATCGATCCGCCGCGACCGGCGGCGCGGCGAAACCGGCAAGCAGACCGTGCCGGCTTCAGGCCTCGCCGGTCGCCTGCTTACGGCCGGCTTTCGGTAATGCGCCGCGCGTGTTCTTCTTCAGATGACTCTGGTTATAGTCGATCGCGGCGCGGATCAGCGCTTTCAGTGCGCGCTCGTCGACCTCGTCGCGCTCCAAGAAGTCGATCGCGCGCCGCGCGTTGCCTTCGAGGCCCGCGTTGAACAAACCGTCCGGATCGGCCAGGCCCGCCCCATGCGCGAAGGTCAGCTTGACCTTACCCTTGTGCGCGTTGGCGACCGCGATCATGCCGTCGCGCGACCAGACTGGGCTACCCATCCACTTGAATTCCTCGACGATCGCCGGGTCGGCCGCCAGCACGCATTGACGGATGCGAGCGAAGGTCGCGCCGCGCCAGTCGGTGAGTCCTGCGATCAGTTCGTCGATACGTTCGGATGCGTTCATCGGAGTGTGGCCCTCGCAAACGGAGAAACGATCCAGTCATTGATAATCTTCGCCTGGATTTGCGGTTGGCGCACGGCCGATCCGCGTAGTTTCACACCTTGCCCGCGGGCTGCAGCATCGGATACGTGAAGAAGAAAAAGTGGACCACGTTCAGCCCGAAATGTGCGAGCACCGCCGCCGATAATCCGCCGAAGCGATACGTAAGCCCATAGCCGATGCCCGCCACACCTCCGAGCACGATCCACTGCCATCCGCCCGCGCCATGTGCGAGCCCGAACAGCGCGGCCGCCACGCATAGCGCGAGCAGGTCCGCCCTTTGCCGGCGCGCGAAGAGTCGCGTCAGACCGCCTTGCAGATAGCCGCGAAACAACGCCTCTTCAGTCAGCGTGACGAGAAAGAGATTGTTCACCAACCACAGCACGCTGTCGGCGGGCCGCTTCGGCGCCCATCCGACGATCCCGAGCGACAACGCAACGGCCATGCAAGCCGCGACCGTGATCAGCCAACCGCCGACGCCAGCGGCTAACCACGTGCGCAGCGCGTGCGGCGGCCGAATCCACGGCAAGGCGAGCAACAGCCAGAAGCCGATCAGCGGCTTGTCGAAATTGAGGTACATCGTGAAGGGCACGGCATCCGGCGTGAAATGCACGGGGCCGATCACGCGCGGGTTATGAAAGCCTGGCAGCCAATGCAGGCTGAGCGCAATTGCGAGTGCGACGAACAGCAGATGACCAGCGTATCGAACGTAACGCGGGCGAGCCGGCGACACCGCGTACGCGGCCACGCCGAGCAGCGCAATGGCGACGCTCGCCAAGGGGCCGAGCTGCCCGGTCGCCAACGCCGTGCCGTATCCGATCACGAGCAGGCCGACGCCCAGCCAGCGAAACGTGCTGGCCCACGTCGCCGGCGCGGCGAGGAAAATCGCGATCCACGGTAGTGCGAACATAGAAAGGCTCGAAGTCAGGCTTGCAGTGAGTGCTGTCTTTGCGTGCGAGCGTGACTCTAGCATTCAAGTATCGCTGGACCGCGAGAACCGCCGTGCGCGTACGTTGGCGAACTCCGTTTCCCCGAGTGACGATTCGTCTGGCGCTACTCGTCTTGCTTCCGAAATGCGGCCTCGCCGGCATCCGACACCTCGACCCACTTCGGATCGGGTGCCGCGCCGGGGACGTACATGTCGTTCCAGTTCCACCACTTGTACGGCCGGCTCTGTGGGTAGCCTTCCGGCGAATCCTCCCACGTCTCCTGACGCCCGAGCGCCGTCATGTCGAGGTAACTCCAGACCGTGCCCATCGCCTCGTCGCCACGCCCGTTAATCAAGTATGTTCGGAACACGCGCTCACCGTCCCGGATGAACGCGTTGTGGCCGTGCCATTCGTCCACGCCGAAGTCGGCGTCGAAACTGTCGGTGATCGTGTACCAGGGAATCATCTCCCAGCCCATCCGGGCCTTCAGCCGCGCGATGTCGGCTTGCGGTGCGCGGGACGCGTACACGAGGGTCGTGTCGCGAGCGTGCAAATGCGCAAGGTGGGAGACCTGATCGGCCCCCAGCGAGCAGCCAATGCACGCATGCTCTGGCCATCCGTGCACGCCGGGCTCGAAAAAGGCGCGATAAATGACCAGCTGACGGCGGCCTTCGAAGAGATCGAGCAGGCTCACTCTGCCTTGCGGCCCGTCGAACGCATACGTTTTTTCCACGGCAAGCCATGGCATCCGACGCCGCTCGGCGGCCAGCGCGTCGCGGGCACGTGTCAAGGCTTTTTCCTTGACGAGCAACTGCTCGCGCGCGGCCTCCCACTCTTGCCGCGACACAACCGGCGGCGTCTTCATCGCAGGCTGTCCATCTTTCCCACTCTTCTCAGGTGACTTGTTCGTCGTCATCGCAACCTCCGGGTTAGAGCGATGTCCTGTGCGTTCGGGTCGGAAGGCGATTCGCTCACCTTGCATCGCTCGCTGTTGATGAAGGTTCAGTTTACGCCGCCGGTCATCGACTGATGGGAGTGACAAATGTGACGCGATTCCGGATTCACGGTGGGCCAAACCCGGCTGTCTGTTTCTAATGTAATCTGCCGCAACGACCATGACGTCCCACGAATCATTCGCCCACCACCTGGAGGTGACGATGAGCGCGATCCATGAGGTCTACCCCTATCTGCGCGTGCGCAATGCCGCGCAGGCGATTGAGTTCTACGCACAGGCATTCGGCGGCGTCGAACAGTTTCGCCTGACCGAACCGGGCGGCCGCATCGGCCATGCCGAAGTGAAGATCGGTCCCGCCATCGTGATGCTGTCCGATGAATATCCCGAGCACGATATGCTCGGGCCGAGCGGCGACAGCCGGCCGGGCGTGCTGCTGCATATCCACTGCGACGACGTCGACCAGCTATTCGCACAAGCGGTCAAAGCGGGCGCAACCGTGGTCCTCCCGCTAACCGATCATTTTTATGGCGAGCGCTCGGCGACCGTGCGCGATCCGTTCGGCCACGAATGGCAGCTCGGCGCGCAGATCGAAGCGCTCACGCCTGAAGAGATGCAGCGCCGTTACACGGCGCTGTTCGACAACTAGCGGGTTGTGACAGTGGGCTGCTCGCGCTTGGCCCCCCGATTGCGTGAGCTCTTTTTACTGCCCGCCGAACGGCTTTTGCACGGTGAGCTTGTTGGTCACCGAAGTCACGCCCGGAACGCCCTTCGCGATCTCCGCGACCTGATTGATCTGGGAAGCGTCGGTGACCGTGCCGCTCAGCGTCACCGCACCGCCCTTTGCGATGACGCTGATATTGCCGGCGCTGATCTCCTTGTGCTTGCCGATCGCGGCATACACCTGCCGACGCAGCGCGCGATTCGCTTGCCTCGGGCTGACGGGAGCGGCTGCGCTGGCTGACATCGCGGGCGCGCCCGAAGCTGCGCTGGCCGTCTGACCCGACTGCGACCATGCGCTGCCCGACGCGGCCAGAATCAATGTGGCAATCGCCAACGCGCGTGCCTGAATGCTTTTCATCGAATACTCCAGTTGTTATAGATGACGTAATCAGAAGTTGTGGCGGATGCCGACCATGGCCGCCGTGGTGGACACGCCAGGCGCAACCGGCGCGCCATAGATGATGGTCTGGTTCATGGTCCCCTTGTTGGCCACATAACCCACCTGCGCGTATGCCTTGGTGCGCTGGGACAGGTTGTATTCCGCACCCACCGCGAATTCGCTCGAATGGTTCGCCGAGTTGTTCTTGTCTTTCAGGTAGTAGTACCCCGACGTGACCTTGAAACGCGGATTGAACTGGTAGCCAAGGCCCCCCGAAATCATTTCGAAGTCCGCGGTGTTGCTATGCGCCGGGTTCTTGCCTGCGCCGTACGAGGCCGACACCGAAAATCCCGCGATCGTGTACATCGCACCGAAATAGTAGAAACGGTTGTTCGCCAGACCGGTCGCAGGGATGGCGGGTGCCGCCGGGTACGTGATCGGGAACGGGTTGGTATCGTGGCCGTTGTAATACACCGCGGACAGATTCAGACCGTAGTTCGAATACTTGGCCACCGCCGACTCGCGCGTGCCGCCCTGGAAATGACCGGCGACGCCGCCCGGCGCGTACTCGAGCGCAAGCGACGCGCCGTGGAATTTCGGCGAGTTATAGACGAGCGCGTTGCTGTCGTACAGCGCGCCGATCGGCGCGTTCGTGCTCGTACCCGGCCAGCCGGCCGCCTGATTGATGCCCAGCCACGCGGTCAGAATACTGCCGAAATACTGCGCACCACGCACGTCGGTTTCCGCCATCGCGTAGATCATCGGAATGATCTGCCGGCCGGCGTCGAAGGTACCGAAGGGCCCGGACACGCCGATCGTCGCGAACTGGTTGAAGATCGCGGTGGTGCCCGGCGTATCGGACAGACCGAACTTGCCGTTCGTGGAGTTGAATACGCCCTGCAGCTTGAAATTGACCTTATAGCCGCCGCCGATGTCCTCGCTGCCTTTCAAACCCCAGAAGCTCGCATAGATACCGCCGTCCTTCAGCTGATAAATCTTGCCCGTGTTCGGCGCGTGCGGCAGGAAGGTGGCCGCCGACGTGCTCTGATACAGGAAGCCCGTATCGATCACGCCATAAAGCGTCACTGACGACTGCGCATGAGCTGCGGTGGCGAAAATGGCCAACACGATAGCGCTGCTTGTCTTTAACTTCATTGTGTCTCCTTCGCGTACCGGCGGTGGCGCCAAAGCCCATGCTGCGGTCGCTTCAATCGATTGGTGATTTTGTTTGCGCCGGGCGTACCCGGCCGCGTTGTTGCGTGAATCGAACTGTGTCGCTGCGCAAGCCGTGCGTCAGGGCAGGTAGTAGTTCCCGTATTGATCGCGTAACTGGTTCTTCAGCACCTTGCCCGTTGCGCCGATAGGCACCGTGTCGACGAACACCACGGCATCGGGGGTCCACCAGCGCGCGACCCGGCCGTTGAAGAAGGACAGCAGTTCGTCGCCGGCCAGCTCGCTGCCCGGCTTTTTCACGACCAGCAGCAGCGGCCGTTCGTCCCACTTCGGATGCCGTGCGGCGATACACACTGCTGTCGCGACTTCCGGATGCAGATACGCGACGTTTTCGATGGCCGCCGAACTGATCCATTCGCCGCCCGACTTGATCACGTCCTTGCTGCGATCGGTGATCTGCATGAAGCCGTGCCGGTCGATGGTCGCGATGTCGCCGGTCGGAAACCAGCCGTCGCACAGCGGCGACTCGACGTCGGCGCCGAAATACTGTTGCGTGACCCAGTGGCCGCGCACCTGCAGATCGCCCGCGCTATCGCCGTCCCACGGCAATTCATTGCCGTGCGTGCCGACGATCCGCATATCGATGCCGAACAGCGCACGTCCCTGCTTCGCCTGCACCTGGTACTGCTCGTCCATCGGCAGCGACTGCTGATGCGCCTTGAAGCTACAGACCGTGCCGATCGGGCTCAATTCGGTCATGCCCCACGCGTGCAGCACCTCGACCCGATGGCGCTTCTGGAACGCTTCGGTCATCGCGGTCGGACACGGCGCGCCGCCGATCACCGTGCGTCGCATCGACGAGAAGGTGCCGCCCATCGCATCGACATGCGTGAGGAGTCCCTGCCACACGGTCGGCACCCCGGCCGACAGTGTCACGTGTTCCGTTTCGATCAGCTCATAGAGCGACTTGCCGTCGAGCGCCGGACCCGGAAACACCAGCTTCGCGCCGACCATGCACGCGATATAGGGCAGTCCCCACGCGTTCACATGGAACATCGGCACGACCGGCAGGATCACGTCGCGCGCGGAACAGTTCAGCGCATCGGGCAGCGCCGCCGCGTAGGTGTGCAGCACGGTAGAGCGATGGCTGTACAGCACGCCTTTCGGATTGCCGGTGGTGCCCGACGTGTAGCACAGCGACGACGCGCTGTTTTCGTCGAGCAGCGGCCATTCGAAAACGTCGTCGTGCAGCTCGAGCAGGTCTTCGTAGCACATCAGCATGCCGCCCAGTTCGTCCGCTTGCGGCATGTGCGCGCGATCGGTCATCGCCACGAATACCTTCGGGCTCTTCACCCGGGGCGCGACGCTCTCGATCAGCGGCAGAAACGTCAGGTCGAAGAACACCACGCGATCTTGCGCATGCTCGATGATGTATTCGAGCTGGTCGACGTGCAGTCGCGGGTTCAGCGTATGCAGCACCGACCCGGAGCCCGACACCGCGAAGTACAGCTCCATGTGGCGATAGCCGTTCCACGCGAGCGTCGCGACCCGCTCGCCCTGGACGACGCCGAGCGTTGCCAGAGCGTTGGCCATGCGGCGCGCGCGCTGCGCGAGGTGCCGATACGAATAACGATGGATGTCTCCTTCCACGCGTCGCGACACGATCTCCTGTTCGCCGTGATGGCGCTCCGCGTGCGTGAGCAGCGCGGAAACCAGCAGCGACTGCTGCATCATCAAGCCTTGCATTTTTCCGTCTCCTGATTGGTTGTGGCGTCTCGAATCTGGCCTACCCGGCCTTACGTTGCCGCGCTGCCCGCTCGCTGATGCGAGGGCGTCGCGTTCGGCTCGTCGAGACTCACCACCACCATTGAATCCACTATTTCGACCGGGAAGGTCGTCACACTCAATCCGCCTGTTCCCGCCATGCAGCCGGTGCGCACGTCGAAGCGCAGACCGTGCGCCGGACACCGCAACATGCAGCCTTCCAGCTGACCGCCCGAAAGCGCGGCCCCGTTGTGCGGACAGGTGTTGTCGATGGCGTGAAGCGTGCCTGCGATGTTGAACAGCACGATGCTGCTGCCATCGATGAAGGCCAGCTTGCGCTGGCCCGGCGCGAGTTCACCGGCGACACCCACCTCGATCCGACGCGACATCCCAGGCTCCTTCTGAACCGGCGCCGGCCGCGTCACATCAGCACCAGCCGGCGAATCAGCGTCTCCGCCATCGGCCATTCGCCAAAGCCCGAAGCGGGATTGAGGTGCCCGACTTCGCCGAGATCGACGAGGCGGCTGCCCCAGTCCTGCGCCATTTCCTGCACCCGCTCGAACCGTGCGAGCGGATCGTTGCGGCTCGCGCCGACGATGCTCGGAAACGGCAGACGCTTGCGCGGAATCGGCAGCCAGCCGTGCTGCTCGAGCGTATCCAGCTCCGGATAGCCCGCCGGCATCGGCGTCTCGAGGTCCGCCGGCGCCGCCAGCAGCGCACCGTGAATCTCGCGCTGGTGCCGCGCCGCCCACTGCACGGTGATCATCACACCCGCGCTATGCGCGACCAGAATGACCGGGCCGTCGATTCTCGCGAGCGCGGCATCGAGCGCCGCAACCCGTGCCTCGCAACTGAGCTTGTCGTGCTCGAGCGGCGGCACCGACAGCGCTTTCGGCAGCCGTTGCTGCAACAGGGTTTGCCAATGCTCGGCGACGTGGTCGCGCAAACCCGGGACCATCAGAATGGTCGGTTTCAATTCGTAATTCATGGGAAGCTACTTACTGGTTCAGTACGGCTTGTCGCCGATAATGCCGGCGCGTTCCATCTTGCGATGGCACGGCGGGTAATCCATCACCGCATAGTGCTGCGTGCTGCGGTTGTCCCAGATCGCGATGCTGTTCTTCTGCCAGCGCCAGCGCACCTGGTACTCGGGGATGTACGCCTGGCTGATCAGATAGCGCAGCAGATCGCCCGCGCCCGGATTCGCGTCCTGACCGAAGCGCACCCGCTCCGGCGTATGAAAGTTCGTGAAATGGCTCGTGAAAGCGCTCACAAACAGCACCTTCTCTTCCGTTTCCGGATGCGTGCGCACGACCGGATGCTCCGCGTCCGGAAACTGCGCCTTCAACGCCAGACGCTTTTCGATCGGCATCGCCGCACCAAAGCTCGCCTCGATGCTGTGGCGCGCGCGCAGGTCCGCGATCTGCGTCTTCACGTAGGCCGGCAGATTCTCGTAGGCGAGGACCATGTTCGCCCACATCGTGTCGCCGCCGACGGGCGGACATTCCACGCAACGCAGCACGGCACCGAACTGCGGGTTTTCGCGCCACGTGGCGTCGGCATGCCACGCGTTTTCGTAACGGTCGTTGGGCTGGTCCGGGGTCTTGTAGATACGCACGAGGCCCGGATTTTGCGGATCGCTGCCCGCGACCGGATGGTCTTCCAGTTCGCCGAAGCGGCGCGCGAACGCCACGTGTTCGGCGCGCGTGATGTCCTGGTCGCGCAGGAACAGCACCCGGTGCTTCAGCAGCGCGGAGCGGATCTCCGCAAACAGGCCGTCGTCATGGATCGCATGAGCGAGATTCACGCCGGTCAGTTCCGCGCCGATCGAGTACGTCAGTTGTTCGACTCGCATGGCTAGCTCCTTAGATAACGAAGACCGACGAACCCGTCGTCTTGCGCGATTCCAGATCACGATGCGCTTGCGCCGCGTCCTCGAGCGCATAGCGCTGATTCAACTCGATCTTGATGCGTCCCGACGCGATGAGCCCGAAGATTTCGCCGGCAAGCTCGTCCTTCTCGGCCGGATCGGCGATGTAGTCAGCCAGAGCCGGGCGGGTCAGATACAGCGAGCCTTTCATTGCCAGCAACTGCGGATTGAACGGCGGGATCGGGCCGGAGGCCGTGCCGACGCAAACCAGCAGACCGCGACGTTTCAGCGAATCGAGCGAAGCCTCGAAGGTGTCCTTGCCGACGCTGTCGAACACGACGTTCACGCCGACGCCATCGGTCAGTTCGCGAACGCGCTTCGCGACGTCTTCGCGGCTGTAGTTGATGACGTGATCGCAGCCGTGCGCGCGGGCCACCTCGCCCTTCGCCTCACTCGACACCGTGCCGATCACGGTCAGACCCAGCAGCTTCGCCCACTGCGAAACGATCAGGCCGACACCGCCGGCGGCGGCATGCAGAAGGATCGTGTCGCCGACCTTGAAGTCGTGAATGCGGCGCATCAGGTACGCGGCGGTCAGGCCGCGCATGGTCATGCCGGCAGCCGTTTCGCAGTCGATCGCATCGGGCAGCCGGATCAGCGGCGCGGCCGGAATCAGGCGTTCGGTGCTGTACGCGCCGAGCGTGTTGATGAAGCCCGTGTAGGTCACACGGTCACCCACCGCGACGTTCGTGACGTCGGGGCCCACGGCCTCGACCACGCCCGCGGCCTCCACGCCCATCCCCGCAGGCAGCGGCACCGGATACAGGCCGCTGCGGAAGTAGGTGTCGGCGAAATTGAGGCCCACTGCCTGATGGCGCAAGCGAACCTGACCGGGACCTGGGTTGCCCACTTCGACGTCCTCGTAGCGCAGGACCTCGGGACCACCGGTTTCATGAAAGCGCACTGCCTTTGCCATGTTGACTCTCCAATTCTTTGCTTGATCTGCACTTGGCAGAATTCATTGCGCCCGCGGCGCAGTTACACGTTCCGTTCTTCCGCGCCGTCCGCGCGGCACGATCCGATCTCAGCGTGCGGCCTGTTCGCGCAGCGTGTTCAGCCGATCGAGATCGCCCGAGTAGTTCCGTTTGCCGATCATGAATGCGGCGGCCGCGACGAGCGGTGCGAACGGCACCAGTTGCAACGCGCCCAGCAGTCCGATCCGATCGGCGATGATCCCCGTCAGAACAGCCGCCGGTGCGAGGCCCAGCAGGTTGTTCGCGAGCGTCAGCGTCGCAAACGCCGAGGCGTGAATGGTCGGCGGCGTGAGGTTCGCCACCATCGCACCCGACGGGCCGCTCGCTCCGGCGCAGAAGAACATGCCGACGCCGATCACGACCAGCTGCCACGGCCCCGCCGTCATGTGGAAGCCGATCGCGAGCAGAACGAAACAGGCGAGGCAGTAGGTGATCGCGGCACTCCACTTGCGTTCCCGCACGTTCTTGCTGAGCCGGTCGGCGAGGTTTCCGCACACCACCATGCCCACCCCGGTCACCAGCACGAACACCGCCGCGCACATCGCAGCCTTGCCGGTGGCCATGCCGTAGTAGCGGTTCAGGAAGCTCGGCATCCATGCCCACACAGCGGCGGGAACCATCAGATGCAAACCGCTGCCCACATAGGCGCACACCACGGACTTCGTCGAAAACAAGCCCTTCATCAGTTCGCGCAGACTCATGCGCATGCCGCGCGTTTGCGTCTGCTTCGTCACGCTCGCCGGCTGCAGCGGCGCAAGACGCTTTTCGGTGACGACGAGGCGGTAGATCACGACCAGCACGATCCCCATCGCCGCCATCGCGCCGAATGCGGAGCGCCAGCCGAGGTGAGCCGCCACCGCGCCGCCGAGCGCCATGCCCAGCACCGAGCCGAACGCGCCGCCGGCCATGAAGGTGCCGGTCAGCGTGGAGCGCAGCCGCACCGGAAAGATGCTCAGGACAACTGCGATGCCGACACTGCCATAAGCCGCTTCACCGATTCCGACGAAGGCACGCGCCAGCAGCAACTGTCCGTAGTTCGCCGAGATCGCGCAGCCCACCGTCGCGAGACTCCACATCGCCGCCATCAGCACGATGCTCTTCACGCGGCCCCAGCGGTCGGCCAGCACCGACAGTGGAAATGTGAGCACACCGACCATCAGCGCGACCACGCTGCTGAGCGAACCCAGCTGCGCATCGGACAAATTCCATGCCGCCTTGAGCGGCGGAAACACGGCATTCAACACCTGCCGCGACATATAGTCGGAAAGCAACAATCCGACCGTCAACGCAAACACCACCCACGCATAAGCGCGCACATCCGTCTTTGCTGCCTTAACTTCGCCCGCCGTGGGCGCTGCATGCTGAACGAGCATGTTTAGTCTCCTTCCACGCTGACTCCGTGGCGGCCGCCTTGCCCGCTTGGGCCGACGACCTGTTATGGATTCAGCTATCTGCTCCCGCTATCCAGCGGGAGCGTTACCCATGAAGCCCGGCCTCGGCCAACGCGTCGGCCCGGACTCCTGGCATTCACGCCGCGCGAAGCGGCAGGTTCCTGACGCCGGCCTGGCGGTTCGGCGCCATCCCGTTGGCGCTGAGCGTTTCTTCGACCGTCTCGTACTGCACACCAATACGATAGATCTCGCGGGCTTCTTTACCAGTGGCAATTTCGCGGCCCAGTTCGCGCGCGACGCGCACGCACTGTTCGATCTGCTGTACCGACGTGAAGCGCTTACCGTGCTGATCGATGATCGTGTCCTCGATGCCGCAGCGCGGATGCAGGCCCATCGACATCGCCATCATGTTGAACGGCAGCACGTTCTTCAGCAGCGACTCGGCGGTGAGCGTGCAGCCATCCGGCGCGCGATGCACGAAGTTGAAGAAGTTGAACGGGTTCGGGCCGTCGAAGCCGCCGCCGATGCCGATCCACGTCAGGTTCAGCGGGCCCTTGTAGACGCCCTTGCGCACGAGGCGCTCGAGCGTTTCGAGCGCGTGAATGCCGGTGAGCTGGAAGTGCGGCTGGATGCCCGCAGCCTGCAGGCGGCGCAGATGCTCCTCGACCCATGCGGGACCGGCCGGAACCGTCATTTCGCTGTAGGCGGCCATGAACGCAGGGTTGGAAAGCGAGGTGCCCGCCAGATACTCGGGATAGAGCAACTCCATGATGTTCATCTGCGTGGTATTGATCGCGACCGTCACCTGATCGGGCTTCGGATCGAGCTCGGCCAGCATATGGCGGGTATCGTCGGACAGCCACTTCGCGGCCTGTCCGTCGTCTTCCGGTGCGAACGAGATCGAGCCACCGACCTGAATGATCATGTCGGGCACGGCGGCGCGCACACCCGCGATCAGTTCATTGAACTTCGACAGGCGCTTCGAGCCCTTGCCGTCCAGTTCGCGCACGTGCAGGTGCAGTACCGTGGCGCCGGCGTTGTAGCAATCGACGGCCTTCTGGATCTGCTGGTCCATCGTCACGGGGATGTCTTCCGGGAAGTCCGCGGGCATCCATTCCGGGCCGTAAGGGGCGGTGGTGATGACTACCTTGTCCTGATTCTCAGGGTGCAGCGAATCGTCGAGAAATTGCATTTGATTGCCTCCATCCAGTTGTGAGTGACGGTGTTCCGCTATCGCGAGGTCGCATGAAAATTTGCTGGAACACATCGAACGACATGTGCACACGATACGGGAATCAAGCGCTACACTTTTATGATTGGACGCCATCCTTTTAGCGATTCGTGCCACTGCGCGTTAACACCAATAATTGCGCGAAGCAAGCGTTTAATGACAAGAAAAAGACTCAGCGTTTGAATCGTCCGGAGAAACTACGATGGAAACGATGGTGACGTCGGTAGCCATGAGCGGTTATTTCGAAGTGGCGCGACGGCTCGGACTGAATCCGGTCGAGCTCGCGAAACAGGCCGGCATCGATGCCGGCGCGCTCGCGAATCCGGACGATCGCGTATCGGCCACCGCTTGTTGCCGGCTGCTCGAAATGACGGCCGAAAAGGCGTCGTGCCCGACCCTCGCGCTGCAAATGGCGGAAACGCGGCAGACCTTCGGCAGCGGCGTAATCAATGTCCTGCTCGCGCACAAACGCACGCTGCGCGAAGTCTTGCTGGCCGCGGCCGAATACCGTCATCTGCTCAACGAAGCGCTGGCGGTGTACGTCGAGGACGCGGACAAAACGGTCACCATTCGGGAAGAACTCGTCGTCGAACCGGGTACCCCGACGAAGCAGGCGATCGAACTGGCGCTCGCTGTGCTCGCGCGACACTCCAGTGCTCTGCTCGGCAAGTTCTGGAAACCGCGCGAACTCCATTTCACACACGCCGCACCGAAGGACCTGACGTTCCATCGACGCTTCTTCGGCTGTCCGCTGCAGTTCGGCAGCGACTTCAATGGCTTCGTCTGCGCGAGCGCCGATCTCGACTACCCGAATCCGCTGGCCGATCCTGAACTCGTGCGCTATGCGGAGAGCCTCGCCTCTCCGAAGAACGCGAGCGCCGCGGAATCGGCCGCGCTCGAAGTGCGCAAGGCGATCTACCTGCTGCTGCCGCTCGAACAGGCGAACGCCGAGCTGGTCGCACGTTATCTGCATCTGAGCGTGCGCACCATGCAACGGCAGTTGAGTTCGGCCGGCACCAGCTTTTCGGATCAGGTCGAGGAAGTTCGCGGCGAGCTCGCCGTGCGCTACATGAGCAATCCGGCCTACCCGATCGGACGTGTGTCGGCGCTGCTCGGCTATGCGCAACAGGGATCGTTCACGAACTGGTTCGTGTCGCGCTTCCATATGACGCCGCGCGACTGGCGCGCGAGCCATGCGAAGTGACGACGAAAAAAAAGGAGTGTGATGCACTGAACATCACACTCCGTCATTGCCGCACGCGCTGTCGCCATCCGCTCATTCCGCGCGAAGCTTCACATAGCGGCCCGGCGCGCTCTCGATAGGCTTGTACTTCCTATTGCCGAGCTTGGTGCGCGCCTCGACCTGCTCTCCGGAATGCTGCTTGACCCATTCGATCCAGTGATTCCACCAGCTGCCGCGCTGCTGAACCGACGTCGCGAGCCACTCGTCGGCGTTCTCGTTGCAGGTATCGTTGGTCCGGTAGCTGCGCTTGTTCTTCGACGCTGGATTGACCACACCCGCGATATGGCCGCTTGCCCCGAGCACGAACTCGGTTTGACCACCCAGTAGTTGCGTCGACTGATAGGCGGATCGCCACGGCACGATGTGATCTTCCTCGGCCGCCATCAGATAGCTTGGGATATCGACGTTGCCGAGATCCACCGGCGTGTTGCAGAACGTCAGTTTGTTCGGCACGCGCAGACTGTTTTCGAGGTACATGTTGCGCAGATAGAAGCTGTACATCGGGCCGGGCAGATTGGTCGTGTCCGCGTTCCAGTACAGCAGGTCGAACGCGGCTGGGGCTTTGCCTTTCAGGTAATTGTTCACGACATACGGCCAGATCAGATCGTTGGCACGCAGCGCCTGGAATACGAAGCCGAGTTCGCGGCCAGGATAAAGGCCGCCGCGGCCGATCGTGTGCTCGCGCATCGCCACGCCCTGCTCGTCGATGAACACGCCGAGATCGCCCGGGTCGGTGAAGTCGAGCAATGCCGTCAACAGTGTCAGGCTCGCCACCGAGTCCTCGCCGTTCGCACGCATGACCGCCAGCGCCGACGACAGCATCGTGCCGCCCACGCACCAGCCCAACGCATTGACCTGGTCGGCCCGGCTAATCTCACGCGCCACCTTGAGCGCCTGCATCACGCCGTCCTCGAGGTAGGCGTCCCACGTGGTCTGCGCCATGTCCTGCTGCGGGTTGCGCCACGACACGACGAACACCGTCAGGCCTTGCTCGGAGGCGAAGCGCACGAACGAATTCTCGGGCTGCAGATCCAGAATGTAGAACTTGTTGATGCACGGCGGAATGATCACGAGCGGCCGCGCGGCAACCTTCGGCGTCAACGGATCGTACTGGATCAGCTGAAACAGATCGTTTTCATAGACCACCGCGCCGCTGGACGTGGCCACGCTGCGGCCCACTTCGAATGCGCTTCGGTCGGTGATCGAAATCGAGCCGCTGCCCAGATCGTCGAGCAGATGCGTGACGCCCGACAGCAGGCTCGAGCCACCCGATTCCACCGCCTCCCGGAGGACCTCGGGATTCGTCGCGAGGAAATTCGCGGGGCTGGCGCAGTCGATGAACTGGCGCATGAAAAAGCGCAGCTTGTGCTTGCCTTTTTCGTCGAGCGTACTCGCTTCGACGAAGTCCGCGAGCGCCCTCGCATTGATCAGATAGCTCTGTTTCAGAAGACTGTACCAGCCGTTGCTGGACCAGTCGTCGGCGTGAAAGCGCCGGTCTCCCTGCTCGGGCTCGGCGACCGCCTTCAACTCCGTGCGCCCGCCGATCAATCCGGCGACGGCATCGCTCCACAGTTGCGCCTGCTTTTGAAGGTAGTGGGCGCTCGTGTGGGTCACGGAGCCTCGCGCGAACGGCCCGTCGAAATCGAAGTCCGAGCCGTCGGTGTCAGGCACCGACGCATCGAATTCTTCCTTGAGCGGTGAAAAACGCCAGAAATCGAAGCCGGCCTTGACCCAGCCCGTGGAAAACTCGTGTGGCATGCTGAATGGCATTCTCATGGCGGGGCTCGCTATCATGCTTCGCTGGCGACGCAAGCCGCGTCCTCGACGACACGGTCGCGGCAGCTTGTCGGCATCACCGTCGCCTCGCCGTCGACCACCACCTTGCCGCCGACCGTGCAAACGGTGGACAGCACCACGCGGCGCTTGTCGTGGATCAGTTCCTTGACGGTCACTTCGGCCTGCACGGTATCGCCGGGTCGGACCGGCGCCTTGAAGCGCAGGTTCTGGCCGAGATAGATCGTGCCCGGACCGGGCAGCTGCCCCGCGAGCGCCGCGGAGATGATGCTGGCGGTCAGCATGCCGTGGGCGATGCGCCCCTTGAAGGGTGTGGTTTGCGCAAACTGCTCGTTGATGTGAACCGCGTTGATGTCTCCCGACGCGCTCGCGAAGAACAGAATGTCCGCCTCCGTGATGGTCTTGGCGAACCGGCCACTCATGCCCAGTTGCAGGTCTTCGAAATCGTATCCGTTAAGCTCATTCATGATTATTCCGCTTGCTGGGGGCGGTTAGCCGAGCGCCTGCTCGAGTTCCGGCACGAGGGTGAACAGATCGCCGACGAGGCCGTAGTCGGCCACGCTAAAGATCGGCGCTTCTTCGTCCTTGTTGATCGCGACGATGACCTTCGAGTCCTTCATGCCGGCGAGATGCTGGATCGCACCCGAGATGCCGACCGCGACGTACAGTTGCGGCGCGACGATCTTGCCGGTCTGGCCGACCTGATAGTCGTTCGGCACGAAGCCCGCGTCGACGGCTGCGCGCGATGCGCCCAGTGCCGCGCCGAGCTTGTCGGCCAGCGGCTCGAGCACCTTCGTGTAGTTCTCGCCATTGCCGAGCCCCCGGCCACCCGACACGATGATCTTCGCGCTCGTCAGTTCCGGCCGATCGAGCTTCGTCACTTCGCGGCTCACGAACTGCGAGATGCCTGCGTCGGCTGCGGCTTCGATCTTCTCGACCGCTGCGCTGCCGCCAACGGCCGCGACGGCGTCGAAACCGGTCGAGCGTACCGTGATGACCTTGATCGGGCCTTGAGATTGAACCGTTGCGACCGCGTTGCCCGCGTATATAGGACGCTCGAACGTGTCGGCGCTAACCACTGCCGTGATGTCGCTGATCTGCGCGACGTCTAGCTTCGCGGCGATCCGCGGTGCGACGTTCTTGCCGTAGGCGGTAGCCGGTGCGAGGATATGCGAATAGTTCTTCGCCGCATCTTGCACAAGCGTCAGCACCGTCGCTTCGACGTTTTCCGCGAGACCCGCTTCGAGTTGCGGCGCGTCGGCGAGCAGTACCTTGCTGACGCCGGCGATCTTCGCTGCGGCATCGGCCGCGGCTTGCGCGTTGTGACCCGCGACCAGCACGTGAATCTCACCGCCGATCTTCTGTGCCGCTGCGATCGTATTCAGCGTCGCGGCCTTGATCGACGCATTGTCGTGTTCTGCAATTACCAGATTCGTCATTTCTTGCGTCTCCTCACAGCACCTTGGCTTCGTTCTTCAGCTTCTCGACCAGCGTCTTCACGTCCGGCACCTTCACACCGGCGGAGCGCTTCGGAGGCTCGGCGACTTTCAGCGTCTTCAGACGCGGCGTGACATCCACGCCGAGGTCTTCGGGCTTCACCGTTTCGAGCGGCTTTTTCTTGGCCTTCATGATGTTCGGCAGCGTCACGTAGCGCGGTTCGTTCAGGCGCAGATCGGTCGTGACCACGGCCGGCAGCGTCAGCGACAGCGTTTCCGCGCCGCCATCCACTTCGCGCGACACCGTTGCCTTGCCGTCCGCCACGACCACCTTCGACGCGAACGTCGCCTGCGGCAGGTTCGCGAGCGCGGCGAGCATCTGGCCGGTCTGGTTGGAGTCGTCGTCGATGGCCTGTTTGCCGAGGATTACCAGCTGCGGCTGTTCCTTGTCGACCAGCGCCTTGAGCAGCTTGGCAACGGCCAGCGGCTGCAGGTCTTCGTTCGATTCGATCAGGATCGCGCGGTCCGCGCCGATCGCGAGCGCGGTGCGCAGCGTTTCCTGCGATTGCGTCACACCGGCCGAGACGGCGATCACTTCGGTCGCGACGCCCGCTTCCTTCAGACGCACGGCTTCTTCAACCGCGATTTCGTCGAACGGATTCATCGACATTTTCACGTTCGCAATATCGACGCCCGTACCGTCCGATTTCACGCGGACCTTCACGTTGTAGTCGACCACTCGCTTGACTGCTACAAGAACTCTCACAACACTCTCCTCCCACACCGATAGGGCCGAGCCCTATCGTCTTGAATGACATTACGTCCGTTGATCGATCAGAACTGGTCTTCGCGCAGCGCCAGCGCGCCTTCGCCATCGCGAGCGCCGCGAAGCGTCGCTTCGAGCGCGATTGCACGAGGCAGCACCTGCGTCGCGTAGGTGTGCGCGGTCGCGATCTTCGCGTCGTAGAAGCCCGGGTCTTCATCGCGCTTGTCGGCGGCGAGCACGAGCGAGCGGGCGACTTGCCAACCCGCGAGCACGATGCCCGCGAGCATCAGATAAGAGACACTGCCCGCGAACACCGCATTCGGATCGCGCTTGACGTTCTCGACCACGTAACGCACCGCGCTGTGCAACGCGTTGCGGCCGGCGGACAGATGACGGTGCATCGCCTGGAAAGCCGCGCTCGAACCATACGAGGGGTGCCCTTGCACCGCGGCCAGCGTCGCGTCGATCTGCGCGAGCAGCGTCCCGGCCACCTCGCCGTTGTCGCGCATGGTCTTGCGGCCGACGAGGTCATTCGCCTGGATCGCCGTCGTGCCTTCGTAGATCGGCAGAATGCGCGCGTCGCGGTAGAACTGCGCGGCGCCGGTTTCCTCGATGAAGCCCATGCCGCCGTGCACCTGCACGCCGAGACTCGTCACCTCCAGCGACATCTCCGTGCTCCAGCCCTTCACGATCGGCACCAGGTATTCGTAGATCGCCTGATGATTCGCACGCGTCGCGCCGTCCGGATGACGATGCGCGAGATCGCAATGCGACGCCGACACATAGGCCAGCGCGCGTGCGCCTTCGGTCAGCGCGCGCATCGTCGACAGCATGCGGCGCACGTCCGGGTGCTGGATGATCGCGACAGACTGCTTCGCGGAGCCATCCACGGGACGGCTCTGCACGCGCTCCTTCGCATACGCAACAGCCTGCTGGTACGCGCGATCCGAGATCGCCACGCCCTGCACGCCCACCGCGAAACGCGCCGCGTTCATCATGATGAACATGTACTCCAGACCGCGGTTCTCCTCGCCGACGAGCTGCCCGATCGCGCCGCCGTGATCGCCGAACTGCAGCACGGCCGTCGGGCTTGCGTTGATGCCGAGCTTGTGTTCGATCGATACGCAGTGCACGTCGTTGCGCTCGCCGAGCGTACCGTCTTCATTGACGAGGAACTTCGGCACGACGAACAGCGAAATGCCTTTCACGCCTTCCGGTGCGTTCGGCGTACGTGCGAGCACCAGATGCACGATGTTTTCCGTCATATCGTGCTCGCCCCAGGTGATGAAAATCTTCGTGCCGAAGATCCGGTACGAGCCGTCGCCCTGCGGCTCGGCGCGGGTGCGCACCAGCGACAGGTCGGAGCCCGCCTGCGGCTCGGTCAGGTTCATCGTGCCGGTCCACTCGCCGGAGATCATCTTCGGCACGTAGCGTTGCTTCAGTTCGTCGCTACCCGCCGTCAGCAGCGCTTCGATCGCGCCGTCGGTCAAGAGCGGGCACAGCCCGAGCGACAGGTTGGCGGCGTTGAGCATTTCGATGCAGGGCGTCGACAGCAGCTTGGGCAGATCCTGGCCGCCGTATTCAGACGGATGTTGCAAACCCTGCCAGCCGCCTTCGCTGAATTGACGAAACGCATCCTTGAAACCGGCCGTGGCGGTCACCGCGCCGTCCTTCCAGGTGCTCGGGTTGCGGTCGCCGTCGACGTTCAGCGGCGCGAGCACGCCTTCGTGCAGGCGCGCGGCCTCTTCGAGCACCGCACGGGCGGTATCGGCGGTCGCGTCCTCGCAGCCGGGCAAGCCCGCCAGTTGGTCGATTCCGGCCAGTTCCGTGATTGCAAACAGCATGTCTTTGAGAGGCGCGACGTAGCTCATTACCATTCTTCCGATCAGATAGTCCGTAGGGAAAGTCACCCGTGTGGCACCGATGCGGCCGGGGTAACGTATGGCTGAATCGTAGCGTCGGAGAGGCCCTGCCCGGTTGTCCAAACCGGACGATCTATTGACATCTCTGGCCACGTCGGAGGAAGTAAGCGCCCCGTGGGAAGTGCGTCGGCGGGTGCTATCGACGCATTGATACGACGAGATCAGCCACCCCGGCGATAGGCCGCCGGGGTGCTGCCGGTCCAGTGACGGAACGCTCGATGGAATGCGGTGGGGTCGCCGAAGCCGACGTCGCCCGCGATGATGGCGATCGGCTCGTGGGTGCCGGTCAGGCGCTGGATCGCGATGTCGCGGCGCAATTCGTCCTTGAGCACCTGGAACGCCGTGCCCTCGGCGGCAAGATGACGGCACAGCGTTCTGACCGAACAGTGCAGGCCTTCCGCCGCCTCTTCGATAGACGGGATGTCGGGCAGCCGGGACGCGAGATGTTCCCGCACGCGATGACTGAACAGCTGCTCGTTGAACGACACGAAGATCCAGTCTTCCGGCGCGCGAGCGAGAAACCTGCGCAGGTTCGCCTTGCGCTGGCGCACGGGCAGATCGAAATAGCTACTGCTGAACTGCATCGAGGTCTGATTGCAGTCGAACTTCGCCGGTCCGGGAAACAGATAAAGATACTCGAGCGCGTGAGCAGGACGGGGGAAGGCGAACTGCACCTGGAGCAACGCAATGCGCTGACCGATCAGCCAGGACGCGATCCCGTGCGCGAGCTTCAGCATCAGCTCCTGGCCCAGCATGCTGGGTTGCGCGCCCGTGCTTCCCGGATGCAAGGCCAGCGTCGCAACGAGGTCGCTGCGGCGCGATTCGAAACGGAAGTCGTCGAGCACCAGATGGAAGAACTGGCCGAACCGATGCATCGCGGTTTCGAGGTTCGGCGCATCCAGCAGGCTCAGACACAGAAACTTGAGCGCACCGCTGCGCAGCGGGCGCGAGAAAACGCCGGGCATCTCGTCGTCGAGTTCGATCGCGAGCGAGCGGTAGAGCGTCGAGAACTGTTCCTCGGTTACGCGCGCGCCAGGCTGGCTCAGCAGCGCGCGCGGGATATTCGCGCCGGACAAATGCCGGTCGACGATATCAGGCCGCGTCCCGACGCTGCCGAGGAACCCATTGACGAGCGAGATCGGTACGGTGGCGCCAGGAGCTTGCATGACAGGGTTCCGCGAGGCGAAGACGCATCAGCATAGCGCCTCCCGCCGCATCGTGGCGAGGGTTCGGCGAATCGCTACGCGAGTGCCGGGTTTGCGGCCCCGCGCTTTCCGCTAGCGGGTCGCCTATTGCGCCGATGCGTGCGAGCGCAGATACGGCAGGTAGCCGTTCTGGGTCTTCAGGATCTTCTCGGCGCACTCGTCGTAGTCGTCGCCCTTCGCGCTGTCGGGCCCATACATGCCGCGGCACTGCGCGAACAGCGACAGTGTCGCGCCGCCCGTGCTCTTGTTCGCGCGGGTCGCTGAGAAAGCGGCTTTGCCCGAATCGTCGGGCACGTCGGTATCGATCGCGACCGCGTCCGCGCGGATCACGTGCGTGTCGGAATGCTGCTCGATATAGCGTTTGGTCGCCGCCCACGCGGCATCGCAATTCGCCGGTGTGCAGTCGATCACCGCGTCGCGTTGCGCGGCGCGGAGGTTCGGCTCGCTATGAAGGATTTCCTGCTGGGCGCGCTGCGCCTGCTTTTCCGGGGACGACGAGCAGGCGGCGAGTGCGCATGCGACGAGTGCGAAGGCTGCGATCTTTTTCATGAGTAGACTTCGAAGGCCATGTTCGAGCGCGATTATAGCCGCGTGAGGAACGCGGTCACGCATTCAACGCACTGCAGAGGCCCCTAAGTATTCGCCACCAGCAGTTCCTCCGCATTGCCCGGCGGGCGCAGCCCATCCGTGCGAGCCGCGAAGTAGCGCTGCGTCAGATCGGCCGCGGACACATGCCGCGCGTCGTCAAAGCCTGCTTCACGCGCCATGTCGATCATCTGCTGCGGCATGAAGAAGCTGATGAACGGCGTGCCGCTCGCACGCGCGCCCTTCTCCGCCATTTCGAGTCCGGGGCGCACGTCCGGGTCCGCCATCTCCAGCGGCAACAGGAACGTCATCGCGAACGTCGAGCCGCGCGCGAGCCCGGCAACTTCACGCAACGTCGCCGCATTCGCCTCCCTGGTCAGATACATGCTGACGCCGGTCGACACGACCACGGCCGGCCTGCTTTCGTCGAAGCCTTCGGCGACCAGACGCTGCCGCCAGCTGTCGCCCGCTTCGAAATCGACCGGCACGAAACGCAGCCAGTCCGGCAGGCCGTAACCCAGTTCGCTGAGCCGCTGACGCTTCCACGTTTGCGGTCCCGGCGGATCGACCTCGAACACAGTGAGCCGCGACGCGATGTCGGGCCGGCGTTGCGCGAAGCTGTCGAGACCGGCGCCGAGGATCACGTATTGATCCAAACCGCGCCCGGCCTGCTCGACGACCAGATCCTCGATAAAGCGTGCGCGCGCGACGATCGACGCACGAAACGGCCGCGTGAACCGAAGGTCCATGTCACCGCGGCTGAGCCAGTCTTCGGCGGGAGCCAGCAATTGCAAGCCGACTTCGTCTTCGAGCACGTGCGGCGGCGCGTCGGCCTGCACGTGCAGCGCACGCCAAAGCGCGACGCGCGCGGCGGTGCTGTCGGGTGCGATGTGGGGTTGATTGCTCATGGTATTTGCCTGTATTCGCCTGGACTCAATGGAAAAACGGCAGCGTGAGAAACAGTTTGATCACGATCGCATTGACGATGTCCATGAAAAACGCACCGGTCATCGGCACGATCAGGAACGCGATATGGGAATGGCCGAAGCGGTTCGTGATCGCCTGCATGTTCGCGATCGCGGTCGGCGTCGCGCCAAGTCCGAGCCCGCATTGCGCCGCGCACAACACGACCGCGTCGTAGTTGCGGCCCATCGCGGGGAACGTGATGAAGATCGCGTAGAGCGCCATCAGCAGCGTTTGCGCCGCGAGGATCGAGATGATCGGCAACGCGAGCGCGGCAAGCTCCCATAGGTCGAGCCGCATCAGCGCCATCGCGAGAAAGAGCGCGAGCGCGACGTTGCCGACCAGCGCGACCGCGTGCTGGTCGATCCGCACACGCATGAGCGCGAGCACGTTGTTCAGGATCACGCCGATGAACAGCGTGCAGACGAAGGTCGGCAATTCGAACACGGTGTCCGCGATCCAGTCGGCAAACACTTCGCCGCCCGCGAGGCAGATCGAGATCAGCGCGAGTGTCGTGATGATCGCGGCGGGCGTGGTGGCCTGCTCCGCCTTCGGTTCTTCGAAGACCAGCGTTTCGTCCGCTAGCTGCTGCACGCGCAGCAATTCGTCGGCGCTGATCCGCCGCATCAGCACACGGGCGACCGGACCGCCGAGCACGCCGCCCATCACGAGTCCAAAGGTCGCGCAGCCGATCGCGATCTCGGTCGCCGACTCCAGCCCGTGGCGTTCGGTGAAGACCTGGCTCCACGCGGCGCCGGTGCCGTGCCCGCCCGACATCGTGACCGAGCCGCCGAGAATGCCGAGCAGCGGATCGACGCCGAGCGCGAACGCAAGCAGGATGCCGATCACGTTCTGCAGGATCAGCAGCCCGCTGACCAGCGCGAGAAAGCGGATCAACACCGGCCCGCCCGCCTTCAGATTCGACAGATGCGCATTCAGACCGATCGTCGAGAAGAACGCGAGCATCAGCGGCGCCTGCAGCGTCGAATCGAACCTGACCTGCACTTGCGTGGTGATGCGTGTGATCAGCACGCAGATCGCAACGATGAGCCCGCCTGCCACCGGCGCCGGAATCGAATAGGTTCGCAGCACGCCGATCCATTGCACGAGCTTTTCGCCGAGCAGCAGCACGAGCGACGTCGCGACCAGCGTGGCATATACGCCGACAGTCATGAATGGCCTCCGAGCGCGAACCTGCGACATCTTAGCCAATCCGTCCAGGCTAAGTATGATTTTCCTTGACGCAATGCAGTCGGCCGATGACGTCGCGCCACAACGGGAGAAATGAACCGAACCTCTATCCGCGCTATCTACGCTTCCGGATCCGGTGAGGTCCGGGAGTGGGTTCTGGCACCAGGGACCGAGCGTGGCAAAACGTCCAGAACACCCGCATACAGGGCTCCGCCGGCTGCGTGCATGGCATCAGTGCCGATCGGCGCTACGAGTAAACCCCCTACGCTCAGACGCGGTCGGCAATCCCGCAATGCGATGGTCCTCTTCGCGAACCGCCTCCTGCGGGCGCCGGCTCGCACGTGCGCGCAACGTTGGTCTGCAGACCTCTAGCCTGTTACAACGCTTCCCGCCTGCTTTGGGCAAGCCCTGGCAGCCCGTGTCAGGCGGGCAGGAACGCGGCATGCGCAGACAGATTCGCGCCGTCCAGCCGACGGCGCTCCGCATGCGTGGCACGGCGGAGGGAAGACCCAACTACCAACTCCAATGGAGGTCCGGATGTTCATGCCCAACAAACGGCTGCAATACACGGTTCGCGTCGGCACGACCAATCCCGGGCTCGCGAATCTGATGCTGGAGCAGTTCGGCGGTCCGCAAGGCGACCTGGCCGCCGCGATGCGCTACTTCACCCAGGCCGTTGCGGAAGAAGACCCCGGGCGCAAGGACATGCTGTTCGATATCGCCACCGAAGAGCTGAGCCATCTCGAGATCATCGGCTCGATCGTCGCGATGTTGAATCGCGGCGCGAAAGGGGAACTCGCCGAAGCGGTCGAGCAGCAAGCCGAGCTTTATCGCAAGCTCAACGGCGCCGGCAACGACAGTCACCTGACCCAGGTGCTATACGGCGGCGGACCGCCGCTGACGAACTCCGGCGGCGTCCCGTGGAGTGCCGCGTACATCGACACGATCGGCGAGCCGACCGCGGACCTGCGCTCGAACATCGCGGCCGAAGCGCGCGCGAAGATCATCTATGAACGGCTGATCAACGTCACCGACGCGGCAGCCAACGCGGCGGGCGACATCGAGACCCGCCAGGTTTGCGAGCAGATTCTGCCGCAGGAAATCGAAATGGCGAAGTGGCTGCTTGAGCACCTGCCGGAGACGGTCACGCAATTCCTTGGCCGCTCTGCTGCGGACCGCGACGAAGCGAAAAGGTAGACACACGTGGGATTCGAGACGCGCAATCGCGTCGCCAAGTGAGCACTTTGGCCTTTGCGGCGCGGTCCGCATCGGACAGCGGAGTGGCTTCGCCGTCAGCGTTATCGGCAAGGCGATCGCGACAATCAACCTGGAGCATTGCGAATGGCAAGCCAGCCCCGAACAAACGACGATCACCCGGCAGGACATGCGTCGCCCCATCTCGATGACGAGGAGCGCGACCAGGCTTCCGCGCACAGTTCACCTCGCGCGCTGGTGATTCACGAGATCATCCGGGAGGAAGGCGAGACGGCGCTTGGCCGCAAGCCGCTCGCGCTGCTGTGGTCCGCGTTGGCGGCCGGGCTGTCAATGGGTTTTTCGTTTCTGACCCAGGCGGTGCTCGAAAGCAAGACCTCGTCGCCCGGTCACGGCGGCATCTCGCTGACTGGCGCCGCAGGCTATTGCGTCGGCTTCATCATCGTCGTGCTCGGGCGCCAGCAACTATTCACCGAAAGCACGTTGACCGTGCTGCTGCCGGTCCTGACGAGGCGCAGTCTGCCGGTTGCCGCTATCGCGCTGCGGCTATGGGTGATCGTACTGGCCGCGAATCTGGCCGGGACATGGATCTTCGCCGGAATCCTTACGATGCCGACGTCGTTCGGGCAGAAGCTTGCTCCGGTTCTCGACCAGTTGTCGCAAGCCCCGTACGGCTCCACCTTTGCTTCCACGACGATGAAGGCGGTTCTCGCGGGCTGGCTAATCGCGCTGATGGTCTGGCTGCTGCCGAGCGCGAGATCCGCCGCCGTGCTGATCGTCGCGGTCCTCACGTATGTTGTTGCAGTGTGTGATCTGGCGCATGTGATTGCTGGCTCAGTGGAAGCGGCGTACGCGGTGCTGCGCAGCCATGCCGCCGTGCAGGACTACCTGCTGCGATTTTTCGCGCCGACGCTGCTAGGTAACGTGGTCGGTGGCGTCGCGCTCGTCGGGCTGCTGAACCATGCGTCGATCGCGCCCGAGATGACAGGCCGCGACGGCTGATCTCGGCCACGCGCAGCGCATCACCACCCGAGCCGACATGAACCAGGCCCCGCCAACGATGCTCTTTGACGGCACGAGCCGTGCTACGCGGATGGGTACGTAGTTCCCGGAGCGCTTCCCAAACTGGAGATCGTCATGAAGCTGATAGTGGCAGGAGTGGGCGTAATTTCATTGATTGCCGGCGCTTACGCGTTTGCGCAAACCAATACCGGCAGCGTGCAGCCGAAGCAGGATGCTCACAGCGCGCAGCCGGGTACCGCCGGGCAGAGCATGAGCCGTGCCGCGGACGCCGGTACCGGCAAACCGGCGAGTGGCACATTGATGCAAAAACGCGAAAGTGGCATGTCGCCCCAAGGCGCGTCCGGCTCTAACGCGACCGGCGCGATGAAGCAGTGACGACAACGCGAGGCACAGCTCCTTCGTGAGTGGGACCACGGAGGCACGCACGAAAGGAGATGCCGAATGCTGGTCGGTCGATGCGCGCGCGGCAACCGTTGCGATGTGACCGATGGATCTCATCGGCCCGCCATATCGAGGCATGGCTAATGCTCGGCCGAAAGTGCATTTCAACAATGCTTCGCCATCGTGATGTACTTGTGTGTCAATGATTTGCGGCCGACACAAATGACAATCGGCTCGCGTTACATAAGCGCCAAAGCGCTGCTGACCGACCGTCATTCCAACGACATCAACGCGTTCATGGAGCGACATGCGGCCCGCGTCGCGTTGGGACCGGGACGCTCTTTCTTTATTGTCGATCATCACCACTGGGCGCGCGCCTGGCGGAGCATGGGAATCGACAACGTTCCGGTGAGAGTTGTGGCTGATTTCGCTGCTTTGGAGACCGACGAGTCTTGGGAACACGTGAGGCAAAGGCATTGGCTACACCCGTTCGATGATCGTGGCTTGCGACGCGCGATCGGCGAAATGCCGATGTCGCTTTCAGCAATGATGGACGACCCCTATCAAAGCCTCGCGGCATTTGCGCGACGTGCTGGCGCCTACCGCAAACCAAAGCGTGCGTACGAGTCGTTTCTGCGGGCAAGCTTCTTCGGGACGAGATTGCGTTTGCCGGCCTAGCCAGAGGAACATGGTTCGGTTTCGCGTTTGCGCCGTACTGTGCCGATCCCTCCCGAGCGCCCGCAGCAACTCGAGCTGGTGGCCGATTCGAGACTGCGCAGCCGAAATGGCATCGTCTGCCTGCCGGAGGTCGCGAATTTCGTCGTGCAGATTCATTGCGCCCTCCTGACGCCGAATATCGGTAGTTTATGGAGGTAGCAACATGACACCAACGGATACATGCAGGTTTCTGGACTCGCTCGGCGACGAAGCTCGAATCCTCGCGTTGAAGCACTTCAGAACGAGGTTCGACGTTACAACGAAGTCCGACGCGACCCCCGTCACAATCGCGGACCGCGAGATAGAACGACGGCTTCGTGAACTAATCTTGTCGCGGCATCCATCGCACCACCTTGTCGGCGAAGAGGAAGGCGGCGAGACTGGAGACGGAACAACCTGGGTGATTGACCCCATCGACGGCACGAAGAGCTTCGTATCGGGTCTTCCGCTGTTCGGGACGCTTGTCGCGGTACTCGAAAGTCGACTTCCTGCCTACGGCCTGATTGAAGTCCCAGCACTGCGTGAGCGCTGGATAGGCTACGGCAATAGCACCGTTCTCAATGGCACTCCGTGCAAAGTCAGTTCATGCACGCGATTGCGCGATGCCCGACTCTGCACAACGGACCCACAGATATTTATCGGTGAAGCGTCACGGGCCTTTTCAACGCTGTCGCGTTCTGTCGCAATCTCCCGGTTCGGAACCGACTGTTACGGTTACGCCTTGTTAGCCTCGGGTTACATTGACCTCGTTGTCGAAGCAGACCTGGAAATTTACGATGTGATGGCGCTAGTGCCTGTCGTTCGGGGCGCGGGTGGCATCGTTACTACCTGGTCGGGTCATCCAATCACTGAACGTTTCGATGGTACGGTCGTCGCGGCTGCGACTCCCGGGTTGCACACCGAGGCGCTTGGAGTCCTCGGAAAATCGTAATCGCGTCACCGGCGCTACATTGGCCAAAAAATTACAGCGACATCTGCATCAACGGATATAAGGTCAGATGCAAGGTGCCCACGTCGGACACCTGCACACTGACAGGCGTGGCCGACCCCACTTCGCGGGCCGAAGCAGGTTTGTACGCGTCGTTTAGCTTGGATGCTGCCAGGTTGCTAGCGCTGATTAGCGAAACAGGCACGGGGGATGCGCCACGTAAAAAATAGCCCATTCCATCCTGGAGAGAGATCATGGCCGCAAGCACACAGTCCAGCGTCTACAAGGTTACAGAAATTGTCGGCACGAGTCCGACTTCCTGGGAGGAGGCTGCGAAAAATGCTGTAGAAACCGCTGCTAACTCGCTTCGTGATTTGCGAATCGCCGAAGTCTGTAAGCTCGACATGAAGATCGACAACGGCAAGGTGGTTGAATATCGGACCCGGGTGTCCGTGTCGTTCAAGTATGAGACTTGAGAGTTCGGCTGATCGCAAGACGTGACGAACTCGAACGTGGCGCGCCGGGCTGCGGGTGGAAGGTGGACCGCTGAAGCATCCGGCCAATCCAATCCATGATGGCGCGAGCGCGCTGGAAAACCGCGCACAAATGAAGCCAAAACTGCAGCCCACGCCAAACACCGCGAGATTGGCTACGACGCGGTTAACCCGCCCTTTGTAAATCTGGGGATCTCAGAGTGCACATAGCAGACAATAAAGACCGCGAGCAATCCAGCGATGAACGACATGGCCGCAATCATTCGACCTTCCTCTCCTGCAATAGTCGCGACTCCGGATTGCTAATCGCTAGAGAGAGCGCGACGGCGGAATATGCGTTGAAATGATCTGCGGCGTCGATGCGCGGCGCTCTTTTTTTGTCCCCAAAATCGTGCCCGTTGCAGCACGGGCCTGAGAGAGAACGAAAAACTCCCTAACTTTAGGAATTTGAGGGAAGTCTGTTACGCTGCGCGCTTCACCACCCTTGCATTGAAACAATGGAAATCCCATTCAACGATCGCGGCGTGTCAGTCACGCGCAACGCCCTCTCGGCCGCGGGCCAGGTCTTCCCGCTGCGCGATATCGTCGACGTGCAGGTCATGACCGTGCAGAAGAACAAGGTCGTGCCGCTCGTGATCTCGGTGGCGGGGCTGATCGGCGCGATCGTCGGCGGTGTGCTGCATTCGGCTTCGGGGCTCGTATCCGGGGCGATGCTGGTCGTGGTCGGCTGGCTGACCTGGGTGACTCAGGACGTCACGCATCGGTTGATGGTCAAGACGGCCGACGGTGAGCGCGAGGCGCTGATGAGCACGGATCGCGAGTTCGTCGAACGCGTCGGCGAGGCCGTGCATCGGGCGAAGGCGGCGGCTGCCGCGCCTAAGGCATGACGCGGCGCGTCGATCGAACATGAAAAAGCCGTGCGCGACTGGTCGACGCCAGCCCCGCACGGCTTCTCCAGTTCAGTCCAGACTGAGCGGATTCACGCGCCAGATATTGCGCGCATACTCGCCGATCGTGCGATCCGACGAGAACTGCCCCATCCCCGCGACGTTCTCGATCGCGCTTTCGGCCCACGCGTGCTTGTTGACGAAACGGGCATCCACTGCGTTCTGCGCTTTCGCGAACGCGTCGAAATCGGCGAGCACCATATAGTGATCGCCCCAATCGACCAGCGTGTGAAAGATATCCGAGAAGCGCAGCGGATCGTCCGGCGAGAAGAAGCCCGTACGAATCTGATCGAGGGCGGTGCGTAATGCTTCGTTTTCCTCGTAAATCTGCCGCGGCCGATAGCCGCTTGCGCGCAGATCGTCGACCTCGTCGGCGGAGTGGCCGAAGATGAAGATGTTCTCGCGCCCCACCGCGTCGCAGATTTCGATGTTCGCGCCGTCCATCGTGCCGATCGTCAATGCGCCATTGAGCGCGAGCTTCATATTGCCGGTGCCCGACGCCTCGGTGCCGGCCATCGAGATCTGCTCGGACAGATCGGCCGCCGGAATGATCAGCTCGGCCACGCTCACGCCGTAGTTCGGCACGAACACGACCTTCAGCCTGTTGCCGATCAGCGGATCGTGATTGACCTTCTCGCTGACGTCGCCGATCAGCTTGATGATCGTCTTGGCCATCCGGTACGCGGACGCGGCCTTGCCCGCAAACAGTACGACGCGCGGCACCCAGTCGCGCTCCGGATTCGCGCGAATCTCGTTGTAGCGCACGATCACGTGCAGCACGTTGAGCAGCTGGCGCTTGTATTCGTGAATGCGCTTGACCTGCAGATCGAACAGCGCGTTCGGATCGAAGTGCAGCTTGGTGTGCTGCGCGAGCCGGTGCACGAGCCGCAGCTTGGCCTGTCGTTTGGCCTCACGGAACGCGTCGACGAACTCGTCGTCCTTGCGCAGATTGCGCAGCTGCTCGAGCTCGAACAGATTGCTGCGCCAATGCGTACCGATGCGCGCGTCGATCAGCGACGACAGCGACGGACTCGCCTGTGCGAGCCAGCGGCGCGGCGTGATGCCGTTGGTCACGTTGGTGAAGCGGTCAGGGTAGAGACGCGCGAAGTCGGCGAAGATGTCGCGCGTCATCAGCTGCGAATGCAGCTTCGACACGCCGTTCACCTTGTGACTCGCGACGATCGCCAGATAGGCCATGCGCACGCGCCGCTGCCCGTATTCGTCGACGAGCGAAATGCGGCGGATCATATCGACGTCGTGGCCCGATTGCTCGCCGACGTGCTTCAGAAACTGCGCGTTGATTTCGAAGATTATCTCGAGATGGCGCGGCAGCAGCCGCGACAGCATTTCAACATCCCATGTTTCGAGCGCCTCGGGCATCAGCGTGTGATTCGTGTACGAGAAGATCTGCGTCACGTGTTTCCACGCCTTGTCCCACGGCAGGTTATGCACATCGACGAGCAGGCGCATCAGCTCGGGAATCGCGAGCACCGGGTGCGTGTCGTTCAGATGCACCGCGACCTTCTCCGAGAAGCGTCCGAACGTGCTGTGCGTGCGCTGATAGCGGCGGATCAGATCCTGCATCGTCGCCGATACGAAGAAATACTCCTGGCGCAGCCGCAACTCGCGGCCGGCCGGTGTGGAGTCGTCCGGATAGAGCAGCCGCGACACGTTCTCCGACATGTTCTTGGTGTCGACCGCGTTGCGGTAGTCGCCGCGATTGAACGCGCCGAGGTCGAGTTCCTCGGTCGCGCGCGCGGACCACAGGCGCAGCGTGTTGGTCGCGTCCGTCGCGTAGCCGGGGATCACGGTGTCGTACGCGGTCGCGTTCACATGCTCGGTGTCGATCCATTCGGTCTTCTCGCCGCGCTGCACGGTACGGCCGCCGAAGTGCACCATGTACTTGATTTCGGGCCGCGGAAATTCCCACGGGTTGCCGGCGCGCAGCCAGTAATCGGGCGCCTCGACCTGCTCGCCGTCGATGATTTCCTGGCGGAACATGCCGTACTCGTAACGGATGCCGTAGCCGAAGCCCGGAATCCCGAGCGTCGCCATCGAATCGAGAAAGCACGCGGCGAGCCGCCCGAGGCCGCCGTTGCCGAGCGCGGCGTCGGGCTCGATGTCGATCAGCGCGTCCATGTCGACGCCGAGGCTCGCGAGCGCCTCCTTCATCTGATCGTGGATGCCGAGCGCGAGCAGCGCGTTGGTAAAGGTCCTGCCGATCAGAAACTCCATCGACAGGTAGTAGACCCGCTTCACGTCCTGCTCGTATTGCAGGCGCGTGGTCTTCATCCAGCGCGCGACGAGCCGGTCGCGCACGGCGAGCGCGGCGGCGTGCAGCCAGTCGTGCGGGTGAGCGGTGATGGCGTCCTTGCCGACGCCGTACATCATGCGATTCGAAATTGAGCGCCGTAGCGCGTCGACGGTACTGTGGAGCTGGTCGAATTCCAGATCGACGGTCGTCATCGAAGCCTCCGGGAAGTTCGACAAGGCAGACGCGAACCGCACGGAAGACGGACGGGAGGCGCGTGCCTGTCGGAACGGTTAAAAAAACAGAGTAGAACATTTTGCGGATCGCGCACATCGCTGCGCGAGCGGATGGTGACGCATATGCCGTGCCCGGCGGATCCGCCAATTGCCGCGCGATGGCGTGCGGCCGATGCCCGGATGCAGTGCAAAACCGCACATCGATTATTTTTTCGATGCATGACGGGGGAATGAAGCCGCGAATTCCCCAATTGTGTGATCGCATCGGGCCGCCTGTTCTGCCGGACGGTTTGTGCGGATGCGAATTCGATTTGATGTAGGGCGCGCACCGATTTGGAGATGCCGGCGGGGGTTGACGGTTAGTTGCGTTGCCGGCAGATCTCAGCGCCTCATCTTCGCCCGCCTGCCCGCCTCTCTGCACGATCGCGCCGTCTCTGCAACAATCGCGACGTTGCGCCGCACAAGCCGCCACGCTCATCCGCCGTGGTCCGGACAGCGCGCCACCTCGCCCACAACAAAACCGCCGTGCGCGCGTCGCCTCTCCTGAAGCGGCCAACGCCGGCATGCCCAACCCGACGAGCCACGCCTTGTCCGATAAGCTCAGCCCCGCCGTCGGCGTCCCCACGCCGGCTCTCCCCGCCGACGGCCCGATGTCGGCCGCCAATCGCCGCGCGATGGCCGCGATCATGCTCGCCGTCGCGCTCGCCACGCTTGATACCGCGATCGCCAACACCGCGCTGCCCGCAATCGCCGGCGACCTGCACGCGGCGCCGGCCGCGTCGGTCTGGATCATCAACGCGTACCAGCTCGCGATGGTCGCGACGCTGCTGCCCCTCGCCGCGCTCGGCGATATCGTCGGGCATCGGCGCATCTATATCGGCGGCATCGCGCTGTTCACGCTGAGCTCGCTCGGCTGCGCGCTGGCGCCGACGCTGCCGCTGCTTACCGCCGCGCGCATCGTGCAGGGCCTGGGCGCCAGCGCGATCATGAGCGTCAACACCGCGCTGATCCGCTATCTGTACCCGCCGCATCGGCTCGGTCGCGGGCTCGGCACCAATGCGCTGATCGTCGGCGTGTCGTTCGCGGTCGGGCCGACGGTGGCGTCGCTGATTCTGTCGGTCGCGACGTGGCCGTGGCTGTTCGCCGTCAACGTGCCGCTCGGCGTGCTCGCGCTCAGCTTCGCGATGCCGGCGCTGCCGCATACCACGCAGGGGCGGCATCAGTTCGATCCGGTGGCGGCCCTGCTTAACGTGGTCACGTTCGCCGCGCTGATCTTCGCGCTCGGCGAGGCGGCGCAACGCGCGTCGATGCAGATCGTGCTCAGCGCCACGGCGATCGCGGTCGTGTTCGCGCTGCTGCTGATTCGCCGCGAGGCGGGTCACTCCGCGCCGATGCTGCCCGTCGATCTGTTCAAGCGGCCGGTGTTCGCGCTGTCGGCGGTGACGGCCGTCTGCTCGTTCGCCGCGCAGAGCCTCGCATTCGTGTCGCTGCCGTTCTATTTCGAGGACGTGCTGCTGCGCAGCCAGGTCGAAACCGGCTTCCTGATGACGCCGTGGCCTGTCGTGGTCGCACTCGCCGCGCCGCTCGCGGGCGGCCTGTCGGACCGCTATCCGCCGGGGCTGCTCGGCGCGGTCGGGCTCGCGGTGCTGTCGGCGGGGATGGCCTCGCTGGCGATGCTGCCCGCCCATCCGCACGTGCTCGACATCGGCATCCGCATGGCGATCTGCGGCGCGGGCTTCGGCTTTTTCCAGTCGCCGAACCTGAAGGCGCTGATGGCGAGCGCGCCGCCGGAGCGCAGCGGCGGCGCGAGCGGCATCGTCGCGACCGCGCGGCTAATCGGCCAGGCGACCGGCGCGGCGTTGGTAGCGCTGTGCTTCGGCATCGCCGGACGCCAGCATGGGCCGACGCTCGCGCTCGGCCTCGGCGCGTTCTTTGCCGGCGCCGCGAGCCTCGCGAGCGGCTTGCGGCTCTTCGCGCCATCGCATCGCGCGGGCGTGCAGGCGAAGGCGGCGGTCAAGTGAGATGTGCGCCGGACGGCGCGTGAGACGAGGATAAAGCTTGCATGAAGCGCGGCTCGAACGAACCGCGCATGAGTTGAAGCCGGTGCGGGAAGACGAGGCGGCAACTATGCGAGCAGCCTCGCTTCCGACCATTGCGGCGCGATCAACGTGCCGCGAAATACCCTTTCACCGCGGCAATGAACGTGTCGATATCGTCGCGCGACACATCCATGTGCGTGACGAAGCGCGACGCATACAGCATCTGCGTGAGGATGCCCCGCTCCTTGAGCCACGCTTCGAGCGGCGCGCAATGCTGTTGCGGAAACTGCGCGAACACCATGTTCGTCGCGACCGACTGCACCTTCACCTGCTCGATGCTCTCCAGCCCCGCCGCCAGATGCGCGGCGTTCGCGTGATCGTCGGCAAGACGCTCGACGTTGTGATCGAGCGCGTACAGGCACGCCGCCGCGAGCACGCCAGCCTGGCGCATGCCGCCGCCGAGCACCTTGCGCCAGCGATGCGCGACGTCGATCAGCGCGCGGCTGCCGACCAGCACCGAGCCGACCGGCGCGCCCAGTCCCTTCGAAAAGCAGATCGACACCGAATCGAACGGCTCGGTGAGCGCCGCGACCGGCTTGCCCGACGCGACCGCCGCGTTGAACACGCGCGCGCCGTCGAGGTGGGTCGCGAGGCCGCGCTCGCGCGCGAGCTGCGTCGCGTCGGCGACGTACTGCTCCGGCAGCACTCTGCCGCCGATCGTGTTTTCCAGCGCGAGCAGCCGCGTGCGAGCGAAGTGATCGTCGATCGGCTTGATCGCGGCGGCGATCTTCTCGAGCGGGATCGAGCCGTCGGCGGCGTTTTCGAGTGCCTGCGGCTGGATGCTGCCGAGCACGGCCGCGCCACCGCCCTCGTATTTGTAGGTGTGCGCGAGCTGGCCGACGATGTATTCGTCGCCGCGCGCGCAGTGCGCCATCAATGCGGCGAGGTTGCTTTGCGTGCCGCTCGGGAAGAACAGCCCCGCTTCCTTGCCGGTGCGCTCGGCCAGCGTGGCCTGCAGACGCAGTACGGTGGGGTCGTCGCCCCAGACGTCGTCGCCGACTTCGGCCGCAGACATCGCCGCAAGCATCGGCGGAGTCGGGCGGGTAACGGTATCGCTGCGCAAATCGATCATTGTGTGTCCCTGTGCGTCCATGGATGACAACCTACGGCAGCCGGCCGCGCGTGCATTCCGGGAGGAACGCGTACGCGCCGGCAAACGAGCCATACAGTGTATTCAATTCAGGCGACGCTGAAAATCGGCGCGTCCCCGCAAGGCGCGCCGATCCGGCTGCGAGGAGTCGATAGACGCTAAATCAATAGACGCGACGGGGATGCTCAGCCGCCGGACTTCGGAAGCCACTGCAGCGGATCGACCGGCTGGCCGTTCTGGCGCACTTCGAACTGGATCGACGCCGCACCGCGGCTATCGACCCCGACCTCGCCGATCGTCTGCCCTTGCGCGACCGCGTCGCCTTCCTTGACGAGCAGCTGGCTGTTCTGGCCGTACGCGGTGATCAGCGAGTCGTTGTGCTTGATGATGATGAGCGGGCCGTAGGCTTCGATGCCGGTGCCCGCGTAGACCACGCGGCCGGTCGCGGCGGCCTTGACCGGATCGCCGGGTTGCCCGCCGATCACGATGCCGTTGGACTTGCCCGGCGCGAACGCGCGCAGGACCGGTCCGCGCAACGGCCATTGCAGCACGCCCTGCTGCGGCCCGGCCGCGGGGGCCGGCGCACCGGGGACTGCGCCCGGCGGCACGTTCGCCGTCGCGCCCGGAGCGGCCGGCGCACCCGGCGCCACCGCAACCGGCGGCGCGACCACGCTGCCCGAGGCCATCGGCGGAGAAACGCGCAGCACCTGGCCGGGCGCGACCGCCGCGTTGACCGGCAAGCCGTTCCAGGCTGCGATTTCCTGCAGCTTGCGTCCATAAGCCGAAGCGATGCCGGCCAGCGTGTCGCCCGGATTGACACGATAGAAGCCGGCGGGAACCGGGACGTTCGCGAGGCTGGTCGCGCTCGACGGCGCGTTGTTGTAGAACGGCGTGCTTTCCCACGGCATGGTCGTGCAGCCGCCGATCGCCACGCCGAGCGCCGCCGCCATCAGCACGCGGATCGCCGTCGGTTGCCATTGTTGTGTCATCTGATTTTCCTCGACGTGTGTCTCGTTCCGATTCAACCGACGCCTTAGCAATTGCCGTTCCGCCACGCTCGCATAAGATCGCGGCTGTCTGTAGCCGCCTGGATATTATGCGCGCGCACCATACGCACGCCGCGCTGGCGCGCGCGGTCAAACTGCCGCGTTCTTCAGACGCTTCCCTGCGTTTCGACGACCAGCACGCGTGCCGTACCGAGCGGATGCGCGACATGCTCGGTGCCGACCGTCGCGTAGAACACGTCGCCGGTTTCGAGCACCGTCGAACATTCGACGCCGTCTTCGCGATAGCGCATCTCGACGCGCCCGTCGAGCACGGCGAACACTTCCTCGCCGTCGTTCACGTGCCACTTGTACGGCTGGTCGGTCCAATGCAGACGCGTGGTGATGCCGTTCATGTTCGCGATGTCGAGCGCACCCCAGGCACGCGGCGCGGTAAAGCTTTTGCTGCGGATGATCTTCATGGTCGATGAGCAATTGGCAGGCGCGCAAATCCCGCGGGCGGCACCGTCCGCCCGCGGCGACGGCGCTTGCACGGCTGGCCCTATTATAGGTCGCATGGCCCGCGCGTCTCGGCGAGGGACCTGCCACGGCCGATTCGTCCGATTGTTGCGGGCAATCGGCCATCGCCTATACTCAGTCAAGCCGCGCGGAGCAGTACACGACAACGTTGGGATTCTGGGAGGAATCGAGGATGAACAAAGCCACCTTTCTGGCCGTGCAACTCAACGTCGACGATGTGGCGGCGTCTGCCGGCCTCGTCGAACTGCTGAACACCCATCTGATCTTCGCCGCCGACGTCGCCGAGGCCGCCGATGCGCTCGTGCAACTGGCGAGCGTCGCGAGGCTGTCGAGCGGGGTCGAGGCGAGCGTCGAGCTGCCCGCGGTGGCGATCGAGCGTCTGCGCGAGGCGCTCGACAATCTGAGCGGCTACGACGAATCGTGGCTGCTCGCACTGGAGCCGAGCCGCGCGCTGTTCGACGACATCGGTCGGCGGCAGCGAACGCTGCATTGACGCGAATCCGCCGCAGCACGGCGCCGTAAACGACAAAACGCCATCCGATCGAACCGGATGGCGTTTTTTCTTGCCCGCCGCGCTCGCGCTACTCCACGACGCGGCGTCTACAGCGGACTACGACTTCCAACTACACCTGCACACTTCTACTGCGATTAGTTGCCGAAGTACACCGAGTTACGGTTGGCCTTCGCCGGAAGGACGGCGGGGCCTGCTTGCGACGTGCCGACAGCCGGAGCGCCGTAGCCGCTGGTGTCCGCGCGGTTGGCTGCGACGGCGGTGCCGCGCTGCGCATCGACGCGTGCTTGCGCTGCCTGGATATCGACCGGGTAGTTGACGTCGTTGGCGGACGGGTTGTAGCCGGCCTTTTCGAGTTGGATCAGTTCAGCGCGAACCTGAGCGCGGGTCACCGGCTGGCTGGCTTGAGCGAACGAAGCGACCGGAACAACGAGGGCGGCGGCGATTGCAACTGCGGAAATCAGGGTCTTCATGATTAACCTCCAAATGACTTGTTGTGTGGTGCGCTTCGGGGTTTCTGCTTTTCCCTCAGCGATTGAAAACAAGTTTAGAGGCGTCACGATCTAGGGTAAACTCTATTCCTCCTGGCGCAATAATCGTTTCGCATTTGCTCAAGCTTACAGATAACCCACGATGTATCTGGTAATAATGCAAGGCTCCGTTGCTGATCCCAGATGAACAACGGCCCGGCGCGCTGTCACCATCACGCGCGCCGGGCCGTTTTTTCGACCGCTTAGCTCCACTGCGCGTGGAAGCTGCCCGGCTTGTCGATGCGTTCGAACGTATGCGCGCCGAAGAAGTCGCGCTGCGCCTGCACGAGGTTCGCGGGCAGACGCTCCGAGCGGTAAGCGTCGAAATATGCGATCGCCGACGCGAACGCCGGCACCGGCACCCCTGCGTTGACCGCGGCCACCACGACTTCGCGCAACGCCGCCTGGTAGTTCTTCGCGATGTCGCGGAAGTACGGATCGAGCAGCAGGTTCGCGAGCGCCTTGTCCTTCGTGTAGGCGTCGGTGATCTTTTGCAGGAAGCGCGCGCGGATGATGCAGCCCGCGCGGAAGATCTTCGCGATCGTGCCGTAGTCGAGATCCCACTTGTACTCTTCCGACGCTGCGCGCAACTGCGCGAAGCCCTGCGCGTACGAGATCACCTTGCTGAAGTACAGCGCGCGGCGCACCGATTCGATGAACGCCTCTTTCGCGCCTTCGAGCGGCTTGGCCTGCGGACCTTCGAGCACCTTGCTCGCGGCCACGCGCTGCGTCTTCAGCGACGACAGCACGCGCGCGAACACCGCCTCGGTGATCAGCGGCAGCGGCGCGCCGAGGTCGAGCGCGTTCTGGCTGGTCCACTTGCCGGTGCCCTTCTGCGCGGCACGATCGAGGATCACGTCGACGAGGTCCTTGCCGGTTTCGTCGTCCTTCTTGCTGAAGATCTTCGAGGTGATTTCGATCAGATAGCTGTCGAGCTCGCCCTGGTTCCACTCGGTATAGACCTTGCCGAGTTCCTCGTTCGACAAGCCGACGACCTGCTTCAACACCGCATAGCTTTCGGCGATCAGCTGCATGTCGCCGTACTCGATGCCGTTGTGCACCATCTTCACGAAGTGGCCCGCGCCGTCCGGTCCCATGTACGCGACGCAGGGCTCGCCGTCCGGCGCCTTCGCGGCGATCTCGGTGAGGATCGGCGCGACGAGGTCGTACGCGTCGCGCTGGCCGCCCGGCATGATCGACGGGCCTTTCAGCGCGCCTTCCTCGCCGCCCGACACGCCGGTGCCGATGAAATGCAGACCCGCCTTCGCGAGTTCCTGGTTGCGGCGGATCGTGTCGGTGAAAGGCGTGTTGCCGCCGTCGATCAGGATGTCGCCTTTTTCGAGCAACGGCTTGAGCGAGGCAATGGTTGCGTCGGTCGGCTCGCCGGCCTTGACCATCATCAGAATGCGGCGCGGCTTTTCGAGCGAGTCGACGAACTCTTCCAGCGTGAAAGCCGGCACCAGTTTGCGGTCCGGATATTCGGCGATGAGTTCGTCGGTTTTCGCGCGGCTACGGTTGTAGACCGACACCGCGTAGCCGCGGCTCTCGATGTTGAGCGCCAGATTGCGGCCCATCACCGCCAGCCCCACCACGCCGATTGCCTGTTTGCTCATTTGAATTCTCCAGAGTCCAATAAATGTCGTGGCGCCGCGCTGCGAAAACACCGGCGCGGCGTCGAGGGTGAAAGGATAAAAGAAATGCGCGCTTGCCGCTTGATGGCGGGCAAGCACGCCAGTTGCTCGTGCTGCTGCGGTGCTCCTGCCGTGCTCCAGCTTGCGCGTAACGCCAGATAGACAGGTATTGTGCGCGCGTCGGCGCTTGCGCGGAGGGTTCGGATTGTGATCGGACTGAGGTTTGGCGGACCCCATGAACGAATACGCGACCCGCCGATCTACCCGCTACCCTGCCCGCTTCCTCAACACCAGACTGAAGTTGTTCGCGGGCATCGCGACCACCCGTTCGCACGTGAGCCCGGCCGCGTCGCCGAGCGCGACGACCGCTTCCATATCGCGCACGCCCCATCCGGGATCGCGACTCTTCAGCCACTGCTCGAACGCTTCGTTGCTCGGCGCCGTATGCGCGCCGCCACGCCGGTAAGGACCATATAGATAGAGCACGCCGCCGTCGACGAGCCGCCGCCCCGCGCCGCCGACGAGTGCCTGCGACGCGCTCCACGGCGAGATGTGGATCATGTTGATGCAGACCACCGCATCGAGCGCATCGACGCCCCAGTCCGGCTGATGCACGTCGAGCGCGAGCGGCGCGCGCACGTTCGCGAGCCCCGCGTGCGCGGTCCACGCGGCAATCGACTCGCGCGCTTGTTCGTCGGCATCGCTCGGCTGCCAGTCGAGACCGGGCAGCGCGCGGGCGAACCAGATTGCGTGCTCACCGGTGCCGCTCGCGATTTCGAGCACACGGCCGCGCGCCGGCAGCGCATCGCGCAGCACGGCGAGGATCGGTTCGCGATTGCGTTCGGCGGATGGCGAATATTGCCGGGCGTCGGTCATGGTCGGCCTTGCGTTCTGGTTTTGCGATGTGCGTTAGTACAGCGTGGCGCGCACGCGTTCGGGAAGCTCGCGATCGTAGGCGGCCGCGTCGAATTGTTCGCCGTCGTTCGCGGCGATGATGTGTTGCAGGATCTCGCCCGCGCTCGGCAGTTCCGAGCGCTCGATATGACGCGCCGGCTCCCACAGCTGCGAGCGCACGATCGCCTTCGAGCAATGAAAGTACACGGCATCGACGTCGATCAGCAGCACGGTGCGCGGCAGTTTACCGGCGACCGCGAAACTGTCCAGCAGCGCCGCGTCGTTCGAGACTCGGCCGCGGCCGTTTACGCGCAAGGTCTCGCCGATACCCGGAATCACGAACAGCAGCGCGAGGCGCGGATCGGCGATGACGTTGCGCAAGCTGTCGAGCCGGTTGTTGCCGGGTCGGTCCGGCAGCGCGAGCGTGCGTTCGTCGACGACGCGCACGAAGCCCGGCGCATCGCCGCGCGGCGAGCAGTCGAGACCGGCGGGGCCGCTCGTCGCGAGCACCGCGAACGGCGCGGCCGCGATGAACGCGCGGTAGTCGTCGTTGACATAGGGGATCTCTTTGCGCAGCGAGCGCTCGGCTGGCTGTGCGTAGAGAGCTTCGAGTTGTTCGATCGTCGTCAGCATGCGGTTTCCTCGGGTTTTAATTGTGATTCGCGGAACGTACTCGTTTTCAATCGCCCGCCAGCAACGCAGCGAGCGCGCTCAAGGTATCACCGCACGGCGCGGCCACCTTCAGAGACAACAGCGGATCGGCGCGGGTACGGCCCAGATTGATCGCCGCGATCGGCTTGCCCTGGCGCTGCGCCCACACGCAGAAGCGGTAGCCGGAATACACCATCAGCGACGAGCCGGCCACCAGCACCGCGTCGGCCGCATCGAGCGCATGCGACGCCGCAACGACCCGCGCCTTCGGCACGTTCTCGCCGAAGAACACCACCGACGGCTTCAGCAGCCCGCCGCAGTTCGAGCATGCCGGCACGCGAAAACCGCCGAGATCGTGCCACTCGAGATGCGCGTCGCCATCGGCGGCGGCTTCTGCCGTGACGTCGAGCAGCGCGGGGTTGTCGGCTTCGAGCGTCTGCTGGATCGCTGCGCGCGAATGCTGCATGCCGCAGTCGAGACAACTGACTCCGTCGATGCCGCCGTGCAGCTCGATCACGTCGCGGCTGCCCGCGCGCTGATGCAAGCCGTCGACGTTCTGCGTGACCAGCGTCGGCACGTGACCGGCCGCTTCGAGCCGCGCGAGCGCGACATGCGCGGCATTCGGTTGCGCGCGCGCGACCAGCGGCCAGCCGACCATGCTGCGCGCCCAGTAGCGCTGACGCATCGCCAGCGTGCCGAGGAACTCCTGCAACGTGATCGGCGGCGAGCGCTTCCATGCGCCGTTGTCGTCACGATAGCCGGGGATGCCGGAGTCCGTGCTTATGCCCGCGCCGGTCAGCACGAACAGGCGCGGATGACGCTGCACGAAGCGATGCAGATCGTCGAGCGTGTGCGGGTCGGCGAGGGATTCGGTCGGCGTGAACTGAAGGTCGGTCATGACGGGGACGTGGAGTTGCTTGTGCGCATCAGCGGTGTGGGTTCGGTTTGCCGCGCCTGGCGGCCGAGCGACGCGCGTCCGCTTGCAGCTTCGACTTCGCGCCTTGCGTGTCGGGCCGCCGCGCGGGCCGCGCTTTCTGCGCCTGCCGCTTCTGCCACGCAGCCAGCGCGATCTCGTAGCGCTCCAGTGCTTCGTCGTAGAGATCGAACACGCACTGCGTGCAGCCGCTGTGACAGCAGTCGTCGAGATCGGGCCGCACGGGCGGCTGCGGCGGCGGGTCGTCGCTGGGTTTGGCGCGGGGCACGGCGCGTGGCTTTGCTTCGAGAGACGGCGGAGCGCCCAGTATAAGTTGAACGCGCGCGCGCCGCTCCCGGTTGCGAGACGGTGCTGCGCGCCGCTCAGCCGCGCCCGACGAACGGCATCTTGCTCGCCATGATCGTCATGAACTGCACGTTCGCCGACAGCGGCAGGCTCGCCATATGCAGCACCGCATCGGCGACGTGCTGCACGTCCATCAACGGCTCGACCGCGATCTCGCCGTTGGCTTGCGGCACGCCCCGCGCCATCCGCGCGGCCATCTCGGTTCCCGCGTTGCCGATGTCGATCTGCCCGCACACGATGTCGTATTTGCGGCCGTCGAGCGACACCGCCTTCGTGAGCCCGGTAATTGCGTGTTTGGTCGCCGTGTAGGCGGCGCTGTTCGGACGCGGCGCGTGCGCCGAGATCGAGCCGTTGTTGATGATGCGGCCGCCGCGCGGGTTTTGCGTCTTCATCAGGCCGAACGCCGCGCGCGTGCACAGGAATACGCCGTTCAGGTTGGTGTCGACGATCGAGCGCCATTCGTCGATGCTCACTTCGTCGAGGTCGACGGGCGAGCCGTTGCGTCCCGCGTTGTTGAACAGCACGTCGAGCCGGCCGAAGCGTGCGCGGATCGTGTCGAATAGGGCGGCGACGCTGTCGGCGTCGGTCACGTCGCACGACACCGCGAGCGCGTCGCCGTGCTGCGCCTGCGCTTCCTGCGCGACCGCATCGAGTGCGGCCTGGCGACGCCCGGCGAGCACCACGCTATAGCCGTGCTTCGCAAGCGTCAGCGCGCACGCGCGGCCGATCCCGCTGCCCGCGCCCGTCACCAGCGCCACTTTGCCGTTTCCTGATTGCCACATCGCGCATCTCCTGTTGTATTGGCTCGGGACGCGCGCTTTTGCCGGCAACCGGTCCGATCGCCATCGACACGCGCGCCGCTTTTCGCTCCGCACCATACAACAGCGCCTCGGCGATCGCAAACCGCGGCAGTCTTTCAGCGCGCTTGCGGCCGGCACGTGGCCGCCGACCGTGGCACGTCGGCGCGCGCAACAGTGGTATCGTTCGCGGTTGCGCATCGCGCGCAAGATTCACAGCCTTCCGTGGACCGACGAAGGCGTACTGGAAGCACGTTTCGATGAATGAATACCCGAACCCGCAGCGCCGCTGGCCGCGCAGCCGCAACTCCGCACTGCTGAACGGCACGATCGGCTGGCACGTGATCGTGCTGATCGGCGTGGCTGTTGCACCGGCCGCGTGGCCATGGTGGCTCGCCGCGATCGTCGCGAATCACGCGCTGTTTACGATCACCGGATTGTTGCCGCGCACGACGCTGCTCGGACCGAACTGGACCCGCCTGCCCGCGAGCCCGCGCAACGAGGATGCGATCGCGCTGACCATCGACGACGGCCCCGACCCCGTTGTCACGCCGCAAGTGCTCGATCTGCTCGACGCGTTCGATGTGCGCGCGACGTTCTTCTGCATCGGCTCGAAGGTCGAGCGCTATCCGCAGCTCGCGCGTGAGATCGTCGCGCGTGGACATGCGCTCGAAAACCATTCGCAAGTGCACGTGCATACGTTTTCGGTCACGTTTCCGCACGCGTTGACGCGCGAGATCGCCGCCGCGCAACGCACGCTCGAAACCGTCAGCGGCGCGCGGCCGATGTTCTTCCGCGCGCCCGCCGGACTGCGCAACCTCTTTCTGGAGCCGGTGCTGCGCAAGCTCGATCTGCGTCTCGCCGCATGGACACGGCGCGGCTACGATACGCGCGAGCGCAACCCGCACGTGGTCGCGCGGCGGCTGCTCGATGGCCTCGCCGCGCGCGACATCCTGTTGCTGCACGATGGCAACGCCGCGCTGACGGTCGAAGGCCAGCCGCTGATTCTCGCGGTGCTGCCGAGCGTGATCGAAGCGGCGCGCGAGCGGCATCTGCGGTTCGTCACGCTGCGCGAAGCGCGCGTCGATGCGTGACGACGCGCGCGAAGTGACATTCAGCGCACCCAGCGCTACACGCGAAAATCCGCCGCCATATCCTCATCGGTACGCGCTTCGAGCTTGCCGCTGCGACACGCTTTGATGAACACCTCATAGTCGCGCTCGACCTGATCCGCATAAGCGCTCGCGTAGCCGCTCAGCGCTTCGGCGAACTGATCGCCGCGACCGATGTACGCGCTGATCTCGATCGCCTGCCCGCTCGCCTTCGCATGCGCGCGCGCCATGATCCAGCCGCATAGCCGCGCGTAGCCGTCGAGCAGATCGCTGTCGAACAGCTCGATATTCGCGGACAGCTTCATGTCGCGCAGTTGGCGGAAATAGAACTGCCGCCCGTGCGGTCCCGTTCCCCAGCCGAGGAACACGTCGCTCGCGGTTTGCAGCAGCCGCTGTCCTTGCACGACGCGCTCGCCCTGATGCTTGACCGCCGGCGACTTATAGAACTGCGCGATCACCGATGGCCGCGCCTCCTTCATCTGGAGGAACAACGGCTTGCCCATGTGATCGACGAGCAGCACGACCAGACAACGCGTGCCGACGCTGCCGACGCCGGCCACCTTGAACACGACGTCGTGCCTCGTGAAGTGATCGAGCAGTTCGCGCCTATCGTGCGACATCGACTTGCGGTACTCGCCCCACACCTGCTCGATCGTCTTTTCGACGTTGCCGGTCCGGTAGGTTTCGGTTTCCTCGGCCGTAAACAGCGTGTTCGCACCGAGCACATGAAACAGCGCGGGCGGCGTGTCGTGGATGGTCCAACGATTGCCATCGAACGACGCCATTTTTTCCAGCAGGCTTTCGTGCGTGCGGCTCGCGGCCTTTTCCATGGCGCGCCGCACCGCGCGCCGGCGCTCGGGCGCCAATGCGATCTCGGCCATGCGGTCGAACGTGATGCGGTCGTACCACAGGTCGAGCGCGCCGAACTGCGCGTATTGCGCGACGCGATCGCGATACGAGCCGACCGCGATCATCACGAGACTCTCGGCGGTGCCGCGGCTCAGGCGCATCTGCCGCGCAGCCACGACGAGGCTCGCGCACAAGCGTTTCAGGTCCCATTCGAACGGGCCGATCGAGACTTCGTCGAAGTCGTTCAGGTCGAAGACCAGCTGCCGCTCGGAAGTCGCGAAGCCGGCGAAATTCATCAGATGGCCGTCACCGCAGATCGGCATGCTGAGCCCGCTGTCGTGCACCTTGCTCAGATCGTGCGCTTGCAGAATCGCACTGCCGCGATGGAACGCAAACGGCGAGGCTGCCATGCGCCCATAGCGCAGCGGCACCAGATTCACGACGCGCTCCGCGCTGCTTTGCTTCAGCAGCTCGATCGGGTCGCGGTGCAACTCGCCGACCGCCCGATGGCTCGAGCGTTTCGAACGCTCGCGTGCGGCGCGGCCGCGCGCTTCCCGTTCGGCAATGGTGTTGGCTTTCATGCTTTCTCTCCGTTTTTGCTTTCCGCGCATCGCGTGGTTAAAACCGAGGGTTGCACGCGCGATCATAACGGGTTCGAAAACGGCATCGGTAAAAATGTTCCGGCGCTTTGCACGCACCCCGATTCGCGCTCATCGCACTCAAAAGCGGACAAACTTACCGACTTTCTGCAACCGAAACTAACCGTTTGGTGAAATTTCATTTTTTAGTCGCGCCATGCACTTCAGCAAACGCGAAGCGCGCCGTATACCCATCCATGCAGAGGTTCGCGACGCACGAAAAGCCCTTGAAAAAGGGCCCGTTCCGCATTGTTCACTAACGTGCGTCGCGCAAGGGAAAACGGAGAAAGCATGTTTGTCGCAATCGGGTGGGTGTTGGTAATCGGTTCTGTGATCGGAAGTTTTGTTGGCGTCGGCGGACATCTGCCGGCACTCGTACAGCCATTCGAATTGCTATGTATTTTCGGTGCGGCAATCGGCGCGTTCGTCGTTAGCAATCCGATCTCGACGCTGAAGAAAACCATCAAGGTACTTCCGTCGTGCTTCAAAAGCGGCGGCTATACGAAAGAGAAATATCTGCAGTTGATCGCGTTGCTGTATGAACTGCTGCAAAAGGCGCGCAAGGAAGGGATGATGGCGCTCGAAACCGACGTCACCAGCCCGGAAGAGAGCGTCATTTTCCAGAAGTACTCGCACGTGCTGGAGGATCATCATCTGCTCGATTTCATCGTCGACTATCTGCGCATGATTTCGGGCGGCAACGTCAATGTGCACGAAATACAGGACCTGATGGACGAGGAACTGGCCACGCATCACGCGGAAGCGTCGGTGGCGGCCAACGCGATCCAGAAGATGGCCGACGGCCTGCCCGCGTTCGGCATCGTCGCCGCGGTGATGGGTGTCGTGCACACGATGGGCTCGGTCGGCGCGCCGCCCGCCGTGCTCGGCGAGATGATCGCGGGCGCGCTGGTCGGCACCTTCCTCGGCATTCTGCTTGCGTATGGTTTTATCGGCCCCGTCGCCGATCTGCTGAACGCGAAGGGTCGCGCTGAAGCCAAGCCTTATCAATGCGTGAAGGCCGTACTGCTCGCATCGCTGTCCGGCTATGCGCCACCGGTCGCGGTGGAATTCGGCCGCAAGGTGTTGTTCACCGCCGACCGCCCGAGCTTCCAGGAACTCGACGACGCGGTGCGCGCGACGAAGATGCCGAAGTCGGCCTGACCCGGGGCGGCAACATGAGAGAGAAAAGATCGCGCGCGTCGCAGGTAGAGACGCCCGCGCCGGTCATCGTGCGCCGTTCGAGGAAGGTCGATGAGCACGGCGCGCACCACGGCGGCGCATGGAAGATCGCCTACGCCGACTTCGTCACCGCGATGATGGCGTTTTTCCTGCTGATGTGGCTGCTCGGCTCGACGTCGAAATACGACAAGCAGGGCATCGAGGATTACTTCAACACACCGCTGTCGAGCCTGCTCGGCGGCAAGGAAGGCACCGCAGCGGCGCGGCCGAGCGTCGTGCAGGGCGGCGGGCGCGATATCTCCGACACGCGGCCCGGCGTCGGCACGAAGAGCCAGAGTGAGCCGACGCCGCCGCGCGCCGCGACGCCCGCCGCCACGCCGATGGATGCCGAGCGCTTGCAGCAGCTGAAGGCGAAACTCAGCGCGCTGATCGAGCAGAGCCCCGTGCTGAAGGCGTTCAAGGACCAGATCCGCATCTCCATCACGAACGAGGGCCTGCGCATCGAGATCGTCGATTCGCAGAACCGGCCGATGTTCGCGTCCGGCAGTTCGAAGCTGCAACCGTACGCGGTCACGATCCTCGCGCAGATCGGCGCGGCGCTGAACGACGTGGACAACCGCATTTCGATCGCGGGCCACACCGACGCGGTGCCTTACACGGCCGGCCCCGAAGGCTACTCGAACTGGGAGCTGTCGTCCGAGCGCGCGAATGCCGCGCGCCGCGCGCTGGTGGCCGGCGGCATGCGCGGCGAAAAGCTGCTGCAGGTGCGCGGCCTCGCCGACGTGCTGCCGCTGAACAGCCATGTCTCCGACGAGCCGACCAACCGGCGCATCAGCATCCTCGTGCTGAACAAGGCCGCGGAGCAGGCGTTCTTCCATGACGGCGGCCGTAGCACGCTGGATGAATCGTCACCAGTGAGCGCGGCGCTTCCGGCCTTGTCGGCGCGGCTGCAACCGGATTTGCGACCCGCCACCGTCACCCGTAGTACCCCGTAGCATTTTCGCAACCGCCGGCTCGCATACGCGCGAAAGCACATGCGAGCGCGCGCGCACCGCGCGTAGAATCGAGCGCATGCGCCCTACTCTCGTTCCGCAGCGCGAATCCGAGCTGCCGCTGCATACGCCCAGTGTGTCGTCGCTGACGTTGGCGGCAGTCATTGCGCTGATCGCGTGGATGGCGATCCTCGCGCAAGCCGACCTGACGATCGATCGCACGCTCGCGCGCGGGCTCACCGTGTTCGATGCGCTCGCGCGCATGAGCAGTTACCTGACCAATCTGACGGTGCTCGCCAGCGCGTTCTGCTTCACCTGCGTCGCGCTGTGGAAGCACCGCTCGCCGCTCGTGCGCTTTTTCCGGCAGCCGACCGTCGTGACCGCGGTGGTCGCGTACATGGTGTTCGTCGGCATCGCGTACAACGTGCTGTTGCGCGGACTGTGGCCGCTGTCACCCTACCGGCGCCTGCTCAACGAGTCGCTGCACAGCGCGCTGCCGATGCTCGCCGCGCTCTACTGGGTGCTGTTCGTGCCGCGCTTCCATCTGCGCTTGCGCCACTGCCTGTTGTGGCTCGTCTATCCGCTCGCCTATCTCGGCATCACGTTCTGGCGCGGCAGCCTGTCGGATTTCTATCCGTATCCGTTCATCGACGTCGAAACCCTCGGGCTGCGCCAGGTGCTGGTCAATTCCGCGCTGCTGTTCGGCAGTTTTCTGATGGTGCTGGCCGTGTTCGTCGGCATCAATTCCAGGCGCCGACGATGATGTTCCAGCACATTCCATCTGGCCGGATGCGTTGCGCCGCGTTGCCGGGCGCACTTCTTGCACCCCTTTCGTCACTGACGCAGGCTGACGCCGCACTGGCGCGGCTTGCGCGGCGCCCTTGTGCGGGCGCGTTGCAATTGCAGCGCGCCCGCACGTAAATATGACAACAGGAGCGATGCATATGGACACGAATTCAGCGGCAGGCGCGGTAAAGGAAGTCGCCGGCAAGGTGCAAAGCGCGGTCGGCGACGCAGTCGGCGACACCAGCGCGCAGGTGGCAGGCAAGGCGCGCGAATTGAGCGGCAAGGCGCAGCAGTTATGCGCGAACACGACGAGCCTCGTGCGCGACACGACAGCCGAAAACCCGTTCACGACGCTGGCTGTCGTCGCACTCGCCGGGTTCGTGATGGGCGCGCTGTGGTCGCGCGGCGGTCGCGACTACGACTGATGCAGGCGCGGCGCCGGATCTTAGGCGCCGATCGACAGTGCGAAGCAGTCGCACCAAGGCGGGCGGTCCGCGGGAAGCGGATCGCCCGCTGCTTTACTAGCCGCTCTTCTTCTTGCGGCTGGGACCCATCTCCAGTTCGATCCACGTCGGCGCATGGTCGCTCGCATGCGGTTCGCCGCGCACCCAGCGGTCGACGCCCGCATCGCGCAGACGCGGCGCGAGATCCGCGCTCAGCAGCAGATGATCGATGCGCAGCCCCGAATTCGTGTCCCAATGACGGCGAAAATAATCCCAGAACGTGTACACACGCTCGTCGCCGAAATGCGTGCGCAGCGCATCGGTCCAGCCTTGCGCGAGCAGCTTGCGATAGCGCTCCCGGCTCTCCGGCTGCAACAGCGCGTCCTTTAGCCACGAGCGCGGGTTGTAGATGTCTTCGTCGGTCGGCACGACGTTGAAGTCGCCGGCGATCACGACCGGGTGGCCGCTCTCGTACAGCTGCGCCGCATGCGCGATCAGATGATCGAACCACGCGAGCTTGTAGTCGAACTTGGGGCCGGGCTGCGGGTTGCCGTTCGGCAGGTACAGACACACGATCAGCACGCCGCCGACCGCGGCCTCGATGTAGCGGCTGTGCGTGTCGTCTTCGAAACCGGGCAGACCGCGCCGCCGCTCGAGCGGCGCGTCGCCTTTGGCCAGAATCGCCACGCCGTTCCATGCACTCTGGCCTTGCCACACCGCGCCATAACCGGCTTCGCGCAATGCGCCGACGGGAAACGCGCTATCCACCGCCTTCAGTTCCTGCAGACACACGACGTCCGGCGCCTCGCGCTCGAGCCATTGCAATAGCGCCGCCTGGCGCGAGCGGATTCCGTTGATGTTGAACGTCGCAATGCGCAGCTTCGCCATGATCGTCCCTCCGTCGCCTATGGCACCGAGCACCGACCCCATTTTGGCCCGGCTGGCCCGTTGCAAATTTATCACCCGCAACTTTCCATCCTGCTCGAACCGGTCGACATCCGCAGCGAAGCTGCCCGCAAGTCTGATGAATGGCGCTGAAAGCAGATGCTAATTGGAAGGTAATAGAATGTGTATTCGATTATAATTTTGTGCGCCAGTGAGCCGTCGGTACGACGGCAGCTTCTGGCGAGGCGGGTTGCCCGCCTGCTTTTTACTGACTGACTTGAAATCGTTTCAATGGAAGCTGCAATGAACGCTGCCCCCGCATGCCCGCAATGCGCAATGGAAAACACTTACCCTGACGGCACGCTGTACGTGTGCGCGGACTGCGGTCACGAATGGTCGGCAAACGCCGGCGCCGATGCGAGCGATGAACCCACCGGCAGCGTCGTCAAGGATGCGAACGGCAACGTGCTGGCCGACGGTGATTCGGTCGTGCTGATCAAGGATTTGCGCGTCAAGGGTTCATCGATCACGCTGAAGATGGGCACCAAGGTGAAGAGCATCCGGATCGTCGGCGGCGATCACGAAATCGACTGCAAGACCGACGCCGGCAGCTTCATGCTTAAGGCCTGCCTTCTGAAGAAGGTTTGACGGGCCGTTCGCCGTTGGCGGCCCCGCTCCGAAGCGCGGTCCGCAGTGCATGATTCAATCGAATGGTTGGTTACCCGAGCATACCGAGAATGGCTGAGGATCGAACCTCGTACGACGCGTTCGTCAAATTCATGTCCACGCCAATCAGTGATGGTCAACCGTTCGTGCTGGAGACACAGCACGCGGTGTCGCTGCACTTCGATCACTTCTCCACTCAGAGCTTCATGTCGCTCAGGAACCCGGAGAAGCTCACGCTCGGCTATACCCGCGCGATGATGGGATTTCTGTTGCTGCAGCCCGCCTCCACGCACATCTGCATGATCGGACTAGGTGGGGGATCGCTGGCGAAATATTGCTATCGGCATCTGCCCGAGGTCGCGATCGACGCAGTCGAGATCAGCCCCGAGGTGATCGCGCTGCGCGACGTATTCAGAATTCCCGCGGACGACGCGCGGTTCAAGGTGGTTTGCGCCGATGGCGCGGACTACCTGATGCAGGATGACATCCGCACGGACGTGATCCTGCTCGATGCGTTTGTCGCGGAAGGAATCGCGAGCCGCTGTGCGAACCTCGCATTCTTCGCCGCCTGCCGCGAGCGACTGACCGAGACGGGCGTCCTCGTCATCAACTTCACGGACGATGATCCGGCCATACCGCAGCACCTCGAGTGGCTGAAATCCGTATTTGGCGCTTGCTATGCGCTCGTTCGGTGCGGCGACGACAGCAACTTCGTCGCGTTCGCGTGGAAAAGCGGGCATCGTTTGCCGCCCAGACACGTGCTATTGGAGCGTGCCCTCTCGTTTGCCTTTGCAGACGAACTCAAGCTGTCCGTTACTGCTCGCCGCCTGAAAGAGGGAGAGCGCCTCGATCCGAAGCGACTGATCTGGCGTGAGCAAGGACAGGGGCACTGGGAAATCGGCGGTTGACCGGCGTGAGGTGTCGACCCGGGCGTTACTTTCCGCGCTTGGCAAGCGGGCTCTTGGTCTTGTAGGTCACGCCGTGACGCTCGAGATACTCGCGGATCAGTTGGCGGACGACTTGTGACGGCGTCAGATCCTGCGCCGAGCAGAGCATTTCGAATGCCTCCTTCTTGGCGGGGTCGATCAGGACGGTCAGGCGTGCGGTTTTCGTTTCCATTGCGAGGACGAGTCGGCAAATATGCTAACCAAATTATAATGCATTTGCCTTCGACGGCACGATCAGAACCGGCATTTCACGCCAGCATTCTCCCGTCCTCCCGTGAGTTCAGTGCCTGCGCTCGAACCGGCAGAGATAGGTCAGCAGATCATCGACGACCGGCACGATCGCCAGTGTGACGAGTGCGCCAGCGAGCGGCACGGTCGACACGTAGCCCACATGCTTGAAACCGATTGCGCCAATCAGGCCGCCCACGAAGAACGACGCGAGCATCGTGCCGTGGATCTTCAGCTTCGCGCGGTTTGCGATGACCGCGTGCTCATCGTCGACGAGCGCCGAGCGATTCCAGTAAAAAAGCTTACCCAACTCGATACCGAGGTCCGTGACGATGCCGGTCATGTGTGTGGTACGGATCTCCGCACCCGACAGCTTCGTGATCATCGCATTCTGCAACCCCATGATGAAGCACAGCAGGATCACGGTCAGAGGGACGAAAAACGCTTCGCGTAGCGCAAGGTGGCTGCCGAGCAGACCGAACAGCAGCAGCAGCGCGGCCTCGACCACCAACGGCAGCACGTACTGGCTTTGCAGGCTGCGGCGGCGCCCCCAGTTGACGAGCACCGCCGAGCACCCCGCTCCGACCAGAAACGACGCCAGCGAACCGATGCCGGCGAGCACCAGCCGGAGGTCGCCGAGCGCCGCCTGGTCCGCGATCGCGGACACGATGCCGCTCATGTGCGACGTGTATTGCCTGACCGCGAGGAAGCCGCCGGCATTGGTGGCGCCGGCGACGAAGGCAAGAGAAAACCCGAGCTGACGGTTCGCGCTCGTGCTGCGGTGTTTTCCCGTCAGGCTTCGAAAGTACTGCGCAGGCATAGGATCACTCAATCGCTTGGAACAACGGCAAAGACGTGGCGAACATGTGGTTCACATGATAATGGCATTATCATATCCTGTTATCCAGATTGGTTTCTGATGTCATAATGGGTTTCGAGCGAGGCCGGCAAGCCGGAACTCATTGCGTGCTCCTCGTCCAAACCGAGCGTACTGGAGACATTCCGGATGGCACCCTTCCCGGTCGTCCATTTCGTCCTGCTGGTCGCAGCCGCCTGGCTCGCGGTCGGCACGCTGGGTCTCGGAGTTCTGCATCGCACGCGATTCGTCGCCCACGGGCTGTTTCCGCTCGGCGCGCTCGGAGGTCTGCTGCTGGGAGCGGCGGGACTCGCCGGCATCTTCACCGAACCGACCACCGCAGTGCTGCCCATCGGCCTGCCCGGGTTGCCGTTCCATCTGCGCGTCGATGCGCTATCCGGCTATTTCCTGTTCGCGCTGGGTGTCGTCAGCGCGGGGATCGGCGCCTTTTCCGCCGGTTATTTCCGCAAGGGCGAAGGATCGGCGCCAGGACTCATCTGCTTCGAGTACCACGTTTGCATCGCGAGCATCGCGCTCGTGCTGATCGCCGACGACGCGTATGTGTTCATGGTCGCCTGGGAAACGCTGACGCTGTCCGCGACGTTCCTCGTGATGACCAATCATCGGATCGGCGAGATTCGCCGCGCGGGTTACCTGTATTTCCTGATCTCCCACGTCGGCGCACTCGCGCTGCTGCTTTGCTTCGGCATCCTGCAGGCGCGCACTGGCGACTACACGTTTGCCAACCTGCGCGCGCAGTCGCCCGACGCGTTCTGGGCCTCGCTCGCCTTCCTGTTCGCGTTAGTCGGCTTCGGCGCCAAGGCGGGCGTGTTCCCGTTGCACGTGTGGCTGCCGGACGCCCATCCCGCGGCGCCATCCCCGGTATCGGCGCTGCTCAGCGGGTTCGTGCTGAAGGTCGGTCTGTATGGGCTGATCCGCACCGTGTTCGACCTGCTGCACGTGCAGATCGCGTGGTGGGGGGTGCTGCTGCTCGTGCTGGGTATCGCCACAGCGCTGCTCGGCGTGGTGTTCAGTACGATCCAGGTCGACATGAAGCGTCTGCTCGCGTATTCGTCGATCGACAACATCGGCCTGATGATCGTCGCGCTCGGGCTCGCGGTGCTGTTTCGCGCGTACGGGATGACGGAGCTGTCCGCGCTTGCGCTGACCGCGATGCTCTACCAGATCGTCGCGCATGCGGCCTTCAAGAGCCTGCTGTTCCTCGGCACCGGGGCTGTGCTGCACGCGACCGGCGAGCGCAATCTCGGCAAGCTCGGCGGCCTGATCCGTGTGATGCCGTGGACCGCCTGGGCCGTGCTCACGGGCGTCGCAGCCAGCGCTGGCTTGCCTCCGATGAGCGGCTTCGTTGCGGAGTGGCTGCTGCTGCAAAGCTTCCTGTTCACGCCCGGTCTGCAGAATTCCGTGCTGGCGATGACGGTGCCGATCGCGGCCGCGCTCGTCGCGATGACGGCAGCGCTGGCCGGTTACACGATGGTCAAGTTCTTCGGCATCGTCTTCCTCGGGCAGCCGAGAGAAGCAAAACTGAGTCGCGCACACGACGCGAACAGATGGGAACGGCTCGCGTTCTGCTGGTTCGCGGTGGCCGGTGTGCTGCTGGGACTGATGCCCACGCAGTTCGTCAAGGTACTGGACCGGGTCACGCGCGCGCTCGTCGGCGCCGGCATCGGCGCGGAGAATCATGGCTGGCTAATCTTCGTGCCCGTATCGACCGCGCGGGCGAGCTACATGCCCGTCGTGTTCATGCTGTTTTTCGTCGCCTGCTGCGGCCTTGCGTGGGTGCTGGTGCGGCGCTTCTACCACGGTCGGCTGCGACGGGCCGCGCCGTGGAGTTGCGGCTTCCCGTTCACGACCGCGCGGATGCAGGACACGGCCGAAGGCTTCGGGCAACCGATCCGGGAGATCTTCGCGCCGCTGCTGCGCATCGAGCGGCAACTGCCGTCGCCGTTCGACGCGCAGCCGGCCTACCGGGTCTCGGTCGCCGACCGCACGTGGTCGATTCTGTACGACCGTATCGCAGCACTCACGCAACGCGCGGCGGAATGGGCGGGTCGATTGCAGACGGGCCGGATCGCCGTGTACCTGACCTACAGCTTCGCCGTGCTGATCCTGCTCCTGATGCTGGTGAGACGATGGTGACTGTATCCGGCGTGCTATCGCAAAGCCTCGAGATCATCGTGGCGCTTGCCGCCGCGCCACTGCTCACGGGCTGGGTCAACCAGTGCCGCGCGTGGCTGCAGAACCGGCGCGCGCCCAGCATCTGGCAGCCGTACCGGATGCTCCACAAGCTGTTCAACAAGGAGTCGGTCGTCGCTCATGGCGCGAGTCCGGTGTTCCGCGGCGCGCCCTATGTCGTGTGGGCAGCGATGACGCTCGCCTGCGCAGTCGTGCCGACGCTGTCGACCGAATTGCCGCTGTCTCCCGCCGCGGATGCGATCGCGCTCGTCGGCCTGTTCGCGTTCGCGCGCGTCGCGCTGTCGCTAGCGGCAATGGATATCGGCACGGCATTCGGCACGCTCGGCGCGCGCCGCGAGATGCTGGTCGGTTTCCTCGCGGAACCGGCCCTGCTGATGGTGCTGCTGTCGGCCTCGCTGATCACGCAGTCGACCCTGCTTACGAGCATCGTCGCGACGCTCGGCCACAGCGAACTCACCATCTACCCGAGCCTGGCGTTCGCCGGCATAGCGTTCACGCTGGTGTCGCTCGCCGAGAATGCGCGGCTGCCGGTCGACAACCCGACCACCCACCTCGAGCTGACAATGATCCACGAGGCGCTGATCCTCGAATATTCGGGGCGGCACCTCGCGCTGATGGAATGGGCGGCCAGCCTCAAACTCTTCGCCTACTCGTGCATCGGTATTGCGCTGTTCATGCCGTGGGGGATCGCCGCGGCCGGTAATCCGCTCGCGCTGGTGTTCGCGGTGCCGGCGCTGTTCGTCAAGCTGATGGTCGGCGGCGCTGCGCTGGCGGTGGTCGAGACCGCCAACGCGAAGATGCGGATTTTCCGGGTTCCGGAGTTCCTTGCGACCGCCTTCCTGCTCGCCGTGATCGGCATGCTCGTCCATCTGCTGCTGGGAGCCTGAATGCACGCCTACGCGACGCAACTGATCAATTTCCTCGCGGCTGTACTGCTGATGCTGTCGTTCGCGATGCTGAGCCAGCGCCGCATCCTGTCGCTGATCCATCTCTATACGTTGCAGGGTGTCGCGCTGGTGCTGGCAATCCTGATCCTCGGTTTCGTGACGGATGATGCGCATCTGTACGTGTCGGCCGGACTGACGCTCGTGCTGAAGGTCGGCGTGATTCCGTGGATCCTGTATCGGCTCGTGCGCAGGCTCGACATTCAGGCCGACGTCGAGCCGCTGATCAACATTCCGACGACGCTGCTGATCGGCATCGTGCTCGTGATCATCGCGTTCAACGTCGCGTCGCCGATCAGCCAACTCGCGACCTCGGCCGCGCGCGGCACGCTCGGGATCGCGCTGGCGTGCGTGCTGTTGTCGTTCATGGCGATGATCACGCGCGCGAAAGCGGTTCCCCAGGTGATCGGCTTCCTGTCGATGGAGAACGGGCTGTTCTTTGCCGCCACTGCCGCCACCAATGGCATGCCGATGATCGTTGAACTCGGCATCGGGCTCGACGTGCTGGTCGGGATCCTGATCCTGGGCGTGTTCATGTTCCAGATTCGCGAGCAGTTCGACAGCCTGGACATCCATCACCTCGAGAAGCTCAAAGATAAATGACGCCCACGTCGTGCTCGCCGTGCTCGGCATTCCGCTGGTGGCGGCCGCGTCTCTGGCGGCCGTGCGCCCCGCCCCGGTCGCGCGCAACCTGAACGCCGGCTTCAGCTTCGTGACGTTCGCGGCGACGCTCGCGCTCGCCGCGCGTACCGTCGAGCACGGACCGTCGTTCGCGTTCGACCGTGCATTCTTCGTCGATCCCCTGAACGTGTACCTCGTCGCGCTGACTGCGTTCGTCGGCTGGACGACGTCGCTGTTCTCCCGGCCGTACATGCAGACCGAAGAAGCGCGCGGCCGGATGACGGCGACGCGGATGCGCCTCTATCACAGCATGTACCAGTTGTTCATGTTCGCGATGCTGCTCGCGCTGCTGACCAATAATCTCGGCGTGCTATGGGTCGCGATGGAAGGCGCCACGCTCGCGACGGTGCTGCTCGTCAGCGTCTATCGAACCGCTGCAAGCCTCGAGGCCGCCTGGAAGTACTTCATCCTGTGCGGTGTCGGCATCGCGCAGGCCTTGTTCGGCACGATCCTGCTGTACCTCGCCGCGAGCCGGCAACTGAGCGACGGCGATGCGCTGCTGTGGACGAGCCTTGCCGCCGTCAAGACGCACCTCGACCCGTCCATCGTGTCGATCGCCTTCGTGTTCCTGCTGGTCGGCTACGGCACGAAAGTCGGACTCGTGCCGATGCACAACTGGCTGCCGGACGCGCATGCCGAAGGCCCGACGCCGATCTCAGCGGTGCTGTCCGGGCTGCTGCTGAACGTCGCGCTGTATGCGGTGCTGCGCTGCAAGGTGCTGGCGGACGGCGCACTCGGCAATGGCCTGCCGGGACGATTGCTGGTCGGCTTCGGGCTCGTGTCGGTGCTGATCGCGTCGTTCTCGCTGTTTCGGCAGAAGGACGTCAAGCGGCTGTTTTCGTATTCGTCGATCGAGCACATGGGACTGATGACGTTCGCGTTCGGCCTCGGCGGCCCGGTCGCGACGTTCGCCGGCTTGCTGCACATGACCGTCCATTCCCTCGTCAAGTCGGCGATCTTCTTTGCGGTGGGCCACGCGGCGCAGAAGGCGGGGACGCAGGCGATCGAAGGCATTCGCGGGCTGCTGCAGGTCAGCCCGACGGTCGGCTGGGGCATGATGCTCGGCGCGCTCGCGATTCTCGGTCTGCCGCCGTTCGGCGTGTTCGCAAGCGAATTCCTGATCCTGACGACCGCGATGAACACGCTACCGTGGACGGCGCCGCTGTTACTGCTCGGCCTCGCCGTCGCGTTCGCGGCGATCTTCGCGCGCGTGCAGCGAATGGTGTTCGGTGAGACGACGACGGCCAAGCCGCTCGAACATCGCCCCGCACCGCTGCCGGTATTCGTGCATCTCGGCTTGGGGCTGATGCTGGGGCTCTATGTGCCGCCGTATCTGGCAACGTGGTATCGCCAGGCCGCAACGATGTTGGCGGGGTGAACGATGCGACTCGAATCGATACAGCTTGCCGCCACCTGCCTCACACATCGTGCGGGCCAGATTCCCGCAGCAGTGGTGAGCGCCGATGAATCAGCGTGGCTCGAGCTTGCGCGCACCGCGCGATCGGAGCAGCGGCGCCTCGTTGCAATGTGGGGCAGTGAAGCAGTCGAAGACGGATTCTCGGTGAACGCCGCGTATGAATGCGATGACGGCATCGTGTGGGTGCGCCTGCCGATCGGGCGTCAGCAGAGTGCCGGTGGAGACTATCCCGATCTCGCCACCGTTTTCCCTTGTGCGACTCGCATGCAACGGGCGATCTTCGATCTGATCGGCCTGCGCGCGCGTGGCGCCCCGGACACGCGCCCGTGGCTCAATCACGGCAACTGGCCCGACGACTATTTCCCGCTGCAAAGGCAGGCGACCGGTGTCGAAGCCTTCGAGTCGAGCGAGGCGGACTACCCGTTCGTGCAGGTTGCGGGCGATGGCGTACACGAGATCGCTGTCGGGCCGATTCATGCCGGCACCATCGAGCCGGGGCATTTCCGCTTCTCGGTCGTCGGCGAGAAGGTGCTGCGCCTCGAAGAACGTCTCGGCTATGTGCATCGCGGCGTCGAGCGGCTGTTTGAACGGACTCCTGGATCGCAGGGTCATCGGGTTGCCGCCAGAATTGCGGGCGACTCGACCGTCGCGTTCTCGTGGGCCTTTTGCATGGCGCTCGAGCAAGCCAGCGGCACGCAGCTGTCGAAGCGCGCACTATATCTGCGTGCGCTTCTGCTAGAACGCGAGCGCGTGGCCAACCACCTCGGCGACCTCGGCGCGCTGGGCAACGACGCCGGGTTCGGCTTCGCACTCGCGCAATTCTCGCGGCTCAAGGAGGACTGGATACGGACGAACGCCCGCCTGTTCGGACATCGATACCTGATGGACCGGATCGTGCCGGGCGGTGTATCGGTCGACGTTCGCGCCGACCACGCGGCGGTGCTGACGGAGCAATGCGAACGCATCGAACGCGAGGTTCATGTGATGCGAAAAGTCTACGAGGACCAGTCCGGGCTGCAGGATCGATTCCTCGGCACGGGCCGATTGACGCCCGCTGTCGTCGAGCATTTCGGCGTGCGTGGCATGGCCGCCCGCGCCAGCGGCCGAACCTTCGACGTTCGCGCGAACTTGCGCGCCGCTCCGTACGACGACGTAGCGGTCAATGCGGTGACTGATGCGCGCGGCGACGTTGCGGCGCGCGTGGCCGTGCGCTTCGCCGAAATCGATGAATCCCTGCGCCTGATCCGCGAGCTGCTGGCCAATCTTCCTGATGACGGTCCCACGGTCGTCGCTATGGCGCCTGCAACGGCGGACGCGCAAGGCATAGGCTGGGTGGAAGGCTGGCGAGGGGACGTATTCGTCGCACTGGATCTCGCCCCGGGCGACGTCATCGGCCGATGCCATTGCCACGATCCGTCATGGCAGAACTGGCCGGCGCTCGAACATGCGATCATCGGCAACATCGTTCCCGATTTCCCGCTGATCAACAAGTCGTTCAACCTGAACTACGCGGGGCACGACCTCTGATGTGGCAACTGATCCGGCAATTCGCGCGCACCGATTTCCCCGACGAACCCGCGCCGGCGGCGGAAGACGCATGGCTTCACGACGAGCGACGCATTCGCGAGGACATACTCGGTCTGCTCGGGCGGGCGCTGTGCATCCGGCAGATCGATGCGGGTTCATGCAACGGTTGCGAGCTGGAGATTCACGCGCTGAACAACCCCTACTACAACCTCGAAGGGCTCGGCATCAAGTTCGTCGCGAGTCCGCGGCATGCGGACCTACTGCTCGTGACCGGGCCGGTGACGCTGAATATGCGCGCGGCCCTGCTCGCCGCGTACGACGCGACACCCGCGCCGAAACTCGTCGTTGCCGCCGGCGAATGCGCATGCACGGGCGGCATATTTGCCAATAGTTACGCGGTGTGCGGCCCCGTTTCGTCGATCTTGCCGGTCGACGTGACGATCCCCGGCTGTCCGCCGCCGCCGATCGATTTGCTGCGAGGCATCCTCACCGCCTGCCGGGCGCGTTGAGCCGCAGGTCGTTTTCGCTTTTTTCCAAGCGCAAACGTGCAATTTCGCACGTGTTTGCGCGACTCCAGCCGGGTTCCCCCGTGGTCATTGCGCATATTGGCCTGCCTTTATTGCGCAGATCGGCTTTGCGCTTGCAGCGCGTTTTTAATACCGTTGTAGCTGCGCCTGCAACGGCACTTAAATTGCTGCTCAATGGTTTTGTGTCAACGCGATGCGTTGGACATCGACGCGTCGTCAGCCTGCATTGACCTTTCAATGGAGTCAACAGATCGTCATGACCACGCCTACAGAATGTCAGCATTGCGGGGACACCCCCGCTTCAGAGTCGACTGCCGAGCAAACCACCACACCTTCCCAACCGTCCCGCCGCCGCTTCCTGCAATCGGCGGCGGCCGCCGCGACGATCGGCGCGGCGCCGCAACTGCGCGCGCAAGCGCAGGCACCCACCGGACCCGCGCCGCAAAGCAACCCCGTCGTGCCGCCGCGCTCCGTCACATTGACCGTCAACGGCCGCGCGTACGCGCTGCAACTCGAACCGCGCGTGACGCTGCTCGATGCATTGCGCGAATACGCCGGTCTGATGGGCACGAAGAAAGGCTGCGACCGTGGTCAATGCGGCGCCTGCACGGTGCTCGTCGACGGCCGCCGCATCAACTCGTGCCTGACGCTCGCGGTGATGCATGAAGGCGAGAACATCACGACCGTCGAAGGACTCGCGAGCAACGGCACGTTGAGTCCGGTGCAGGCCGCGTTCATCGAACACGATGCGTTCCAGTGCGGCTACTGTACGCCCGGGCAGTTGTGCTCGGCGACCGCCCTGCTCGGCGAATTCCGCAACGGGACGGCGAGCACCGTGACCGCCGACGTGCGCGCGCGTCCCGCCGCGCTCACCGACGACGAAATCCGCGAGCGCATGAGCGGCAACATCTGCCGCTGCGGCGCGTACGTGAACATCGTCGCCGCGGTGCGCGCCGCGCACGAGCACGCCTGACGGAGAGCGACATGGATGCGATCTCCTACGAACGCGCCGGCGACGTCGCCAGCGCGGTGCGCGCCGCGCAGCAGCCCGGCGCGGTGTTCATCGGCGGCGGCACGAATCTGCTCGATCTGATGAAGGGCGGCATCGCGCGGCCGGTGCGGCTCATCGATATCACGCACATCGGCGGCCTCGACTCGGTGACGACGCTGCCCGGCGGCGGTATCCGCATCGGCGCGCTGGTGCGCAATAGCGACGCGGCCAATCACGCGCTGGTGCGCGAGCAGTACCCGCTGCTGTCGCAAGCGCTGCTCGCGGGCGCGTCGCCGCAGTTGCGCAACATGGCGACGGTCGGCGGCAATCTGCTGCAACGCACCCGCTGCGGCTACTTCTACGACACCGCTTTTACGCATTGCAACAAGCGCATCCCCGGCAGCGGCTGCGCCGCGCTCGACGGCCATAACCGCGCGCACGCGATCCTCGGCGCGAGCCCGCAATGCATCGCGGTCAACCCTTCGGACATGAGCGTCGCGCTGGCCGCGCTCGATGCGCTGGTGCGCGTGAACGGCCCCAGCGGCGAACGCACGATCGCGTTCGCCGACTTCCATCGGCTGCCGGGCGACCGGCCCGACGTCGATACCACGTTGCAGCCCGGCGAGCTGATCACCGCGGTCGATCTGCCGCCGCCGTTGTTCAGCGCGCATTCGCACTATCTGAAGGTGCGTGACCGCGCGAGCTATGCATTCGCGCTCGTATCGGTCGCGGCCGCGTTGCAGATGGACGGCGAGCGCGTGCAGAGCGCGCGCATCGCGCTCGGCGGCGTTGCGCACAAACCGTGGCGCGCGAACGTGGCCGAACACATGCTGAGCGGCCAGCCGCTCAGCCAGGCCACGCTGAAGGACGCCGCCGCGGCCGCGTTGAGCGGCGCGCAGCCGCGTCACGACAACGCCTTCAAGGTCCAGCTCGCGCAGCGCGCGATCGTGCGCGCGGTGAACCAGGCCGCCGGCAATGCGGGAGGTGTCGCATGAACCTGATCGGACAACCGCTCGATCGCGTCGACGGACTGCTGAAGGTGACCGGCGACGCGCGTTACGCAGCCGAATTCCCCGGGGCGCGCCTCGCGCATGGGGTGCTCGTGACGAGCACGATCCCGGCCGGCACGATTTCGTCGATCGATGCGAGCCGCGCCGAGGCCGTGCCCGGCGTGCTGCTCGTGATGACCTACCAGAACGCGCCGCGTCTGCCGAACGGCGGCAAGCCCGCGCTCTCGCCGCCGGCCGGCCGGCACCTGTCGCTTCTGCAAGATAACCAGGTGCACTACAGCAACGAGCCGGTCGCGGTGGTCGTCGCCGATACGCTCGAACATGCGACCGATGCCGCGCGCCAGCTGCGCATCGTCTATCAGCCGGGCGCCGCGGCGCTCGACTTCGAGCAGGCGAAGCCGCACGCGCATGCGCCGGACAAGCCGCAAGGCCGCCAGACCGACACGCAGCGCGGCAACTTCGAAGACGGCATGCAAAGCGGCGACGTGCATATCGAGGCCACCTACACGACGCCGATCGAGCATCACAACCCGATGGAGCCGCACGCGACGATGGCGCACTGGGACGGCCCGCAGTTGACGGTCTACGACTCGACCCAGGGCGTGAGCGGCGCCGCGCAGGTGCTCGCGAAGACGTTCGCGATCCCCGTGTCCGACGTGCGCGTGATTTCGCCGCTGATCGGCGGCGGCTTCGGCTGCAAGGGCTCGTCGTGGTCGCACGTGTCGCTGTGCGCGATGGCCGCGCGGCAAACCGGGCGGCCCGTGCGGCTCGTGCTCGAACGGCCGCAGATGTTCGGCCCGGTCGGCGCGCGGCCACGCACCGAACAGCAATTCGTGATCGCCGCGCGGCATGACGGCACGCTGACCGCGATGCGCCACGACAGCATCTCGAACACGTCGATGATCGAAGACTGGACCGAGACCTGCTGCATGGTCACGCGCATGCTGTACGCGGTGCCCAACCAGGTGACGACGCACCGGCTCGTGCAGCTCAATGTCGGCACGCCGACCTTCATGCGCGCGCCGGGCGAGACCACCGGTTCGTTCGCGCTCGAATCGGCGATGGACGAACTCGCCGTTGCGCTGAAGATGGACCCGCTCGCGCTGCGCCTGAAAAACTACGCGGAAAGCGATCCGCAGGAGCACAAGCCGTGGTCGGGCAAGTCGCTGCGCGAGTGCTATCAGATCGGCGCCGAGAAGTTCGGCTGGTCGCGCCGCTCGCAAACGCCACGTTCGATGCGCAACGGCAACACGCTGATCGGCATGGGCATGGCGACCGCGACCTACCCGGCCAACCGCAGCGAGGCGTCGGCGCTCGCGCAGATTCTGCCGGACGGCACCGCGGTGGTCGCCTCCGGCACGCAGGACATCGGCACCGGCACCTACACGGTGATGACCCAGGTCGCCGCCGACGCGCTCGGCTTCACGCCCGAGCAGATCCACTTCGCGCTTGGCGATTCCTCGCTGCCGCGCGCGCCGGTGTCGGGCGGCTCGCAGTCGGCGGCCAGCGTGTCGCCCGCCGTGCGCGACGCGGCGAGCGAGGCGCGCAGCCAGCTGATCGCGCTGGTGCTCGCCGATACGGCTTCGCCCGTGCATGGCTTGCCGCTCGACGACGTCACCGTCGAAAGCGGCTGGGTCGTGAGCCGCTCGCAACCCAGCAAGCGTGATCCGGCCGCGGCGATCATCGCGCGCGCGGGCGGCAAGCCGATCGAGGCGACTGCGACCGTGAAGCCCGGCGACGAGAAGCAGAAGTACTCGTTCCACTCGTTCGGCGCGGTGTTCGTCGAAGTCCACGTCGATGCGGAGTTGGGCACGATCCGCGTGCCGCGCGTGGTCGCGGTGTACGACGTCGGCCGCGTGCTGAATCAGAAGACCGCGCGCAGCCAGATGATGGGCGGCATCGTATGGGGCATCGGCGCGGCGATGCAGGAAGAAAGCACGCTCGATGAGCGCTTCGGACGCTTCACCAACGCGAACCTCGCCGAGTATCACGTGCCGGTGAACGCCGATATCGGCACGATCGACATTGCGTTCATCGACCGGCCCGATCCGTACATCAACTCGCTCGGCGTGCGCGGTATCGGCGAGATCGGCATCACGGCCGTGGTGGCCGCGATCGCGAACGCGGTGTACAACGCGACCGGCGTGCGGGTGCGCGATCTGCCGATCACGCTGGACAAGGTGGTGCGGACCTGAACCGGCGGCAGCGCCGGAAAATGAGCAACAGCGAAAGCGGGAGCGGCGGGCTTGCGTTGCCGCGCTTGCCTCCCGCCCCGTTGCATCGCACAATCTGCGCATTCCTCTCTACCGGTATCCGCCGATGGCCTATGCCTCGCTCGCCACTGGCGTGTTGCTCGCCGCCGGTTACGGCTCGCGCTTCGATCCGCGCGGGCTGCACAACAAACTGCTCGCACGTATGCCGGATGGCACGCTGGTCGCGCATGAAGCCGCGCATCGGCTGCTGCAGGTCGTCACGCGGGTGCTCGCCGTGGTGCGGCCGGGCTCCGACGCGCTCGCCCGCGTGCTGAACGATGCCGGCTGCGATGTTGTGTTCGCGGCTAGCGCCGAGCGCGGCATGGGCGCGAGCCTCGCCGCCGGCATCGAAGCGAGCGACGACGCCGAAGGGTGGATCGTCGCGCTCGCCGACATGCCGCGCATCGCAATTCCGACGATCGAAGCGGTAGCCCGCGCGCTCGACAACGGCGCGCCGCTCGTCGCACCGTTCTACGACGGCCAGCGCGGCCATCCGGTCGGCTTCGGCAGCGAGCACCGCGACGCGCTGCTCGCGCTGGACGGCGACACGGGCGCGAAAGCGCTGCTCAAGTCACGAACGCTGACACGCATCGACGTCGACGATCCCGGCATTCTGCGCGACGTCGATACGCCGGACGATTTGCGCACGCTTTAGCGGCTAACCTCCGCGTTGCCGGGACGCGACCTGTCGCGTATCTGACAGATTTTTGGCGGCTTCGAGTACATCATATGGACTCGTATCGTCAAACGAGGAGTATCGACGTGAGCTCATCCGCCATCAGTCTGAAGAACGACGTCTCCCCGGCCGAGTGGGAAGCACGCGTCGATCTCGCGGCCGCCTACCGTCTCACCGCGCTGTTCGGCTGGGACGATCTGGTGTTTACCCACATCTCGGCGCGCGTGCCGGGCCCCGAGCATCATTTCCTGATCAACCCCTACGGCATGATGTTCGATGAGATCACCGCGTCATCACTGGTCAAGATCGACCTCGACGGCCGCAAGGTCAGCGAATCGCCGTACGAGATCAATCCGGCCGGCTTCACGATCCATAGCGCCATACATGCGGCACGCGAAGATGCGCTTTGCGTGATGCACACGCACTCGATCAACGGCGTGGCCGTATCGGCTCAGGCGGAAGGCTTGTTGCCGCTGTCGCAGCAGTCGCTGGGTGTGCTCGCGTCGCTCGGCTATCACGACTATGAGGGCATCGCGCTCAACGAAGCGGAAAAACCGCGCCTCGTTCAGGACCTCGGGCACAACACGAATCTGATGTTGCGCAATCACGGCTTGCTGACGGTCGGCCGGACGCCGGCGGATGCGTTCGTCGCGATGTATTTCTTCGAAGCGGCCTGCATGATCCAGGTCCGCGCGCAGGCGGGCGGCGGCAAGCTTCTCCCTATCGCGCCGCCGATTCTCGACAACATCAAGGAGCAGATCAAGCTTGTGACGAGGGGCGCGACGCCAGGCGCGCTCGTCTGGCCGGGGCTGCTGCGACGGCTCGAGCGCCGTAACCCCGGCTTTGCGGACTAGAGGGTGTTGGTTGGCGATTCGTACCGCGCGGTTTCCTCGATCGCGGTTGCGACGCGGCAGCCGAAGGGCTGAAGGGCCTGGTGCTCTCGGGTGGTTTTGCCAGGAGCCCGATCATCTCGCCCTTGCTCAAGATGCTGGCGGCGCTTGCACCGTTCTTCCCCGGGCCCTTTTATCGACGGTTGACTCTTTCGTTCCAGGATTGCGACGGCTCGGCAAACGCGTGTCCTCCGGCGAGGCCGTTGGCGTATCATCGAACGAGGTTCCCGAACCGTTATCCGGGGCTGCAGATCGATCTGCGCGATGGAATCCGTAGTGACTCGGTGTAGCGCTGTGGGGGATCGTCAGGGTTGCCCCCGGCCTGCGTAACCACCAATGCAAAAGATCGACGTGACATCGCGAGGCAAACCCTCCCTGCTTCTGACCACGAAACTCGTGCCGCCGCGCTTGCCATCCGGCTTGATCGAGCGGCCGCGGCTCGTCGCTCTGACGGCCCAGGCCGAAAACAAACGGCTCATCGTGATCAAGGCGCCCGCGGGCTTCGGCAAGACGTCGCTCGCACTCGTGTGGCTCGAGCGGCTGCGCGCCACCGGCGCTCACGTGGCGTGGCTGTCGCTCGACCCCGAGGACGACGAGCCCGCCCGCTTCCTGCACTATCTCGCGCAGGCCTTGCGACACGCGTGCGGCAATGTCGGCGCGTCGGCGATCGGCCTGACGGCCGAGGCGTCCCTCGTGCCCGCGCAATCGATCGTCGCAACGCTGATCAACGAACTCGTCGAAGTCGATGATCAGGTCTATCTGTTTATCGACGACTATCACCTGATCGGCCTGCCCGTCATTCACGATGCCGTTGCGTTCTTCATCGAGCGCATGCCGTCGCGGGTGCACCTGGTGGTCTGCACGCGGAACGATTCCGCGCTGCCGCTCGCGCGCTTGCGGGCCAGCAACGAACTGCTCGAAATCGACTCGGCGGCGCTACGCTTCAGCTTCGACGAGACGCAGCGCTTCATCGAACATGAATGTCCGGGCCTGGGTCCGTCCACCGTCAAGTCGTTGTTCGCGAGCACCGAGGGCTGGGCCGCGGCGCTGCGCATTTCGGCCTCAGTGCTGGCCCGCGAGCAACGTCCCCCCGGTGCGGAAGCTGATATGCCATCGGGCGCGTCGCGGCCGTTCGCCGCCTACCTCGAAGACATGCTCAAGCATCTGCCGGCGGACATGGTCGACTTCATGTTGCGCACGTCGATACTCGACCGGCTCAGTGCATCGCTGTGCGCGGCGGTGACGGGCGTCGAGGACAGCCAGCACATGCTGGAGGCGATCGTCGCGCGTCAGCTTCTGCTGCAACCGCTGGACATCGAGGGACGCGCGTTCCGCTATCACCATCTGATGCGCGACTACCTGTGCCAGCGGCTCGAAACCCGGTACGGTAAAGAAGTCGCCGACGTGCATCGCCGCGCTTGTCGGTGGTACGCGCAACAGCAGCAATGGACGGACGCGGTGCGCCACGCGATCGCGGCAGGGGCAACCGACGACGCGATCGCGCTGATGGGTCGCTGCGCGATGTCGCTCGTCACGAAAGGCGATCTGCTGACGCTGCTCGGCTGGCAGCGCCAGTTCCCCGCGCACCTGATGCGCGGGCAGTTGCAGGTCAGGCTCGCGATCACGTGGGGCATGGCGCTGGCACTGCGCTTCGACGACGCGCTGACGATGCTCGATGCGCTCGAACGCGAAACCGCAATCGACAAAGACCCCAAAACCACGCGCATGCGCTGGGAGTGCGAAGCGATCCGAGCGGTGCTCGCGGCGTTGCAGGACGATCCGCAACGCGCGCTGTCGCTCGCGCAGGCCTGCCTCGATCATCCAGCGGCCGACGCGTGGACCGCCAACGTCCTGTCCAACGTGATCCGTTTCGCGCACTGGAAGGCTGGCCGCCTCGAAGCGCTGTATGCGACCCCGTGGATTCCCGATTCGATCGAGGACGACCAGCGCAACGTGTTCTCCTCCACATACCGGCTGTGCCTGCTCGGCCACGCGGAAATGCAGCAGATGCACTTCGTGCTGGCCGAGCGGTATTTCACCAGGTCGATGCATCTGGCCGAGCGTTACTCCGGCCCGCAGTCGATCTCCGCCGCGCTGTGCGCGCCGATGCTCGCGCAGATCCGCTACGAGCAGGGCCGCCTCGACGAAGCCGAAGCGCTGCTGCTCGATCTGATGCCGATCGTCGATGCGGCCGTGCTGCTCGATAGCGTGCTGATCGCGTATCGAGTGCTGATCCGTATCGCGATGGCGCGCGCGAACACCGCGCACGCCTATGCGCTGCTCGAGCACGCGCAAGACCTCGGCCATCGGCGAGGCTGGCGGCGTCTGGTCGCCGCGGGGTTCGTCGAACGCACTCGGCTGCATATCGCCGAAGGAAGAATGACCGAAGCCGCCGCATGTGTTCATCAACTCGACGGACTCCCGGCACGCGACCCGCAATCGTCGACACCCGTGTCGGCGGAAATCGACAACTATCGCGCACTCGCCGCGGGCTGCCTGGCGATGGCGCGGGGCCGCACGAGCGAGGCCGTCGACCATCTGAACGCGGCACGGCGCAGCGCGGAGAGCCGTCACGGCGACTACCTGGCATTGCGCTTGCGCACCACGCTCGCGCTCGCGTGGATGAGCGCGGGCCGGTTGAGCGAGGCGATCGAGGCGTTCGGCGAGGTCGTCGAAGTCGCCGCGCCGGCCGGCATTTATCAGTCGATTCTCGACCAGGGCGCCGGCATCGGTTCGCTGCTGCAGGCGATGCGCGACGATAGCCGCAGCGTCGCGGGGAACCCCGTGCGAACGAAGGACGCGGCGCATTACATCGACCGTCTTTGGGACGGCTGGCGTGCTCTTTATCAGCCCCGCAGCCATGCGCAGCGCGACGCCGAACGCGAAGCGCTGAGCGCGCGCGAAAGCGAAATCGTCGGGCTGATCGCGCAGGGGCAGTCGAATAAGGAAATCGCGCGCAGTCTCGGCATTGCGCCCGAGACCGTCAAATCGCACGTGAAAAGTATTTTCGTGAAGCTCGCGGTCGACAAGCGCGCGCATGCGGTGTCGCGCGCGCAAGCGCTGGGACTGCTGCGCAACGGCCAATGAGGCGCTATCGCGCCAGCCATTGCGCCAAGGCTTTTGAAGCGTTGCGATCCATCAGGCGAACTGCGCGCGCAACCACTTCTTGTTCAGCTTGCCGACGCTGGTCTTTTCGAGCGCGTCGACGAACCTGACGATCTGCGGCACCGCATACTTCGAGATTCGTCCCGACTCACTGAACGTCAGCACGTGACGCTTGATGTCGTCCTCGCTGACCGCGGCGCCTTCGCTGAGCACCACCAGCGCGACCGGCCGCTCGCCCCATTTCTCGTCGCTGATGCCGATGACCGCCACTTCCGATACGCCCGGGTACAGCGAAATCAGGCTCTCGATTTCCAGCGATGAAATCCATTCGCCGCCCGACTTGATCACGTCCTTCAGTCGGTCGGTGATCTGGATGCTGCCGATCGGGCTGATCGTCGCGATGTCCTGCGTGTGCAGGTAGCCGCCGCTCCACAGCTGCACCGACGCTTCGGGGTTGTTCAGATAGCCTTGCGTGAGCCACGGCGCGCGCACGACGATTTCTCCGTACGCGCTGCCGTCGTGAGCCGCCTCCTCCATGCCTTGGTCGACGATGCGCAGATCGACGAGCGGAACCGGCCGCCCGGTCGTGCAGCGCAGGCGCAACTGCTGTTCCGCGTCGAGCGCCTCGGCACCCGGCGGCAGTTGCGCGAGACTCAGCAACGGACACGTTTCGGACATGCCGTAGCCGGCAAAGATGTCGATGCCGCGCTCGAGCGCGGCACGCGCGAGTCCGTGCGTGAGCGCACCGCCGCCGATCACGATCTTCCACTTGCTGAAGTCGACGGAGCGCGCCTGTTCACAGCCGAGCATCATGTGCAGGATCGTGCTCACGCAGTGCGAGAACGTCACGCCTTCGTCGCGCACCAGCTTCACGAGCCGGTCCGGCAGGTAGCGGCCCGGGTAGACCTGCTTCACGCCGAGCACGGTGGCGATGTAGGGCATGCCCCAGGCGTGCACGTGAAACATCGGCGTGAGCGGCATGTAGACATCGCCGCGGTGAAAGCGCTGCCCGGATTCGGGGCTCGCCAACGCCGCCATTCCGGTGATCGTGTGCAGCACCAGCTGCCGATGCGAAAAGTAGACGCCCTTGGGCAAGCCGGTCGTGCCAGTCGTGTAAAAGGTCGTCGCACGCGTGTTCTCGTCGAAGTCGGGGAACTCATAGTGATCCGAACTTTCTTCGAGCATCGCTTCGTATTCCGCCGAGAACGGAATCGTATGGGTAGCGACTTCGCTGCCTTCCTCGTCGATCCAGACGAAGGTGCGCACCGTTTCGAGCTGTCCCCTGATCGCTTCGACGAGCGGCAGAAAATCGCTGTGGACGAACAGGATCTCCGCGCCGGCATGGTTGATCGTGTAAGCGATCTCCTCCGGCGACAGGCGCACGTTGACCGTCTGCAGCACCGCGCCCATCATCGGCACCGCGAAATAGCATTCGAGGTAACGATGACTGTCCCAGTCCATCACCGCGACCGTGCTGCCGTGCCGCGCGCCGAGCCGCGACAGTCCATTGGCGAGCCGCGCGATGCGCTCGCGCAGCGTCGTATAGGTCATGCGAAGCTGTCCGCGATACACGATCTGCTGGTCCGGCGCCTGAACGAACGGCGTGTGCAGCAACTGCTTGATCAGCAATGGATAGGCGTAGGCCGAGGGCGCGTCGGCCGTGGCGTTGTCGCGCATCTGAGTCTCCTTGAGTCCTGAACTGGATGGATGGCCTTCCCGAATGGGCCAATGATCGGCGCGGCTGCGCGGGGGAACAATCCCCTGAACGGGGGAGGCGGGAGGACAGTGTTCGGAGAATTCGCGAACTACACAAAACACGTGCGCTCCAAAGGCCACTACAGCGACGCACGACGAGCCGAAAAGCCGCGACCGTCGCTGGATGGACCGATTGAGACCTTCGTCCGCGAACTTCAGGCACGTGATTTGCGCGCTGCAAGTTTCGCGCGCAAGCCGCGCCGATTAGGCCTAAGCTGAGGTGACGCCACATTTTTTTCACGTGCGGCGCCATGACGACCGATGGCCTCGACGCCTCATCCGCCCCGCCTCGAACCCCCAGACGCAAGCCCATGAGCGAAACCACTCCACGCCTTTTCATCGTCTCGCCCCATTTCGACGACGCCGTGTTCAGTTGCGGCGCATTGCTCGCAGCCCATCCCGACGCCGCCGTCTGCACCGTGTTCGCCGCGCCGCCCGAACACGACATGCATACCGAGTGGGACCAGAAAGCGGGCTTCGCGAACGCCCATGAAGCGGTCCGCGAACGCACGGTCGAAGACAACCGCGCGCTCGAAGTGCTCGACGCGATTCCGCTGCGCATGCCGTTTCGCGACAGCCAGTACGCCGACTCGCCGTCGATCAGCCAGATGGCGGCGGCGCTGGAGGAAACGATTTACCGCACGACCGCCAACACGCTGCTGATGCCGCTCGGCCTGCATCACGAGGATCATGCGCGGGTATTCGAAGCGTGCTGCGAAATCCTGCCGCGCCTCACGCATCTGGACTGGTTCGGTTACGAGGAAGCGATTCACCGGCTCACACCGGGCGCGGTGCAGGCGCGGCTCGCCGATCTCGCGCAGCGCGGCATCGTCGCTACGCCGGCGACGCCGAGCGCGGGCCACACGATCGACGTGCAGCGCCGCGCGCATCTGAAACGCGAAGCGGTCAACGCGTACGCGAGCCAGTTGCGGGCGTTCGGCCCCGGCAATTACGAAGACGTGTTCGCGACCGAGCGCTACTGGCAGCTCAGCGTCGGCCGCAAGCGCCCGAGAAAATAGCAAAAGGAACGAGCAGGAAGCGCGGCGAGCGCCTACGCTTGAAGACAGATAACCGACGCGGCGGCGGGCATCGGCGGTAACAACCGCCCACGCCGGACCCGCGCATTTCAACCACAAGGGTGACGCAATGAGCTACGACATGCATACCAGCCCGATTCCCGACCCGAACGCCGATCCGAACCGCGACCCGGAAGCCGACCCGCTGGTGCCGCCGTCGCCGGGGCATCATGTCGAGGAGCCGCAGCGGCCCGACGGGCCGCCGGACAAAGACCCGGTATAAGCGAGCCGCGCTCGACGCAGCGTCAGCCTGCCAAGTCGCTGAAGCCCTGCAGCAGGCGGTCGATATCGGCCGCGTGGATGTTGCCCATCGTCGAGATGCGGAACAGCTCCGCCGACAGCCCGCCCTGCCCCGCATAGATCACGAAGCCGCGCGCCTTCAGCGCGTCGTGCAGTTGCGGATACGCGATACCGTTGGGCAAGCGGTACGCGCGCAACACCACCGACGACTCCCCGGCCGGCAACACACTGCCGATGCCGCGCGCGGCCAGCCCCGCGCGCACCTGCTCGGCAAGCGCCGCATAGCGCGCATGACGCGCGCGCCAGCCGCCTTCGTCGGCGAGCTCGCGCAGCGCCTCGACCAGCGCGTAATACGCGTGCACCGAAGGCGTAAACGGCGTGTTGCGCTGATCCTGCAAACGCGCGAGCCGCGCAAGATCGAGGTAGTACGTGCGGCTCGCCGCGCGTGCGAGCGCCGCACGACGCACCAGCACGAACGACGCGCCCGGCACGCCATGCAGGCACTTGTTGGCGGTCGCCGCGAGCGCGTCGAGGCTCGCGTCCGCGAAATCGATCGCTTCGGCGCCGAAGCTGCTGACACCGTCCACCAGCAAACGCAGGCCGCGCTCGCGGCACAACGCGCCGAGCGCCGCGATGTCGTTCAGACGGCCCGTGGTCGTTTCATGATGAATCACCGCGACGTGCGTGAACGACTTGTCGGCGTCGAGACGTTCGGCGATCTTCGCGAGATCGGGCGCGGCCATCCAGTCGTGTTTCAGCGCTTCGTGCGCGATGCCGTATTGCGCGGCGATCTGCGCGATGCGCTCGCCATACACGCCGTTCTCGACGACCAGCAGCTTGCCGTTCTGCGGCACCAGCGCGGCCGTCATGCTTTCGACGGCGGCCGTGCCGGAACCGGTCATCAGCACTGCCTGCCATTCGTTCGGGTCGAGCCCGTACACGTCGACGAGACGCGTGCGCGCCTCTTCCTGCAAATCGAAGAATTCGCTCTCGCGATGGCACAGATCCGTCTGCAACAGGCTGTTGCGGACACGTTCGGTGAGCGTCACCGGGCCGGGATTGAGCAGCAGCATGGGCGCTCCTATTTGGTACGGGTTCAGATCGCGCCGATGTGGCGCATCAGGCGCGTCTTCACATCGGGCGGCGTAATGGTCGGGCGCGGCAGGCCGTCGGGCGTGCCGCGGCGGATCGTCAGGCGCGCGAAGCGAGGGCCGCCGAGCGGCGGCGCCGCGAACAGCTCGTCGATGACGGCCGGATCGTCGCTCTCGACCGCCGACGCGTAACCGCATGCGGCCGCGACACCAGCGAACGACACCTGCGACGACACCGTCGCCTGGCCGCCGGTCGAATCGTGCGCGCCGTTATCGAGCAGCACGTGCGTGAGGTTCGACGGTCCGTACGCGCCGAGCGTCGCGAACACGCCCATGCGCATCAGCGCGGCGCCGTCGCCGTCGAGCGCGACCACGCGCAGGTCGGGGCGCGCGAGCGCGAGGCCGAGCGCGAACGGCGTCACGCAGCCCATCGAGCCGACCATGTACAACTGGTTCGCGCGATCGTCGATCGCATAGAGTTCGCGGCCGCAAAAGCCGGTCGACGCGAGCACCACCGTCGAGTCGAGCGGCGTATGCGCGATGACCTTTTGCAGCGCGTCGTGGCGCGTTGCGAGTTCGTTCGCGGCGACACCGCGGAACTGAGCGCGCGGCTCGACCGGCGTGCGCCGCGCGGGCGCGCCGCCGTCCTTCAGTTCATACGGCGCGACGCTGCCCTTCTGCATCACGAGCGCGTACGGACGGCCGGTGGCGTCCATGTGCGCGATCGCGCGATCGAGCGCCGGGCCGATCGCGTCCGCCTCGGTCGGGAACGTCTCCCACGGAATTTCCATCGTGTCGAGCATCGCCGGCGTGATCGGGCCCATCAGCGCATGCTGCGGCTCGTCGGCAACGCCGGGCTGGCCGCGCCACGTGACGATCAGCAGTTGCGGCAGACGGAAAGTCCACGTCAGCGACGTCAGCGGGCTGACCGCGTTGCCGAGCCCGGAGTTCTGCATCATCGTGATGCCGCGCCGGCCGCTCTTCGCGCCGAGCGTGACGCCGGCGATCAGCGCGACCGCGTCGCCCTCGTTGGCCGCCGACACGTAGTGCAGCGATTCGTCCTGCAGCACGTAGTTGATGAACGGCGTCAGATACGAGCACGGCACGCCCGCATACCAGTCGAAACCGCGCTCGCGCGCCGCCTCGACGAACTGTGCTGCTTCGATCATTGCGCGCCTCCGTGTGCATCGTTCGCCGTTGCGCCGCCGACGGCCGTCGCGAACGGCACCTGCGCGTGCGCAAAGTCGCCCGCGCGGCGGAAATCGTCGAGATCGTTGACGCCGCGCCAGTGGCCGTGCACGTATTGCACCTCGATCGACTCGCCCGCTTCGATCAGCGCGTTCAGCAGCGCGGGCATGTCGAGCGACGCGAAATCGCCGCGCGTCTGCAACTCGCGCATCACCGCTTGCAGGCGTTCGAGGCCCGCGCCGCGCACATTCAGCAGACCCACCCAGCGGCCGTGCGGCACTTGCGCGGCGCTTGCCGCCGACGACTGCTCCGGCCCGCTCGCGACATGCCGCAGCACGATCCTGTTGCCGAACAGACCACGATCGTCGGCGGCCGAGCACCACGCGAAATCGCGCACGCTCGCGTTCTCCGTATCGGTCAGCGACGAATCGACGACCACGCTGAAGGCGGCCTCGCTTTCGACGAGATCGCGCAGGATGTAGCTGCGAAACAGCAGGTCGCCGTACGAAATGACGGTATCGCCGGTCAGTTTATCGAGTGCGCATGCGAGCGACGCGAGCTCGCCGGTCTGCGCGTGCTGCTCGTTGACGACGAGGCGGATGCCCGCGGTATCGATCGCGTCGGCGCGATAGCCGCCGACCACGGTGATGTCGTTGACGCCCTGCTTCTTGAACGCATCGACGAGCCAGCGCAGCAGCGGTTTGCCGGCGATCGGCAGCATCACCTTCGGACGCTCCCCGGTCACCGCTTCGAGGCCCTTGCCGCGGCTCGCGGCGAGCACGACGGCCGAGCCGGCCGCGCGGCCGCCCGACAGATAGCGGTCTTCGGCCTCGGAATATTCGTCGGCGTCCTGCAGACGGAAGATTTCGTTGACCGCGGCGATGCTGTCCTCGACGTTGACGAGCGTCTCGCTCGCATGGATTTCCTTCGCGACGGCCTGCATCGCCGAGGTCGCCGCGCGGATCAGATGGTTCGCCCAGATCACGGTGCTGATGCCCGCTTCGCGGAACACTTCAGTGGGCGTGCTGTAGTACTTGGTCGGCACGATCACGAGCGGCGCGCGGCCGGCCCATTCGCGCGCGAATTCGAGAATCTCGTCGGGGCGCGACAGCTTGCTGTGAATCAGGATCGCATCGGCGCCGGCCCTTCGATACGCTTCCGCGCGGCGCAGCGCTTCGTCCATGCCCCAGCCCGCGATCAGCGCCTCGACGCGCGCGACGATCGAGAAATGCTCGTCGTTCTGCGAGTCCTTGCCGGCCTTGATCTTGCCGCAGAATTCGTCGATATCGGCAAGCGGCTGAGCCTCTCCATTGATGAAGCTGTTGGTCTTCGGAAACTGCTTGTCCTCGATGCATACGCCGGCGATGCCGCGCTGTTCGAGCTTGCGCACGAGGCGGCGCACGTTGTTGAAGTTACCGTAGCCGGTGTCGCCGTCGAGCAGGATCGGCAGATCGCTCGCGTCGGCCATGAATTCGAGCGTATCGACCACCTGGGTCCAGCTCGCCTCGTTGTTGTCGCGCACGCCGAACTGCGCGGAGATCGCGAGACCCGAGCCCCAGATCGCCTTGAACCCGGCTTCGCGAACGATGCGCGCGGACAGGCCGTTGTGCGCCTCCATCATGAATTCGAGTTCACTGCTGACGAGCATCTGGCGCAGGCGCGCGCTGCGGGACTGGGAAACGAAAGCGGGTTCGCGTGCATTCATTCTTCGGGACTCCTGGTGGCGGGCTGATTGACGTTCTTCTATGCCCGGCTGGCAATCGGAAAAGGGCGACTATAGTGGAATTTTTTATCGCGAGTCTTTTGAATGTCTGAGCGGTTTTTCGTGGTTGCGCTTAAGTGGAAAAATGTGTCGTTTTTTTGCATGCGCCGTCATTTAATGGGATTCCTGCATTTGATTGGCGTTTTGTGGAATGTTGACGCGAACCCTGCTGGATTTGGCTCCACAGCTTATCCGGCACCTCGTGGCGGCCGTTTTTACGTCGATTTTCGTGCGCATTTTTCAATCGCTGTGCCTTATCGAAAAATCGCCGGTTAATTCAAATTCCCGAATATTGCGCAAATGTCTTTTTCGAATTAGGCGCGCGCATGCGCCGCTAAAAAACCAATAAATCCGCTTATTAATCAGATGAATAGCGATGTAAGACAGCGGGTTTCCCCTGCCTCGACTAACAAGATTTCCCGCCGTTAACACAGCGAGCGGCATCCGACCGCAAACCACTAGACCTACTGGCAACAACGTACATTTCCCTCGCTATGACTCTGAACCGAAAACTGACGTCGATGATCGCCGTGCTGTGGGTTGGCCTGATCCTGATCGGCGCGTTCGGCGCGTGGCAGAACCGCGCGTCGATGATCTCGGACCGACGCGAGCAATTGCGCTCGCTGATCGAAGAGGCGAACCACGTCACCGCCCATTACTACACGCTCGCGCAGCAGCATGCGCTGTCCGAGGATGACGCGAAAAAACAGGCGCTGGCGACGCTCGGCGCGATGCGCTACGGCAAGGACGGCTACCTGTCGATCAACGACTCGCAGCCGGTCATGCTGATGCATCCGTTCAAGCCCGAACTGATCGGCAAGAACCTCGCGCAGTTCACCGATCCGGCCGGCAATCATCTGTTCGTTGATATCGTCAACGCGGGCAATCACGACGGCGGCGGCTTCGTCGACTATCTGTGGGCCAAACCGGGCAGCGAGCAGCCGGTCGCGAAGACCAGCTACTCGATGCACTTCGCGCCATGGGACTGGTACCTCGTGACCGGCATGTATATGGACGACGTGCAAAGCGCGTTCTACCGCAATCTGCTGCGCTGGCTCGCGATCACGGTCGCACTCGGCGCGCTCTCCACGGCTGTGATGCTGGTCGTGCTGCGCAGCATCCGCCGCTCGCTCGGCGGCGAACTCGAAGTGGCGGTCAAGCATGCGCGGCTGATGGCGCAAGGCAACCTCGCGACGCCGGTGCCGATCGCGCCGCACGACAACGGCAGCCTGCTGCATGCGCTGCGCACGATGCAGGCGGGACTCGTCGACACGGTCTCGCGCGTGCGCCAGGGCACCGAGAACATCAACGTCGGCGCGAACGAAATCGCCGCGGGCAACACCGACCTGTCGCAGCGCACCGAGGAGCAGGCGGCCGCGCTCGTGCAAACCGCGTCGAGCATGGATCAGATGACGGTCAACGTGAAGCAGAACGCGGACAGCGCAAGCCAGGCCGCGCAACTCGCGAGCGACGCCGCGAGCGTCGCGACGCGCGGCAGCCGCGTCGTCGACGACGTGGTGCGCACGATGGGCGAGATTACCGCGAGCTCGCGGCAGATCGGCGACATCATCGGCGTGATCGACGGCATTGCGTTCCAGACCAATATCCTCGCGCTGAACGCGGCCGTGGAAGCGGCCCGCGCCGGCGAACAGGGCCGCGGCTTCGCGGTGGTCGCGGCCGAAGTGCGCAGCCTCGCGCAGCGCTCGGCGACCGCCGCCAAGGAGATCAAGGCACTGATCGAAACTTCGACCGATACCGTCGAGACCGGCGCGTCGCTGGTCGCGAACGCGGGCGCGACGATGGGCGAGATCGTGCAGTCGGTGCGGCGCGTCAACGAAATTCTCGAAGAAATCAGCCACGCGTCGCGCGAGCAGAGCGCGGGCATCGAGCAGGTCAATCGCGCGGTCGGCGAGATGGACCAGGTCACGCAGCAGAATGCGGCACTGGTCGAAGAGGCCGCGGCCGCCGCGCATTCGCTGAAGGACCAGGTCGGCGTGTTGCGCGACGCGATTGCGAGTTTCGCGTTGCCGGCTTGACGCTCCCGCGCCGCGCCCGCGACGGGCGCGCATAAGAAGAAGGCGCTCCACAGGCGGGGAGCGCCTCATCAACACGCCGCGTCGGAGTCGACGCATCGATCGAACGAATCAGCCGCGCGGATTTTGCAAGTCCGCGCGGCTGTTCGTTTTTGAGCTTCGGCTCGGCTCGCGGTTGCTCGAAGCCAAACGCCGCTTCTTTCACACTCCTCGCATTTAAATTACGTTTTGTTTACACTCGGCCCAGCGATAGTCCTTACCGCCAAGCCGCGTGGTTTTGGCGGCCCTGTTCAATCGAAGGTACGTAACGTCCGCTGCCCGCCGCCATGATCCGCCAGAAAAAACCTCCGTCACCCGATCCCTATGCGTTAGCCGCGAAGAACCCGCTGCTCGATGCGCGGCTGCCCGCGTGGCGCTCGAAGTTCATCGTGCTGCTGGTGTTCGCCGCGTTCGCGACGCTCGCAGCCCGTGCGTTCTGGGTGCAGGTCGTAAATCAGGACTTCTACGTCGACCAGGGGCAGAAGCGCTATCAGCGCCTGCTCGAACTCGACGCGACGCGCGGCCGGATCGTCGATCGCAATGGTTCGATGCTCGCGGTCAGTCTCGCGACGTACGAAATCTGGGCCACGCCGAAGCTCGTCGACGAAAGCGCGTTCGCGCCGCTCACGAAGCTGCTCGATCTGCCGCCCGCGGAACTGCGCCGGCGTCTGAACGGCGAGCGCAGCTTCGTGCTGCTCAAGCGCCAGGTCGATGCCGACACCGCCGAGCATCTGTCGCGCCTCGGGCTCGCCGGCATCACGCAGGTCGCCGACACCAAACGCTTTTATCCCGAAGGAGAGTCGGCCGCGCACGTGGTCGGGTTTACCGACATCGAGGACCACGGCCAGGAAGGCGTCGAGCTCTCCGCCGACGCGCAACTGCAAGGCGTGCCGGGCGAGCGTGAAGTGATCCGCGACCGGCTCGGCCGCGTGATCTCGGAGACGCGGCCGCTCGTGCCCGCACGCAACGGCGCGACGATCCAGCTGACGATCGACCGGCGTATCCAGCAACTCGCGTACACGCAACTCAAAGCCGCGATCGCGGAGCATCGCGCCGAAGCGGGCAGCGTGGTTGTGCTCGATGCGCGCAACGGCGAAATCCTCGCGCTCGCCAACTACCCGAGCTTCGATCCGAACGACCGCACGCACCTGTCCGGCCGGCAACTGCGCAACCGCGCGGTGATCGACACGTTCGAGCCGGGCTCGACGATCAAGCCGCTCGTCGTCGCGCTATCGATCGACGAAGGCAAGGTGCGGCCGCAAAGCATCATCGATACCGCGCCAGGCTGGTATCGGATCGGTCCGGCCGTGATTCACGACACGTCGAATCACGGCGCGATGACGGTCGCCGAGGCGGTGCAGAAGTCGAGCAATATCGCGCTCGCGAAGCTCGCGCTGAACCTGCCGGCCGAAACGATCTGGACCAAATACCAGCAATACGGTCTTGGCATGAAGCCCGAGCTGCCCTTCCCCGGCGTGGCCGCCGGCAAGCTGCGGCCGTACAGCCGCTGGCGCCCGATCGAGCAGGCCACGATGGCGTATGGCTACGGGCTGTCGGTGTCGCTGCTGCAAATCGCACAGGTCTACACCGCCTATGCCGGCGACGGCTCCCTGCGGCGCGTGAGCCTGCTGCGCGAGCCCCTCGATGCGAACGACCCGACGTCGTTCGCCGCTCGCAGCGAACCGGTCACGACGCCCGCCACCGCGCGCGCGATCCGCAACATGCTCGAAATGGCCACGGGCGCAGGCGGCACCGGGCGCGCCGCGAGCGTGGCGGGTTATCGCGTCGGCGGCAAGACCGGCACCGCGCGCAAGCAGATCGGCGCGGGCTACGCGCCGAATCGCTACCGCGCGCTGTTCGTCGGGATGGCGCCGATGAGCGATCCGCACCTGATCGTCGCCGTGATGATCGACGACCCGGCCGGCAAGGCGTTCTATGGCGGCACGGTCGCCGGACCGGTGTTCAGCGGCGTGATGGGCGGCGCATTGCAGCTGCTCGGGGTGCCGCCGGATGCGGCCGGGGTGTGATGCGCAGTTGGTGTTGGGGTTGGCGTCGCTCGATCAGCCCTGCTCATCGAGCGCATCGGCGTGCGCCTCGATGCGATTGCGGCCGTTGCGCTTGGCCTGATACATCGCGCGATCGGCCTCGTCCATCATCGCCTGACCGAGCGACATCGCGTCGGCCGGGCTGCCCGCGACCACGCGCGCAGCCACGCCGATCGACACCGACAACTCGATGCGCTCGCCGTGCGCGTCGCGCACATCGAGATTCTCGACCGCCAGCCGCACGCGCTCGGCGACGGTCAGCGCGTCGCTGAGATCGCCTTGCACCAGCGCGGCGAACTCCTCGCCGCCATAGCGCGCGACGGTGTCGCCAAGCCGCACCTGCTGTCGCACGCAGGCCGCCACCGCGGCGAGCGCGCGGTCGCCGATCTGATGGCCATGGCTATCGTTGATGCGTTTGAAACCGTCGATATCGATGAACAGGCACGCGACCGGCGCGCGATAACGGACCGCGCGCATCAACTCCTCGCGCAGCCGCTCGTCGAAATAGCGGCGATTCGCGAGGCCGGTCAGCGCATCGGTCATGCCGAGCTGCTTGAGCCGCTCGCGATGCGCGACGTTGTCGAGACTCGCGGTGACGATGCTTGCGAAGCGCTCCAGGATGTCGGTGGCCATGCCGGCGACGAAGCGCGCGGGGTCGTCGCTGCCGAGGCATAGATAGCCGCTGACGCTCTTGCCCGCGGCGAGCGGCAGCAGGATCGCGCTGGCCGGCACCTGGGCCGGCACGGCGCCGAACAACGCGCGGCGCGCGTCGTCGTCGATCTCGCCAGGGCGGCCGAGCCACGGCCGATCGTCCTCGCACAGAGACCGCGCGATGAGACCGCCCTCGCGCGACGTCTTCAGCTGCGCATGATCGAGCGCTTGCAGGTTGCCCGGCTCGAGCAGTTCGAGCAGCATCGGCGCGCGGTCGTCGAGCCACAGCACCACGTTCGCGAGAGCGAATTCGCGCGGCAGATGGCTGAACAACGTATCGAGAAACGACGCGAAATCCTGCGCGCCGATCAAACGCAACTCGACGTTCTGGAAGCGCCGCAACGTGCGCTCGTTGTACTGCACGGTGTCGACGAGCGAGCGAAGACGCTCGGAAAGCGGCGATTGGGCGGGTTTCGTCACGGTATCAGCAAGGCGGCCCTGAAGGCGAACGGGGTCGACGCCCCAACTCTACTGATAACGGCCGATCCGCCGGGGTCTTGAGGGCAGGCTCGCGACGCTTCGGCCAGCATGGGAGCGTGCGCGTCCACTGTTGTCAACTCTCGCTTGCATTCGCTTGCACTCGCTTACACGCTGCGAGGTCCGTTTGCGTAATGATTGCGGTTCTTAAGTTTCGCTTAATAGTTCGCTGCAAGTATGTACTTCATCCCCTGTTGAGCCGCCAGAACATCGGCGGCGTTTTTTCTTGAAGGGTGCCAAAAACGCGGCCGAGCATGGTCCCGCGCACAAGAAGAAGGAGGTAAATCATGGTTGAAGAGATGGTAGTCGAACACCTGCGTGCGATGCCCGACCATCAGTGGACTCGCCAGATTCATTCCTGCAAGGTCTCCGATCCGCTGCAACAGCCTTGGGGCCGCTCATACCGGCTCGTCGAATGGACGATGAAGCACGAGCCCGAATCGAGCCGTCGCGTCGTTCCCGCCGAAAGTACTCCACTCGAAATCGCCCAGGCCGTGGTCTCACATGTACCGGGCCGGCGCTTCTGTCAGCAGGCTGATTGAGCGCTCCGTTCGACGTTCAATGGCGCGCCGCGATCGCGTCGCAGTAGTCCAACGCGTCCTCCAGCCTGTCGTTCCCCCAGAACATCTCGCCGCCGGCAAAAAACGTCGGCGCACCGAAGATGCCCTTGCCGATGGCCCGTTCGGTCTGCTCGCGCAAGCGGAGCTTGTTCGCGTCGCTTTGCGCGGCGTCGATCACGCTCTGCACGGGTAAGCCAAGCGAGTCGAGCGCTTCGCTGACGACGTCGACCGAGCCGATGTCGCGGTCGTCGGCGAAATTCAACCGCATGATCTGGCGCCAGGCACCGATCCACGGCTCGTTCGCACCCAGCAGCGCGATGCGCATCGCGAGAAGCGCCGCGCGCGGAAACGTGCTGGGACGCGTGAGCGCAAGGCCGTATTTGCGGCATTGACGCTCCATGTCTTTCCACACGTATGCGCCTTTTTCTTTCTGCAATACGAAGGGCGAGTTCTCGAACCCGAGCTGGCGAAATACCGGGCCGAGCAGAAACGGCCGCCAGACGATCGTCACGTTGCGCGCGGCCGCCAACGCTTCGATCCGCATCATGCTCAGATAGCTGTAGTTGCTGCCGAAGTCGAACCAGAACTCGATCGCGCGCGCCGACGAGGTTGGATCTTCATTCATCGCTGTCTCCCGAATCGTGCGTGCCACTCGCGCATCCGCACTCAGCGTGTTTGCACCGCCACGCGCAGGCCGAGCGAAATGAACAGCACGCCGATGAGCTTATTCTGCCAACGCGTCAACCACGTCAAACGCTTCACGAGTTTGCCCAGCGGCCGGATCGTCAGAACGATCAGCGTCGTATAAAGCGCGCTCATGGCAACGAAAATCAGCCCGAGGGTCGCGAACTGCAGGAAGGTAGAGCCATGTTCGGGGCGAACGAATTGCGGCAGAAACGCGAGGAAAAACAGCGCGGTTTTCGGGTTCAGCACTTCGGCGGGAATCGCCTGCAAGAACGCCTTCGAACCCGACACCGGCGCGACGACCGGCAGATGCGCACTCGCATGCTTTTCGCGCAACGCGCGAATGCCCAGATAGACGAGGTATGCGGCACCGACGAATTTCACCGCATTGAACGCGAGCGCGGATGTCATCAGCAGCGCGGAGAGGCCGATCGCGGCGCCCAGCGTATGCACGAAATCGCCGGCTGCAATGCCGAGACCGGTCAGAATGCCGGCCTTGCGTCCACCTTGCATGGTGCGCGTCAAAACCAGCAGCACGGCCGGGCCTGGAATCAGAAAGAGCCCGAGTACGACGGCAACGAAAGTCCCCAACGTGGATAGATCAAGCATGTCGTCTCCTCGCGATGCGCGGCATCGAAATGATGGGCGCGGGTTCAGCGGACCATTGTAGTCGAAGCCGCGAACCTGCCCGCGGCGCCTCGCTCGCCTGGACGATCCGTTACCATGTCGGACATCGCGGCGCGTACCGCGTGCTTCTTTTCATCCACCGACGTTTCCGCCTTGCCCACCTATACCCTGCCCGCGCCGCTGAGCGCGGAACTCGAGATTCGCAAGAGCCGCTTCATCGCGTATGCGCTCCCGGTCGCCGATCGCGATGCCGCGATGGCCGAATTGCAGCGTCTGCGCGACGAACATCCGGCCGCGACGCACGTGTGCTGGGCGCTGCTCGCGGGCGGCCAATCCGGCATGTCCGACGACGGCGAACCGTCCGGCACCGCCGGTCGGCCGATTCTCGAAGTGCTGCGGCATCACGATCTGGATGGCGTGCTCGCGGCCGTCGTGCGCTATTACGGCGGTGTGAAGCTCGGCGCTGGCGGTCTGGTGCGCGCGTACACCGATGCGATCGCGTCCGCGCTGCTCGACGCGCCGCGCGTCGAGAGGATTGCCCAGGTTTCGCTGGGCGTCGAAGTCAGCTATGCAGACGAAGCCAAAGTCCGTCGATGGATGGACGCCGAAGGCTATCCGCTGGTGGACAGCGCCTACGGCATGCTGGTGAAGATGACGATGCGCGTGCCCGCCAATGCTTTCGACGGCGCCAAGGCAACGCTGACCGACATCACGCAGGGCAAGGCGGGCTTTTTCTGAGCGGCTGTGGTCGAACGCCCTTCGGGCGTTGTCCCGATGTCCATCGCTATCGCGGCCCGTTATGATGGCCGGGCTAGCCAGCCAGACGCAAGCTTCGCTGCTACCATGCTGTTCTTCACCGGGCTGACTCCACTTAAAAGGGCAACTCCTCTGACTTCGACCGCCGCTTTCTCCCGCATGGCTGCTGCGCGTTCGCCGTTGAAATCCGTTGTGCTCAAGGGCTGCGGCGCCGTGCTGCTGCCCACGCTGCTGTCCGCGTGCTCGTGGTCGTGGTTCGGCCTGAATAGCAGCGCCAGCGCGACGCACCCGAAGACCCACGGCACCGGCTCGCTGAGCGTCGCCCCTGCAAGCGACTTCGCGTATCTGCCCGCGCGCGACGGTCGTCTGTCCCCGAACCGCATCGAAAACACCGGGATGACCGGGCTCGTGCTGAAGGACGAGGTCAGCCTCGTCGTGCGCAATGGCGTCGCGAACAGCCTGCGAGTGGCCGGTTTCCGTATCGACGACAACAAGCGCGTGCTCAGCGGCAGCATCGAAGCCTTTACGGTGGACGATAAGCGCTCGCCGGCGCTGTGGACGCTGAAAATGCACTACGTGGTCGTCGATGCGGCGACCCAGAAGGTCGTGTACACGACCACGCGCACCGTGAAGCAGAAGTCGCCGAAATTCACCAGCAACACGATCGCGATCGAAGACACGGTCAAGCTCAGCGTCGATACGTTGATCGGCGATCCTGGCTTCGTCAAGGCGGTGAACTGATATGACTTTCCGTGTCAATCGCGATCGGTTCTCGGTCTGGGTACATCTGAATTTCCTGAGGGCGACGTAGCAGTACGTCTCGACGGTGGGTCACACTGATATCCGCGGGTTGGTTACCGCATTACTGTGGTCCGCCCTATGAGCCTGCCGCTACCTAAAGTCGCAAGTCGCATAAGATGTGTTGCATAGTCCAATCGCGGGTTGCTCGGGTGCCGGGCTACGCCGCCTTCAGGAAACTCTCCGTGTCCTCGTTAAGATGAGATAGTGTCAGACCGGCCTGGCATCTTTCGGTATGGCGAGAGACATCGCCAGTCTGCC